>CAUQYP010000129.1:0-12150 GCA_963522035.1 uncultured Noviherbaspirillum sp. | reverse complement strand
GTCGGCTGCCGGGACGAACACCCGGCTACTCCCCACGGCAGTGAGCGATTCGACGCTTCACCCGTCCAGCACACGCTGCAATGGCGTCTTGCGCTGTGCAGCCAGCCAGCCATGCCACGGCAAAGGCGGCTTCGCAGCTAAGCCCGGCTGGCGGATGAAGCAACTCCGGCTTAGCCTGCCGGACGACCAAGCCGGGTCTCGGCCCGACTGCCGACCGTGAGCAGACTCAGACGTCCAGCGCCTGCCGGAAATCCTGTACCAGGTCGTCGGTGTCCTCGATCCCGACCGATACCCTGATCAGCGACTCCGCTATCCCCATGCTCGCACGCCGTTCCGCCCCCATCTCGTAGAAGATGGTATGCGCGACCGGGATGACGAGGGTACGGGTATCTCCGAGATTGCTGGCCGGTATGGCAAGCTGGAGCCGGTTCAGGAAGTCGAAGCAGTCGATGTTGTCCTTCAGCTCGAAGCTCAACAGGCTGCCATAGGCGCGGAACAACTCGCCGGCGAGCCGATGCTGCGGGTGGGACGGGAGGCCAGGATAATGCACTGCCGCTACCCGCTCGTCCGCTTCCAGCATGTGCGCCAGCGCCATCGCGTTCGCGCATTCGCGTTCGAGCCGCAGCGCCATGGTCTCCGCGCCCACTGCGATATGGTGCGCCGCTTCCGGCCCCAGCGACCCGCCGAAGTCACGCAGGGCTTTCGCGCGGATCTGCGCCATGCCCCACTGCACCGCGGGGAATTTCCGGTAGTTCTCCGCGATATGCGGGTAACAGGTCCAGTCATAGGTCCCGGTGTCGGTCAGGCTGCCGCCGAGCGCAATGCCATGCCCGGCAATGGACTTGGTCAGCGCATTGACCACTAGGCCTGCGCCCGCCTGCTTCGGCTGGAACAGGTAGGGCGAGGTCATGGTGTTGTCGACGATGTAGAGGATGCCGCGCTCGCGGCACAGCGCGCCGATGCGTGCAAGGTCGGCCACCTGGGTGCGCGGGTTGGCAATGGTCTCCACGAATACGACCCGCGTCGCCGGGGTCAATGCCGCTTCCACGTTGGCGACATCGGTCGCGTCGACCATGGAAACCGTCACGCCCTGCGCTGCCACCGTTTGCCACAGGCTGTTGGTATTGCCAAACAGGAACGCCGACGACACGACATGGTCGCCGTCGCGCAGCAGCGCCTGTGCCACCGCGCCGATGGCCGCCATGCCGGTCGAGAAACAGATGGTGCCGTAGCCGTTCTCCATCTCGTTGACCTTGTCCTCCAGCGCGGACACGGTCGGATTTCCCTGCCTGCCGTAGCGATAGCCAGGCTGCTTGCCCTGGAATACCGCGGCCAGTTGCCGCGCATCCTTGTAGCCGAAGGCTACCGAGGTATGGATGGGCTTGTGCAGCGAACCGTGTTCGATGTCTTTCTGGCGATCGCCATGCAGAATCGTGGTGGTGAAACCGTATTGTCGTTTGTCGTTCATGTCGGAAATCTGGAAAAGCCTGGAAGCGGCAGGGGCCGTGCCGACGCCGGCACGGTCCAGGCTGGATGATCAGTCAGCCGGCGCCAGCGACAGGTTGAGCTGGGAACGCACCATGTCGTCGTTGGCCGGCTCCGGGTTGCCGCGGGCATACTCGATGCGGTCGAGGTAGTCGCGGGAGATGTCGCCGGTGACGTAATCGCCGTCGAAGCAGGAAGCCTCGAAGGCCTTGATCGACGGGTTAGCGTCGGAGATCGACCGCTTGAGGGCGTCGAGGTCCTGGTATACCAGCGCATCGGCCGTGATTTCGCGGCAGACTTCCTCGTCGGTGCGGCCATAGGCGATCAGTTCGCTGCGGGTCGGCATGTCGATGCCATAGACGTTCGGAAACTTCACCGGCGGCGCGGCCGACGCGAAGATGACGCGGCGGGCGCCGGCGTCGCGCGCCATTTGCACGATTTCCCGGCTGGTGGTGCCGCGCACGATGGAGTCATCGACCAGCAGCACGCTCTTGCCCTTGAACTCGGAGCCGATGGCATTGAGCTTCTGGCGCACCGACTTGCGGCGTATGGCCTGGCCCGGCATCAGGAAGGTGCGGCCGATATACCGGTTCTTGATGAACCCTTCCCGGTAATCGAGATTGAGCTTCAATGCCAGTTCGATGGTGGACGGCCGTGCCGAATCGGGAATCGGCATGACGACGTCGATGTCGCCGGTGCTGAACTCGCGCTTGATCTTGTCGGCCAGGTATTCGCCCATCTTCAGGCGTGAATGGTAAACCGAGGCGCCGTCGATGATGGAGTCGGGCCGGGCCAGGTAGACGAATTCGAATGCACAGGGATTGAGCACCGGGTTGTCGGCGCATTGCTGGCTGCTCATGTTTCCGTCGACGTCGATGAAGATCGCCTCGCCCGGGATCACGTCGCGCACGAAGCGAAAACCCAGGCCTTCCAGCGCAACCGATTCGCTGGCCACCAGGTATTCCGTGCCGCTGTTGGTCTCGTTGACACCCAGGCACAGCGGACGGATGCCGTACGGATCGCGGAACGCCAGCAGTCCGAAGCCGGCGATCTGCGCAACCACCGCATACGAGCCGCGAACCCGCCGGTGTACCGACGCCACGGCCTTGAACAGCGCTGCAGGATCCAGCGAATAACCGAGCGTCGCCTGCTGGATTTCATGCGCCAGCACGTTGAGCAGCACCTCGGAGTCGGAACTGGTGTTGATGTGCCGGCGGTCGTTGCGGAACATCTCGATTTTCAGCTGTTCCCAGTTGGTCAGGTTGCCGTTATGGGCCAGCGTGATGCCGAACGGCGCATTGACGTAGAACGGCTGCGCTTCTTCCTCGCTGGACGAGCCGGCCGTCGGGTAACGGCACTGGCCGATGCCCATATTGCCCAGCAGCGAGCGCATGTTGCGGGTACGGAATACGTCCCGCACCAGGCCGTTCGCCTTGTGCATGTAGAACTTGTTGCCCTGATTGGTTGCGATGCCCGCCGCATCCTGGCCACGATGCTGCAGCAGGAGCAGCGCATCGTAGATCAGCTGGTTGACGGGACTTTGGGAGACGACGCCTGCAATGCCACACATGGTGGAGCTCCTGACTAAGACAATTCAAAACTGTACATGCCGGGCAAATTCATCCGGCAGGAAAGGCTTGACGCTGCGTGCCGCCGATTCGGCGTAGGGACTAAGCATCGCATCTTTCCAGAAAGGTTGCTGCGGGATGGCTGTCATGCCACAGAGAATGACGGTCACCAGCACGATCAGCATTCCGCGCGCGAGACCGAACACGCTTCCCAGGCTGCGATCGACAAAAGAAAGACCGCTGGCCTTGATCAGGGATTCGCACATCAATATCAGCAAGCCCATCAGCAGCCTCGTGCCGATGAACAGCAACACGAAGGCAATGATCAGCCGGGTCAGCGCACCTGGCACCATGTCTGGCAGCAACTGCGCCAATGTTTCGCCATACAAGTTGGCGACCATGAACGCCGCTACCCAACTCGCCAGCGACAACACTTCCCGGACAACGCCGCGGGAGGTGCTGATAATGATCGAGGCGACCAGCACGAACAGGGTCAGGTAATCGAATAGCGTCACTGCCCGTCATGCGCCGCCGACATCAGGCCGGCACCAGCGTGCCCGTCAGTCCGATCCGGGAGAGCTTGGCCCGCACCCGGTCTGCCTCTTCCTTGCTGCCGAACGGTCCGACCCGGATCCGCGTGCGGCTGCCGCTGTCGGTCGAAACTTTTTGGGTAAAGGAAGCAATGCCGGCCGACTTCAGCTTGTCCTGCAATTCATCGACCTTGTCCTGGGCCGCGAGGGCGGCGACCTGCACCACGAAGCGGCCAGATTCCTTCTTCGGCTCCGCCCTGGCATCTGCCTTCGGCTCCGGACGGCCTTCGAGGATAGCCCTGGCGCGGCTGGCTTCATCGACCTTCTCGGCCGGCTTCGCATGGGCCAGCTCGGTCTTGCGCTCGGGCTTCGGCTCGATCTTGGCCGGTTTCGGTGCATCGGCCTTGGGCTCCGACTTCGGCTCCGTCTTCGGCTCAGGCCGGGGCCGCGGTTCCGGCTTCACCAACTGCGGCATTTCGGAGCGGGCGGCCGTCGAGGGACCGGCATCTGCCGGCGGCGGCAACATGGCTGGGTCGATGACTTCCTCATCCTTGTCCAGGGCGATGCTGGAAGGCGCCTTGGCGACATTGGCAACGGGCGGCGCAGTCTGGACCGTGCCGCCTTGCGAGCGCTTGTCCTTGGAGGGAATGTCGATGGCGATGTCGTCGGTGACCGGCTTGGGTTCCGAGTCGAGAATCATGGGCAGGCCGACCACGGCAGCCAGCACCAATGCGATTGCCCCGACCAGGCGCCGCCGGGCGCGCTTTTTCTCGGGAAGAACTGGGTCCGGCGTCTTGCCGCGTTCCTTGCCAGTCTTGCGCTTGCCGCGATTGCGGACAGCGTCGGAATCCTCTTCCGCACGACTTTGGAACGTGCTTTCGGAGCGTGATTCCTGTTTGTTTTTACGGAGGAATGAGAGCAAGCCCATGCGATTGATGCTGAATCTGTCAGTGATATTCGGATTTACGTGCAGCAATTACGCCTGCTACGGTGAGGAAAGATCCGAAAACAGCAATTCTATCATTCTCCCCTGCCCTGCTTCGCGCATTTGCATAGGCCTCGGCCGGCGTGGCGAAGGTTTTAACGCTGTGTTCGGCATCTGCCGCGCCGGCGCCAACGACGCCTGCTTCAGACAGCCTTGCTGCAATATCAACCGCCGCCGCCGCCCTGGGCAGCGGCAAATCCGCCACGCACCAGTGATCGACGTGCGGTTTCATATGCGCAATGATGCCGTCGATATCCTTGTCCGCCATCGCGCCAAACACCGCATAGGTGTACGGATGGAAACCCATGTTGCCGAGATTCTGTGCAAGTGCGGCTGCCGCATGTGGATTATGCGCAACATCGAGAATGACAGTGGGCAGCCCGGGAAGCACCTGGAAGCGTCCGGGCAGTTCCACCATGGCCAGCCCGCTGCGCACTTCCTGCGCGCCCAGCGGCAGCCGGTCGCGCAGCGCTTCCAGCGCAGCAAGCGCAGCGCAGGCATTGAGCAACTGGTTGGCGCCACGCAGGCCGGGGTAGCCGAGCGCATTGCGGCG
The DNA here is from genome assembly GCA_963522035.1 of uncultured Noviherbaspirillum sp. GTDB lineage: Bacteria > Pseudomonadota > Gammaproteobacteria > Burkholderiales > Burkholderiaceae_D > Noviherbaspirillum_A. The sequence goes on along the minus strand of CAUQYP010000129.1, from coordinate 7,029 downwards.
CACGCTGCGCCCGCCGTAGTTCCATTGCTGCTTGTCGCCGGAATAATTGAAGTCGCGCCCAAGCAACCACAGGTCGGCGCCGATTTTTTCAGCATGGTCGATCAACGACTTTGGCGGCACCGGGTCGCTGCAAATCGCCGGCCGGCCGGCGCGGAAGATGCCGGCCTTCTCGAACCCGATCTGCTCGCGGGTCACGCCCAGGTATTCGGTGTGGTCGATATCGACGCTGGTGACAACGGCGACGTCGGCATCGATCACGTTGACCGCGTCCAGCCTGCCACCCAGGCCGACCTCGAGGATGACCGCGTCCAGCCCCGATTGCGCAAACAGCCGCAGGATCGCCAGCGTGGTGAATTCGAAATAGGTCAGCGACACATCGCCGCGGGCTGCCTCGACTGCAGCGAACTGTTCCACCAGCGCGTCGTCGCTGGCGATCTCGCCGGCGACCCTGGCCCGCTCGTTGAAATGCACCAGGTGCGGCGACGTGTAGAGGCCGACCTTGTAGCCGGCCTGCAGCAGGATGGCTTCCAGCATTGCGCAGGTGGAGCCCTTGCCGTTGGTGCCGCCGACGGTAATGACCGGGCAATCGAGCTTCAAGCCCAGCGCGTCGCGTACGCGGGCGACCCGTTCCAGGCCCATGTCGATGGCCTTGGGGTGCAGGGATTCAAGGCGGGTCAGCCAGTCGGCTAGGTTGATTGGCATGCTGTTCATGACGGCTTATCTGGAGACGGGGTGGGAAATGAAAAGGCCCGGACCTGAAAACAGGACCGGGCCCGTGGCTGCATCGTTCTTCAGGCCAGGATATCGGCCGACTGGTTTTGCAGCAGCGCCAGCAGCCGGGCGATTTCCTCGCGCATCTTGCGGCGGTCGACGATCATGTCCACCGCGCCCTTCTGCACCAGGAACTCGGCGCGCTGGAAACCTTCCGGCAGTTTTTCACGGACGGTGTTCTCGATCACGCGCGGTCCGGCAAAGCCGATCAGCGCCTTCGGCTCGGCAATCACGACGTCGCCCATGAAGGCGAAGGAGGCCGACACGCCACCCATGGTCGGGTCGGTCAGCACGGAAATGAACGGCAGTTTCTTTTCCGACAGCTTGGTCAGCATGGAAGTCGTCTTCGCCATTTGCATCAGCGACAGCAAGCCTTCCTGCATGCGGGCGCCGCCGGTGGCGGTGATGCAGATGAACGGCAGTTTCTGTTCCAGTGCGACCTGGGCGCCGCGCACGAAACGCTCGCCGACCACCGAACCCATCGAGCCGCCCATGAACTCGAATTCGAAGCAGGCCACCACGACCGGCAGCGTCATGATGGCGCCGCCCAGCACGATCAGCGCATCGGTCTCGCCGGTCGCTTCCATCGCGGCTTTCAGGCGCTCCGGGTATTTCTTGCTGTCCTTGAACTTCAGCGTGTCGACCGGCAAAGCCTCATGGCCTATCTCGTACCGGCCTTCGGCATCGAGCAGCGAGTCCAGCCGTTCGCGGGCACGGATGCGGAGATGGTGGCTGCACTTGGGGCAAACGTGGAGATTCGATTCGAGATCGGTGCGGTACAGCACCGCTTCGCAGGACGGGCACTTGACCCAGAGACCTTCGGGCATGGACTTGCGGTTGGCAGTGCCCGACCGTTGTATGCGCGGGGGTAACAGTTTTTCTAGCCAGCTCATGGCGACCTCATTTCAATATTGTGCTGTTCTCGGGATGGCCCACCTGGCGCGGCGGCCAACGCCCGCCGCGCGCGAGGGGGCAATATTACACCGGCGTGACAGCCGCCGTGTTCCGCTCGTCGAGCGCGGCGCGAATGCTGGCGACAAAGGCATGGGCAACGCTGACCGCCTCGTCCAGCGGCGCATTTTCCATCTCCTGGATGATGCGGCTGCCGATCACCACGCCGTCGGCCACCGAGGCGATCGCCTTGGCAGTGGCGGCGTCGCGGATGCCGAAGCCGACGCCGATCGGCAATTTCACGTGGGCGCGAATGTGCTCGAGGCGGCGGCTGACGTCGGCGATGTCGATGTTGCCGGCGCCGGTCACGCCCTTGAGCGACACGTAATAGCTGAAGCCGCCGCCGACCCGGGCGACCTGGCGTATGCGTTCCTCGGTGGAGGTCGGGGCCAGCAGGAAGATGGTGTCCATCTCCTTTTCCTTCATCATCCGGGCAAAGTCCTCGCACTCCTCAGGCGGGTAGTCGACCACGATGGTGCCGTCGACGCCGGCGTCGTGCGCGGCATCGACGAAGGCTTGCTGGCCCATGCATTCGATCGGGTTGGCATAACCCATCAGCACCACCGGCGTGGTCTTGTTGGTGCGGCGAAATTCGCGGACATAGCCGAGCACGTCACTGGTGCCGACGCCATGCTTCAGCGCGCGCTCGCTGGCGCGCTGGATGACCGGCCCTTCGGCCATCGGGTCGGAAAACGGCACGCCGAGCTCGAGCAGGTCGACGCCGCCGGCAACCAGCGAGTGCATCAGCGGCACGGTCAGTTCGGGCGCCGGGTCGCCGGCGGTGATAAAGGTGATCAGCGCGGTTCTTTTTTGCGCCGCCAATGCGGCGAAGGTAGGTGTAATGCGGGACATGGCATGCCTGTAGGTGAGGCAGCCGGCGCCAGGCGCCGGCTGGGAATTAACGGGTTCGCAAGGGACCGTGGCTTACAGCGCGCGCTTGTCGCGTTCGGCGACCGTGTGCATGTCCTTGTCGCCGCGGCCCGACAGGTTGACCAGGATGGTCTTGTCCCTGGGAAGCGTGGCGGCCAGCTTGGCCGCATAGGCCAGCGCATGCGCCGATTCCAGCGCCGGGATGATGCCCTCGATGCGGCAGCTCTTGTGGAACGCGTCGATCGCCTCGTCGTCGGTGATGGACACGTACTGTGCCCGGCCGATGTCCTTCAGCCATGCATGCTCGGGGCCGACGCCGGGGTAGTCGAGACCGGCGGACACGGAGTGGGTCTCGATGATCTGGCCGTTCTTGTCCTGCAGCAGATAGGTCCGGTTGCCATGCAGCACGCCGGCGCTGCCGGCCAGCAGCGAAGCGGAGTGACGGCCGGTCTCGATGCCATCGCCCGCGGCTTCGACGCCGATCAGCTGCACATCCTTGTGCTCGATGTACGGGTAGAAAATACCCATCGCATTCGAACCGCCGCCGATGCAGGCCAGCACGTAGTCAGGCTGGCGGCCGGTCATTTCGGGCATCTGGGTCAGGCACTCGTTGCCGATCACGGACTGGAAGTCGCGCACCATCATCGGGTACGGGTGCGGACCCGCCACGGTGCCGATGATGTAGAAGGTGTTCTCGATGTTGGTGACCCAGTCGCGCATCGCTTCGTTGAGCGCGTCCTTCAGGGTCTTCGAGCCCGACTCCACCGGCACTACCTTCGCGCCCAGCAGCTCCATCCGGTACAGGTTCTGCACCTGCCGGCGGGTGTCCTCGCTGCCCATGTAGACCACGCATTCGAGGCCGAAACGGGCGCAGATGGTCGCAGTAGCCACACCGTGCTGGCCGGCGCCGGTCTCGGCGATGACGCGCGGCTTGCCCATGCGCTTTGCCAGCAGCGCCTGGCCGATCACGTTGTTGATCTTGTGGGCGCCGGTGTGGTTCAGGTCCTCGCGCTTGAAGTAGATTTGCGCGCCGCCGACGATCTCGGACCAGCGCTTGGCGTGATAGATCGGGCTGGGACGGCCGACGAAATGCTTGAGTTCGTAATGGAATTCCTCCATGAACTCGCGGTCGTTCTGGTAGTGCGCATACGCTTCGCGCAACTCGGTCAGTGCATGGGTCAGGGTTTCGGAGACGAAGCTGCCGCCGTAGGGACCGAAGTGGCCGCGTGCGTCCGGCAGGTCGTACGGCGCTGTTTCCTCGGCGCGCAATGCTGTCTGGCTTGATGAAGTCATGATGTTCCTTCTGGTGTGGCTGGGCTGAGGCGGTGATCCGCCTGGCGAACGGCTGCGACGAAAGCGCGCATCTTGTCGCCGTCCTTGACGCCCTTTTCGCGTTCGATGCCGCTGCTGACATCGACCGCGTAGGGACGAACGCGCAGCACCGCGTCAGTCGCGTTGTGTACGCTCAAGCCACCACTTAAAACGACCCGAGGCGCGAGTTCTTCTGGAATGAGGGACCAATCGAAAACCTTTCCGCCGCCGCCGTAGGCATCGACCCAGGTGTCCAGCAGCAAGGCTGAATAGAGGGGGCCGCCGGCGCGACAAATGGAGTCGTATTCTAGCAAATCGGCAGGTTTCGTATCGGGGCGGACCCGGAACGCCTTGATGAACGGCAGGTTTACGCTGGCCGCCAGCGCATGGCATTGTTCCGGCGTCTCGTCGCCGTGGAACTGCAGCAGCGACAGCCGTGCCGCCCGGCTGGCCTGCTGCACCGCGTCGGCGGTCGGGTTGACGAACAGGCCTACCGTGGCGACGAAGGGCGGCACCAGCGCCGCCAGCGCGGCGGCTTCCGCCAGCGCCAGGTTGCGCGGACTGGGCGGGTAAAACACCAGCCCGATGGCGTCGGCGCCAGCCGCCACCGCGTTCGCGACGTCCCCGGCTTCTCTCAGGCCGCACAGCTTGATCCGGGTGCGTGAAGGAGGATGGTTGGCGGTCATAAGGCAAGGATGGGTTGGGAAGTCGGGGTAACGGGCAAATTCCAGTTGGGGCCGTAATCGATGTTCGCAAGGTAGAGGCCATCCGGCATGAAGGTCGGCGCAGCCAGCGTGCGGTCGGCGCTGGCCAGCAGCCCCGCGATCCAGTCCGTCGGCTGGGCGCCGCTGCCGACGGCGATCAGCGAGCCGACGATATTGCGCACCATGTGATGCAGGAAGGCGTTCGCGGTCAGCGTGAAGCGTATCAGGTCGCCGCTGCGTTCGACCTCGAGCGACGCCATGCTGCGCACCGGCGAACTGGCCTGGCACTGGGCTGCGCGGAAGGCGGAAAAATCATGGCGGCCCACCAGGTGCTGCGCCGCCTGCTGCATGCGGGCGGCATCCAGCGGCCGGAACGCCCAGCCGGCGCGGCCTTGCAGCAGCGGCGAACGCACCGGGTGGTTGTAAAGGTAGTAATGGTAGGTACGGCCGATCGCGCTGAAGCGCGCGTGGAAATCCGGCGCGACTTCCTGCGCCCAGCGCACGGCGATCGACGGCGGCAGGAAGCTGTTGACGCCGCGCACCCACGACTGCATCGTGCGCCCGACATCGGTGTCGAAATGCGCAACCTGCCCGATCGCATGCACGCCGGTGTCGGTACGCCCGGCGCACTGGATCGGGATGTCCTGCAGGGAAAACTTCCGGATCGCCGCCTGCAGCGCATCCTGCACGGTCAGGCCGTGGGGCTGGGTCTGCCATCCCTGCCACGGCGCGCCGTCGTACTGGAGGCCGATTGCTATGCGTTTCAAATGTGTCCCGATCATCACGTTGCGCTTCTGAATGACAAAACGGGCGACAGCAGCGCTGCGCCCGTTCGGGGAGGAAAGACTTGCCTCAGGCCAGTTTTTGCAGCAGGCCGCGGGCCTTTTCGCTTTGCTCGGTGTCGCCGCCCCTGATCACTTCCTCCAGCAATTCCCTGGCGCCTTCCCGGTCGCCGATTTCCTGGTAAGCCGAGGCCAGGTCGAGCTTGGTCGCCATTTCCGCGACGTTGGAGTACGACTGCTCGCCCAGCGTCGGCACGTCGTGCAGCGCTTCGCTGCCGGCATCGTGCGAGTCGAGGTCGAGGCTGATGCCGGACAGGTCGAAGTCGATCGGCGTTGGCTGGTCGGCTGCCTGGGCTTGCACCTGCGACTGCGACTGCGACTGCGCGTGGGACGCTGTCGGCGCCTCGGGATCCAGCAGGACGAACGCGTCGTCATCGGCCTGGTCGACGGCTGGCGTCGCGGACGGCATATCGCTGTCATCCAGATTGAAATCCATCAGCCGCGAATCGGCATGTTCAGCCAGCGGCGGTTCGGCGGGCGACGGAGCGGCCGGCGTGGTCTTGCCGAAGCTGTCGAGGTCGAAGTCGAAGTCGAGAAGGTTGGACGCCGGCTCGGGCTCAGCCGGCGCCGGTGGCGTTGCGGCAGCGACCGGCGGCAGTTCGTCGGCCGGTTCCGGCGCGGGTTCGTTGTCGGCTGCCGGCATTGCCGCAGAGGCTGCCGGTGCGTCCAGTACAGCCGGCTCGTCGACGAGGCCGAGGTCGGGAACCGGCTCGTCGGCTTGCTTCGTGGTACTCAACAGGCCATCGAAATCGAGGTCGTTGCCGTGGTCGTTCTGCGCTGGCGCCGTCGACGCGGCGAGCGCGGCGGCACCCAGGCCAGCCGCGGCGCCTGCAGCCACGGCGGCCGTACCTGTGCCGGTTCCTGTCCCTGCATCGACGGTATCCGCCGGTTTCCTGGCCGACGCATACAGCGGATTGGCCGGATCCAGCGCGCTGCCCAGCGTCGCCGCTTGCGCCCACTCCTCGCCTTCGCCCTTGGTCAGGCTGAACAACTCGGTTGCGGTGGTCTCGAAGGCGCGCAGGTCCTTGCGCGACGAATAAATTTCCAGCAGCTTGCCGCGTACCGCGGTGCGGTCGGGCTGGGTCCGCAGCGCTTCCTTCAGGATTTCCTCGGCCTGTGCGTCCCGCCCATAGGCAATGTAGACGTCGGCTTCCGCGACCGGGTCGACTTCATTGGTGTCGAGCTGGCTGGCGGATGGCGAGAAGTTCGAGTTGAATACACTGTTGCTGGTGTCGACGTTCTGGCCGCCGGCCGCACCGAACAGCGTATTGGTCTTGAGCGTCGAGGTGGGCAATATGCTGCTGCCGCCGATCGCGCCGGCTTTTTTGGCCTTGCGGGAACGGCTGATGCCCAGCGCAGCCAGCAAGGCCAGCAGCAGGGCCGATCCGCCCAGGACGGCAGGGTTGCTGGCCAGGTCTTCCAGCAGGCTGGGTTCCACCGGTGTCGGCGTCGGCGTTACAACGGCCGGCCGCGGCTTCGGTGGCGCCGGCTCGGCAGCGGCGCTCGCCGGTTGCGCCGGTGTCGGTGTCGGCGTCGGCGTGGCGGCAGGTGTCGGCGTGGTGGCGGCAACAGCCGCAGCG
>CAUQYP010000128.1:0-12221 GCA_963522035.1 uncultured Noviherbaspirillum sp. | reverse complement strand
CGGCACCAGCGACGTGGCGTCATCAACGGGGACCCACGTCAAAAGCCGCGTCAAAGGCAACGGCAACGGCAACGGCAACGGCAACTGCAACTGTCGCTGCCGGAACGTCAAAAGCAACCGCAACTGTCGCTGCGCGGAACGTCAAAAGCAACCGCAACTGTCGCTGCGCGGAACGTCAGAAGCAACTGCAACTGTCGCTGCGCGGAGCCGTCAACTACAGCTGCAGCAGCGCCAAGTCCCCGGCAACTGCTATGCACATGCATCCTAAAATAGAAAATACCGTTGCGCCATCGGCAGCACCTTCGCCGGCTCGCACACCAGCAACTCCCCGTTCGCACGGACCTCATACGTCTCCGAATCGACCTCCATCTTCGGCGTCGCGCCATTGTGGATCATATCCCGCTTGCGCAAGCCCCGCATCCCATGCACCGCCACAACCGACTTCTGCAACCCCAGCATCTGCCCAACCCCCGCATCGAACGCCGCCTGCGACACAAAGGTCAGCGACGTCTTCAAAGCCCGCCCATAGGCCCCGAACATGTGCCGGTAATGCACCGGCTGCGGCGTCGGGATCGACGCGTTCGGATCGCCCATCTGCGCCGCCGCGATCATGCCGCTTTTCAGGATCATCGACGGCTTGACGCCGAAGAAGGCCGGCTTCCACAGCACCAGGTCGGCAATCTTGCCCGGCTCGATCGAGCCCACCACATGCGAGATGCCATGTGTGATCGCCGGGTTGATCGTGTACTTGGCGATGTAGCGCTTCGCGCGGAAGTTGTCGTGGCGGGCGCTGTCCTCGGCCAGGGCGCCGCGCTGCGACTTCATCTTGTCCGCGGTCTGCCAGGTGCGCATGATGACTTCGCCGACCCGGCCCATGGCCTGCGAGTCCGACGACATCATCGAGATCGCGCCGATGTCGTGCAGGATGTCCTCGGCGGCGATGGTCTCGCGCCGGATGCGCGACTCGGCGAACGCGATGTCCTCGGCAATCGCCGGGTCCAGGTGATGGCAGACCATCAGCATGTCCAGGTGCTCGTCGAGCGTGTTGACCGTATAGGGCCGGGTCGGATTGGTGGAAGAGGGCAGCACGTTGGACTCGCCCACCGCGGCGATGATGTCCGGTGCATGGCCGCCGCCCGCGCCCTCGGTGTGGAAGGTGTGGATGGTGCGGTCCTTGAAGGCGGCCAGCGTGTGTTCCAGGAAGCCGCCTTCGTTCAGCGTGTCGGAATGGATCGCCACCTGCACGTCCATCTCTTCCGCCACCGACAGGCAGTTGTCGATGGCGGCCGGCGTGGTGCCCCAGTCCTCGTGCAGCTTCAGGCCGATCACGCCGGCGCGCACCTGTTCCTCCAGCGGGCCGGGCAGGCTGACGTTGCCCTTGCCGAACAGGCCGATGTTCATCGGGAACGCGTCGGTGGCCGACAGCATCGAGTGGATGTGCCACGGCCCCGGCGTGCAGGTGGTGGCGGCGGTGCCTACCGCGGGACCGGTGCCGCCGCCCAGCATCGTGGTCACGCCCGACATCAGCGCTTCCTCGATCTGCTGCGGGCAGATGAAGTGGATGTGGCTGTCGATGCCGCCGGCGGTGACGATCATGCCTTCGCCGGCGATGATCTCGGTGGCGCCGCCGATGGCCATCGTGACGCCGGGCTGGATGTCCGGGTTGCCGGCCTTGCCGATGCCGGCGATGCGGCCGTCCTTCAGGCCGATGTCGGCCTTGACGATGCCCCAGTGGTCGAGGATGACCGCGTTCGTGATCACGGTGTCCATCACGTCGGCATGGCCGCGCTGCGACTGGCCCATGCCGTCGCGGATCACCTTGCCGCCGCCGAACTTCACTTCCTCGCCATAGATCGCATAGTCCTTCTCGATCTCGATGAAGAGGCCGGTGTCGGCCAGGCGAATCCGGTCGCCGGTGGTCGGGCCATACATTTCGGCATAGGCCGTGCGGGTGATCCTGGTCATTTGAGTTTTCCCATGACACGGCCGTTGAAGCCATACACGATACGGTCGCCTGCCAGCGCCACCAGCTGCACCGTGCGTTCCTGCCCGGGCTCGAAGCGCACGGCGGTGCCGGCGGCGATGTCGAGCCGCATGCCGTAGGCCTGCTCGCGCTCGAATGCCAGCGCCGGGTTCACTTCGTAGAAATGGAAATGGGAGCCGACCTGCACCGGCCGGTCGCCGCTATTGGCCACGGTGACGGTGGCGGTGTCGCGGCCGACGTTGAGTTCGATATCGCCGTCTTCGATCAGCATTTCGCCTGGAATCATGGGCTGCTCCTAAGGAATCGGATGATGTACGGTCACCAGCTTGGTGCCGTCGGGGAAGGTGGCCTCGACCTGGATGTCGGGGATCATTTCAGGGATGCCGTCCATCACGTCGTCGCGGGTCAGGATCTTCGCGCCCTCCGACATCAGCTCGGCCACGGTGCGGCCGTCGCGCGCGCCTTCCATGATGGCGGCGCTGATCAGCGCCACCGCCTCCGGGTAATTGAGCTTCAGGCCGCGCGCGCGGCGGCGTTCGGCCAGCAGCGCGGCGGTGAAGATCAGCAGCTTGTCCTTTTCCCTCGGTGTCAGTTCCATGTCTGTTCCTTGCCGGTCCCCGGCTTGTTGTCGTTCATGTGTTCCATATGCGCGGCGTCACCGCCTCGCGCCCGAGCAGGGCCGGCCGCAGCAGCTGCCATGCGCGGTGCATCAGGCGCCGCGCCTCCTGGCTGGAGTCGCCGATATACCGGGCCACCAGCACCGACTTCATCTGCGTGACGCCGAACTGCGGGCTGGCTTCCTCGCGCAGCGCCTGCAGGCAGGCCGCGCCGGCCTGGCGGCCCACGGCCAGGAAGGTCGCGCAGACCGTGTGCCCGTTCAGCCCGAGCGGGCCGCTCATGCCGGCGTCGCCGCCGCACAGCGCGCCCTGCTCGAACCAGACCAGCCTGCCGCCGCGCCTGACCTGCATGCGCTGCGCGACGCGGCCATGGTCGAAGCGCTCGCCCGATGCGGTGCGGCCGAAGCACAGGATGTCGCTGCACAGGAAGCTGGCGTCGGCATCCATTGTCACTTCGGTGCCGAGGCGGACGTCCGCGCCATTGAAGAAAATGGTTTCCTGCGGCAGCCATTCGAGCGCCGCGCCGGCGCCGACCCGAAGCTGCAGGTCCTGCCGCGACACGTGGCCGTTAGCGCGGTACCACTTGGCCGCGCCCGGCGTGGTGATGAAGGCATGCGACGCTGCGCCGACATTCGTGGCGATGGCAAGCTGGTCGCCGCCGACCACGCCGCCCGGCGGATGGACCACGATCGCATGGCAGACCGATGGATGTTCCGGGTAGAGCGGCTTCTGCACCCGCAGCGGGCCGAAGTGGCTGCGCTCGACCAGCCGCGTGGTGCCGCGGTCGTCGGCGAAGCCCAGTGACAGCGTGGCGCGCCAGTGCTCGCGTGCGGCCTTGCCGGCTTCGGCAACGGAGGAAGGTTCCAGCAGTCTCATGCCCGGCACTATACCGCGAGGTGGCGCTTGACGTCCTCGCCCTGCATCACTTCCTGCATGCCCGAGGCAACCACTTCGCCGCGTGACAGCACGACGAAGCGGTCGGCCAGCGCATGGGCGAAGTCGAAGTACTGCTCGCACAGCAGGATGCCCATGTCGCCGCGTTCGCGCAGCAGCCGGATCACGCGCTCGATGTCCTTGATGATGGACGGCTGTATGCCTTCGGTCGGCTCGTCGAAGATGATCAGCTTCGGGTCGGCCAGCAGCGCGCGGGCAATTGCCAGCTGCTGTTGCTGGCCGCCGGACAGGTCGCCGCCGCGGCGGCCCAGCATTTCCTTCAGCACCGGGAACAGCTCGTAGACTTCGGCGCGGATGCCGCCGGCCCGCCGCGCCGGCTTGGTGGCCATGCCCATCAGCAGGTTTTCCTCGACCGTCAGGCGGGCGAAGATCTCGCGGCCCTGCGGCACATAGGCGATGCCGAGGCGTGCCCGCTCGTGCGGCTTGAGCCGGGTAATATCGCGGCCGTCCAGCATCACCTTGCCGCCGGCGACCGGCAGCACGCCCATCAGGCACTTCAGCAGCGTGGTCTTGCCGACGCCGTTGCGGCCCAGCAGGGCCACGCACTCGCCCTTGTTCACGCTGAGCGAGACGCCGCGCAGCGTGTGCGCAGCGCCGTAGTACTGGTTCAGTTTCTCGACCTGCAGCATGCTTGATTCCTTAACGTCCCAGATACACTTCAATGACCCTGTCGTCGGACTGCACCTGCCGCATGGTGCCCTGGGCCAGCACCGATCCCTCATGCAGCACGGTGACCACGCCCTGCTGCGCGATCTCCTCGACGAAGGCCATGTCATGCTCGACCACGACGATCGAGTGTTTACCGCGCAGCTCGTTGAGCAGTTCGGCGGTGCGCGCAGTCTCGGCGTCCGACATGCCGGCCACCGGTTCGTCGAGCAGCAGCAATTGCGGCTCCTGCATCAGCAGCATGCCGATTTCCAGCCACTGTTTCTGGCCGTGCGACAGCAGGCCGGCCGGACGGTGTTCCTGGCCGCTCAGCCGGATCAGCTTCAGGATGTCCTCGATCTTTCCCTTCTGCTCCGAGCCGAGGCGGAAGAACAGCGTGGGCTTTACCCGCTTGTTCATCTTCATCGCCAGTTCAAGGTTCTCGAACACCGTGTGCTGCTCGAACACGGTCGGACGCTGGAACTTGCGGCCGATGCCGGCGTGGGCGATGTCGTACTCGGTCATGCGCGTCAGGTCGATGGTCTGGCCGAACCAGGCGCCGCCCGCGCTCGGCCGGGTCTTGCCGGTGATGACATCCATCATCGTGGTCTTGCCGGCGCCGTTGGGGCCGATGATGCAGCGCAGTTCGCCCACCGAGATGTCGAGGCTCAGCTTGTTGAGCGCGCGGAAGCCGTCGAAGGACACGGTGATGTCTTCCAGGTAGAGGATGGCGCCATGGCTGGTGTCCAGGCCTTCCGGCTTGTGCCGGCCGTAGGCGGTGGCGGCGTCGCCGGGTTCGCTGGCGTAGCGCTGGCCGGGTTTCAGCACCTCGTTCATGCAGCCTCCTTTTGCCGGCGCAGCTTGGCGGCCAGGCCCAGTATGCCGTGCGGCATGAAGAGCGTGACCAGGATGAACATCAGGCCCAGCGCATACAGCCACAGGTCCGGGAAGGCGCCGGTGAACCAGCTCTTCAGGCCGTTGACCGAGAATGCGCCGATGATGGGGCCAAGCAGGGTGCCGCGGCCGCCGACCGCGGCCCAGATCACCATCTCGATCGAGTTCGCCGGCGACATTTCGGACGGGTTGATGATGCCCACCTGCGGCACGTACAGCGCGCCGGCGATCCCGCACAGCACCGCCGACAGGGTCCAGACGAAGAGCTTGAACCACAGCGGGTTGTAGCCGATGAACATCAGCCGCGACTCCGAGTCGCGCACCGCTTGCAGCACCCGGCCCAGCTTGGAGCGCACGATCCAGCGGCACAGCACCAGCGCGCCCAGCAGCATGGCCAGCGTGATCAGGTAGAGCGCGGCCTTGGTGGACGGCGCGGTGATGGTAAAGCCGGCGATGCGCTTGAAGTCGGTGAAGCCGTTGTTGCCGCCGAAGCCGGTGTTATTGCGGAAGAACAGCAGCATGAAGGCGAAGGTCATGGCCTGGGTGATGATGGAAAAGTAGACGCCCTTGATGCGCGAGCGGAAGGCGAAGTAGCCGAACACGAAGGCCAGCACGCCCGGTACCGCGACCACCAGCAGCATGCTGTACCAGAAGTTGTCCGTCATCGACCAGAACCACGGGTAGGTTTTCCAGTCGAGGAAAACCATGAAGTCGGGCAGGTTGCTCTGGTAGACGCCGTCGCGGCCGATCGCGCGCATCAGGTACATGCCGTGCGCATAGCCGCCCAGCGCAAAGAACACGCCGTGGCCCAACGAGAGAATGCCGGTGTAGCCCCAGACCAGGTCGAGCGCCAGCGCCGCCATCGCGTAGCACATGAACTTGCCGACCAGCGCCACCATGTAGCCGGACACATGCAGCGGATGGCCGGCGGGGAAGGAAAGGTTGAGGATGGGAAGCAGCGCCAGCAGCGCTGCGCAGACGACGATGCCGGCCCAGGCCGGGCGCGAGAACAGGGTGGCCTTCATTCGACGCTCCTGCCTTTCAGTGCGAACAGTCCCTGCGGACGTTTCTGGATAAAGATGATGATGAACACCAGGATGGCGATCTTGGCCATGACCGCGCCCGAGAACGGCTCCAGGAACTTGTTGATCTCGCCCAGGCCGAAGGCAGCGATCACCGTGCCGGCAAGCTGGCCGACACCGCCAAGAACGACGACCATAAAGGAGTCGACGATGTAGTTCTGGCCGAGGTCGGGGCCGACATTGCCGAGCTGCGACAAGGCGACGCCGCCGAGGCCGGCGATGCCGGAGCCGAGACCGAAGGTCATCATGTCGACGCGGCCGGTGGAAACGCCGGCGCAGTCGGCCATGCGCCGGTTCTGCGTGACGGCGCGGACGAACAGGCCGAGCCGGGTCTTGTTCAGGATCAGCCAGACCACGGCCACCACGAACAGCGAAAAGAAGATGATGACGATGCGGTTATACGACAGCACCAGCGAGCCCAGCACCGTGATGCCACCCGACATCCAGGCCGGGTTGGCGACTTCGACGTTCTGCGCGCCGAAGATGCTGCGCACCGACTGCATCAGGATCAGGCTGATGCCCCAGGTCGCCAGCAGGGTTTCCAGCGGCCTGCCGTAGAGCCAGCGAATAACGGTGCGTTCCAGCACGATGCCGACCAGCGCCGAGGCGAGGAAGGCCACCGGCAGCGCGACCAGCAGGTAGGCGTCGATTGCCTCGGGCAGGTAGCGGCGGAACATCAGCTGGCAGACGTAGGTGGCATAGGCGCCTATCATCAGCAGCTCGCCGTGGGCCATGTTGATGATGCCCATCAGGCCGAAGGTAATCGCCAGTCCCAGCGCGGCCAGCAGCAGCACGCTGCCCAGCGAGATGCCGTAGAACAGGTTGCCGACGATCTCGGTCATGGCCAGCCGGCGCTCGAGCTTCTGCAGCGTGGCGGCTGCGGCGGCGCGCACCGTTTCGTCCGGTTCGGTGAAGCTGCCGTCCAGCCCCTTGTCGACCATGCCGCGCAGCACCGGCACCAGGCTGGCGTTGCTGCTGTCGGCCAGCGCCTGCGCCGCGCTGCGGCGGAGTGCCGGGTCGGGCGACTGCAGGTTGGCGGTGGCCGCGGCCTTTTCCAGCAACGGGCGGATCTCGGGGTCGTTCTCGACGGTCAGCGCCTTGACGATCAGCGGCGCCTGCGCGGCGTCGGCGCCTTTCTGCAGTTCGCGTGCCGCGCCCAGCCGTTCCTCGCGGTCCTTCGAGAACAGCTTGAGGCCTGCCATCGAGGCTTCGACCACGCCGCGCAGGCGGTTGTTGACGGTTACCGTGTCGATGCCGTCCGGCGCCGGCGCGGTCTGGCCGGTGGCCGGGTCCAGCGCATTGGCGCCATCGACGATCAGCACCTTTCCTTCGGGCGTTGCATACAGGGTGTCGTTCTTCAGCGCGGACAGCACCTTGTATGCATCGTCATTGGCCAGCGCGGCAATCTTGCCGACCGCTTCGATACGGGCGTCCGGGTCGTCGCCGGCCAGCGGGGCCAGCAGTGCCGGGTCGATCGCGGCATGGGCGAATGCGGCATGCAAGCACAGGAGCGCCGTTGCTGTGAGCTTGATGAATTTGTTCATGATCCTGGGTTCCTGCCTGCGCTGCACGGCGCGGCAGGCTGACATAAGAGAGGCCGGGGTTGACGGCAGCGTCATGCCCCGGCGTGGTTGCTGCCTACATGGCGGCGCTGTTACATCTTCTGCTTGGCTTCGTTGCCGTCGATGTACGGGCTCCATGGCTGGGCGCGGATCGGACCCTTGGTTTTCCATACCACGCTGAACTGGCCGTCGCCCTTGATCTCGCCGATCATGACCGGCTTATGCAGGTGATGGTTGGTCTTGTCCATCGTCAGTTCATAGCCGGACGGCGACTTGAAGGTCTGGCCGCCCATTGCCGCGATCACCTTGTCGGTGTCGGTGGACTTGGCTTTCTCGACCGCCTGCTTCCACATGTGGATGCCGACATAGGTCGCTTCCATCGGGTCGTTGGTGACGACGGTGCTGGCGTTCGGCAGCTTCTTGGCGATCGCGTATTCCTTCCACTGCTTGATGAAGGCGGCATTGGCCGGGTTCTTCACCGACTGGAAGTAGTTCCATGCGGCCAGGTGGCCTACCAGCGGCTTGGCGTCGACGCCGCGCAACTCTTCCTCGCCGACCGAGAAGGCCACCACCGGCACGTCGGTCGCCTTCAGGCCGGCATTGCCGAGTTCCTTGTAGAAGGGCACGTTGGAGTCGCCGTTGATGGTGGAGATGACCGCGGTCTTGCCACCGGCGGAAAACTTCTTGATGTTGGCGACGATGGTCTGGTAGTCGGCGTGGCCGAATGGGGTGTAGACCTCGTCGATGTCGCTGTCCTTCACGCCCTTGGACTTCAGGAACGCGCGCAGGATCTTGTTGGTGGTGCGCGGGTAGACATAGTCGGTGCCCAGCAGCACGAAGCGCTTGGCGCCGCCGCCTTCCTTCGACATCAGGTACTCGGTAGCGGGTATCGCCTGCTGGTTGGGCGCGGCGCCAGTGTAGAACACGTTCTTTTCCAGTTCTTCGCCCTCGTACTGCACCGGGTAGAACAGCAGGCTGTTCAATTCCTTGAATACCGGCAGCACCGACTTGCGCGATACCGAGGTCCAGCAGCCGAAGACGACGGCAACCTTGTCCTGGCTGACCAGCTGGCGGGCCTTCTCGGCAAACAGCGGCCAGTTCGACGCCGGGTCGACGATGACCGGCTCGAGCATCTTGCCCATCACGCCGCCCTTGGCATTGATTTCCTCGATGGTCATCAGGGCCACGTCCTTCAGCGAGGTCTCGGAGATGGCCATGGTGCCGGACAGCGAGTGCAGGATGCCGACCTTGATGGTGTCGGCTGCAAGTGCATTCTGCATCCAGGACGACGCCATCAGCGCCAGCGCGCCGGCTGCGGTCGCCTTCAAGAGGTTGCGACGGGACATGGTTACTACTCCTAATAGGGTGAATTGGTCGGGATTGTTTCAGCGGTTCTGCTGCAACTCATCCATTAGCAGATTGCGTGCCATACGCCAGATGACGTATGGACGGACCAACATCATCGGCTTGCCATTTTTTGGTGCGCGAGTGACTGTATTTGGTGCTCCTTGATCGTGCGCAAGCGAAACCGGGTCAAGACAGTGCAAAAGTAGGCATTTGCGCTGCAACGATGCCTGCTGATGGGGACTGCAACTTGCGCGGCGCTCTGTTGTTATGATGTCGCTTTACCGCTGATCGCCAACCCTCCTATGTTTCGTTTCCTCAAGCGCGTCTTCAAGCGCGACCCCGTTTCTGAAACACCTGACGTCACCGAATCCGTCAAGGCCGAGCAGGCCGACCGCGCGGAACAACAGCGCCATGCAAGGCAGGCCGCGCTGGAACAGGCGATTGCGCTGGCACATGACGAAGCGGCAGCTACCGCCTTCATCGTGCAGAGCGATTATCCCGACGCTCGCCGGCAGGCGGCGCAGCACCTGCACAGCCGGACTTACCTGCTGCAGGTCCTGCAGGCCATGCGCAATACCGACCGCCGCGTGGCAAAGCTGATGCAGCAACGGCTCGATGCGCTGGACCAGGAGGAAAAGCGTGCTGCGCTTGCGACCGGGGCCATCGGGCAAGCCGAGCAACTGGTGCAGCAGCCGCAGCTGATGGTGAACCAGGTCACCGAGCTGGACCAGGCATGGCGCCGGATAGGCGACGCCCCGGCGCCGCTGCGCGAGCGCTTCGAGGCCAGCCGCGAGCAGTTGCGCCAGCGCCTGCAGGCGCAGACCGACCTGCAACGTGCACTGCTCGATACCGGCGCCGCCCTGGGTCGGCTGGTCGATGCAGCGAGCCACATGCCGGCAGCCGAAGCTACGGCAAGCCTGGACGCGCTGGAAGCGGATATGGCCAGGCACCTCGCGTCGCCGGAAGCGGCTTCGCTGCCGAGGGCACGGGTACAGGCGGTGCAGGAACAGGCGGCAGCGTTGAAAACGCAGTTGGCAACGCTGGCGCAACGCGAAGCGGCGTTGCAGGCCAGGGCCGCCGCGCTCGATGCATGGGAAGCGCAGGCAGAACAGGACGCCGCGCAGCTCGACGACGCGGCGCTGCGCTCGACCTGGCAGTCATTGACGCCGGTCGCCGATGCGCCCGAACTTGCGCAGCGCTTCGAAGCCATCGTCTCGAAGGTGCGCGCGGCGCGGCGCCCGGTCGAAGTTGAGAAACCGGCTGCCGCCAGGGTAAGGATGGAATTGCCGGTGCAGGAGCAGGCCGAGGCAAGGGCGGCGCTGGACACTGCCCTCGGCGCGATGGAGGCGGCATTGGAAGAAGGCTCGCTGCAGGCAGCGGCCGAGCAGGACAGGGCATTACGCGCAATGGATTTCAGGGCCGTTCGGCCAGGCGAGGAAGCGCTGGCGCGGCTGGCACGGCTCAGGGCTGAACTGGCCAGGCTGCAGGGATGGGCGCGCTGGGGCGGCAACGTCTCGCGCGAGGAACTGCTGAAGACCGCGCAGGACCTGGCTGCGCAGGAAATGCCGGTGGCGGAGCGTGCCACCAAGGTCGGCAGCCTGCGCGAGCGCTGGAAGTCGCTCGACGCGACGGCGGGCGCGGCCAGCCGCGACGCCTGGCTGCGTTTCGACGCCGCCTGCACCGCAGCCTATGAGCCGGTGGCCGAGCATTTTCGCCAACTGGCCGAGGAGCGCCGGCAGAACCTGGACAACGCCGCGGCGTTGACGGCCGAAGTGACGGCCCATGCCGGGACGCTGGCCCTCGACGGCGACGCGGCCGCGGTGGACTGGAAGGCGGTCGCTGCGTATATCAACCGCGCGGTCCAGTCATGGCAAAAGCTGGGTCCGATCGACCGGCGCGAACGCAAGGCCGCCGATGCCGCCTTCAATGCAGCGCTCGACCTGCTGCGCAAGCCGCTGGCCGCGCAGCAGCAGCGCGAGCTGGCGCGGCGCGTAACCTTGATTGCCGACGTCGAGGCGCTCGACGCCGGCGCGCCGCGCGTCACCGATGCACTGCGCGCGATCCAGGAGCAGTGGCAGGAGCAGGCGCGTGCGCTGCCGCTGTCGCGTGCCGACGAGCAGGCGCTGTGGCAGCGTTTTCGCCAGGCGTGCGACGCGCTGTTCGCCGAGCGCCGCGAGTCGGCGCGGACGCTGGATACGGAGCGCCAGCAGCATCTGGAACGCCGCCAGGCGCTGTGCGCAACGCTGGAGGAAGCGATGGATGCGCCAGTGGCAACGCTGGGCCCGCTGCTGCGCGACAGCGCTGCCGCCTGGCGCGAGATCGGACCTGTACCACGCGCCGCGCAGCAGCAGATCGAAGCCCGTTACGACGCCGCCACCGACGCGCTGCGCGTGCGTATCGACCAGGCAAGGCAGGCGGTATCTGCTGCCCAGTCCGACCTGCTGCGGCAAAAGTTTGCCTTATGCCGGCAGGCCGAGCAGGCGCTGGTGGACGGTGCGCTGGACCAGGCGCAGCGTGAACGCCTGCAGGCGGCATGGCAGGGATTGCCGGCGCTCGGCGGTGGTAACGAGCGGACCATGGCGGCGCGTTTCGAGGCTGCCATTGCGGGCACTGACGCCGAACGCGACGCGCTCCGGAAAAACCGCGACATGGTGATGGAAGAAAT
This sequence comes from uncultured Noviherbaspirillum sp., assembly GCA_963522035.1. GTDB lineage: Bacteria > Pseudomonadota > Gammaproteobacteria > Burkholderiales > Burkholderiaceae_D > Noviherbaspirillum_A. The sequence continues at coordinate 471 of CAUQYP010000128.1, read as the reverse complement.
ACTGCAGATGGAAATCCGGCTCGGCGTGGAAAGCCCGCCGGAGCTGTCGCAGCAGCGGCTGAAGCAGCAGATACAGGTGCTGCAGTCATCGTTGCGGTCGGGCCAGCGCCCGGTCGAGCCTCAGCAGATGCTGATGCAGCTGTGCGCGCAGCCGGCGCTGCTGGACGATGCGGCCGCGGCAAGGGTAGAGCGGCTGATCCGGCAGGCGCAGGCTTAGCGCCCGTTCACGCTGGCTTGCAGCAGGAGCGCCACTTCCGCGCAGCGACAGTTGCCGTTGCCGTTCTGCGTAGCGACAGTTGCCATTGCGGTTGCAGTTGCCGTTCCGCGTAGCGACAGTTGCAGTTGCAGTTGCAGTTGCAGTTGCAGTTGCAGTTGTTTTTGACGCGGCTTTTGACGTGGGTCCCCGTTGATGACGCCACGCCGCTGGTGCCGAAATCGGATAAAGAAGCGTCGGCTGTCTGAGCGAAGCGA
>CAUQYP010000127.1:0-12272 GCA_963522035.1 uncultured Noviherbaspirillum sp. | reverse complement strand
AACGGGGATCCACGTCAAAGGCAGCGTCAAAGGCAGCGTCAAAAGCAACGGCAACGGCAACTGTCGCTGCGCGGGCAATGGCAACTGTCGCTGCGCGAAACAAGCAATATCGCTTACAGGCCGGCTAGGCAAGTCAGCATGAAATTGCTCTAGGCGGCCTGCTTCTCGTCGCGCAGTTCGCGCCGCAGGATCTTGCCCACATTGGTCTTGGGCAGTTCGCTGCGGAACTCGATGTATCTCGGCCGCTTGTAGCCGGTCAGCTGATCGCGGCAGTAATCCATCAGCTGCTCGGACGTCAGCGACGGGTCCTTGCGCACCACGAACACCTTGACCGCTTCGCCGGAATTCCCGTCGGGTACGCCGACGCACGCCGATTCGAGCACGCCCGGATGGGACGCCAGCACGTCCTCGACCTCGTTCGGATACACGTTGAAGCCGGACACCAGGATCATGTCCTTCTTGCGGTCGACGATGCGCACGTAGCCGCGCTCGTCCATGATGCCGACGTCGCCGGTCTTGAAGAAGCCGTCGGGCGTCATGACCTTGGCGGTTTCATCGGGGCGGTTCCAGTAGCCGGCCATGACCTGCGGTCCGCGTATGGCGATCTCGCCGATCTGGCCGGTTGGCAGCGCATTGCCGTTGTCGTCCAGGATAGCCACTTCGGTCGAGGGCATCGGCAAGCCGATGGTGCCCGAAAATGCCTCTGTGTCCGACGGGTTGCAGGTGGCGACCGGCGAGGTTTCCGACAGCCCGTATCCCTCGATGATCGGGCAGCCCGTTACTGCCAGCCACTTTTCGGCGACTGCGCGCTGCACCGCCATGCCGCCGCCGTTGCAGACCTTGAGGCCCGAAAAGTCCAGCTTCGCAAAGTCGGGATTGTTCAGCAGCCCGTTGTAGAGCGTATTCACTGCCGGGAAGATATTGATCTTGTACCGGGACAGCTCCTTCACCAGGTTCGGAATGTCGCGCGGGTTCGGGATCAGGAGGTTGGTGGCGCCCATGCGCGTGCCCATCAGGCAGCAGGCGGTCAGCGCGAAGATGTGATACAGCGGCAGCGCGCAGACATAGACCAGCTTCTCGATATGCGGCTCGCGGTTCAGCGCCGGCTGCGCCCATGCCTCGCTTTGCAGCACGTTGGCCAGTACGTTGCGGTGCGTCAGCGTCGCGCCCTTGGACACGCCGGTGGTGCCGCCGGTGTACTGCAGGAAAGCGATGTCGTCATGTGTCAGCTGCGCCGGCGTGAAAGTCATGCGGCTGCCTTCGGCCAGCGCGCGCTTGAACGACACGGCATTCGAGACGTTATAGGCCGGAACCATCTTCTTCACGTTGCGCACGACGAAGTTGACGATCATGCCCTTGGCGCCGCCGAGCAGGTCGCCCATCGAGGCAATCACCACATGGCGCACCTTGGTGCCGGCGACGACCTGCTCCAGCGTCGTCGCGAAGTTTTCCAGGATGATGATCGCTTCGGCGCCCGAGTCGTTGAGCTGGTGCGCGAGTTCGCGCGCGGTGTAGAGCGGATTGACGTTGACCACGGTGTAGCCGGCGCGCAGCACGGCTGCCAGCGCCACCGGGTACTGCAGGACATTGGGCATCATCAGCGCGACCCGCGCGCCTTTTTCCAGGCCCCGGCTCTGCAGCCAGGCGCCAAGGCGCTTCGACATCGCATCGACCTCGGCGTAGGTCAGCGACTTGCCCATGCAGATATAGGCGTCGCGCTGCGCAAAATTCTGGAAGGACTCCTCCAGCAGATGAACCAGCGAGCGGTAGCGGGTGTAGTCGATATCCACCGGCACGCCCGCCGGGTACGACTTGAGCCAAATCTTGTCCATAGTCCGCCTCGTAATGTTGTTATTTATGGAACCGGCAATCCGGTAGATTCGAGATGCTAGTCGGCGCTTTCCAGCGCCGCAAGCATTTTGCACAGGTTTCGAGCAATTACTCTAGCCCTGAAATTTGGCTGCAGCAAACGCAGCGGGCCGCTCCCTCCTCACTGTGTGATGCTGCCGTCAGGCTGCTGCGACGCCAGGCGCGGCGGCTCGCCCAGCGCGGCGAGTTCCTGGTGCCGAAGGTCGCGATCCTGCCCCGCCATCCGCTTCACCGCCGCATAGAAGGCGCTCATGCTTTTCTCCTGCTGCAGCAGCGCACGGAATCCCGGCACGAAATCATGATAGGTCGCGATGGAGGCAAGGTGCGCATTCGACAGCGGCTCCGCGAACCAGCGGTCATAGCCGGCATAGCCGCCCCAGCCGGCTTTCATGACCTGGTACTCGTCCTTGAGCGACGCGAACAATGCCGCCTTGGCTGTGAGCTTGTCGGCGTCCTTGGCATCGCCTGCGTAAAGGTCTTTCAGCGCTTCGCGATGCCTGAGCAGCAAGGCCAGGAAATCCTGCTTGCGGCTCTTATAGTCGCGGTAGGCGCTGCGCGCACGGTCGTCGCCGAAGCGGGCCATCCAGCGCTCGACGCCGATCTCTTCGACTGCAACGGCGAAGGACTCGTTGAACTGGCTGTCGTCCTTCGCATAGGCCACCTGGTGCGCCAGTTCATGGAATACCAGCCGGGCCAGTTCACCGTCCGAATACTGGATGAAGGTCGACAGCACCGGGTCGTCGAACCAGCCCAGGGTCGAATACGCCGGCACGCCGCCGATCTGCACGTCCAGCCCCTGCTGCCGCAATTCGCCTGCGAATTCCTGCGCCGCCGCCTTGCTGTAATAACCGCGGTAATTGACGCAGCCGGCAATCGGGAAGCACCATTTCACCGGCTCCAGCGACAGCGCCGGCGCCGCCACCACATTCCACAGGACGAAGGGACGCTTCAAATCGGCATAACTGCGGTAGCTGCCGTTGTCCGGCAGCCCGAGTTCGGCAGCGGCGAACTGGCGGATTTCCTTGACCCGCACCAGTTTGGTCTTCAGCTTGCTGGCAGCCGACGGGTCGGCCAGCCAGTCGTCGATGGGCCGCGCCTCCGCCATCATCGCAAACTGGCCCTGCGCCGCCTGCATGTAATAACCTATCTGGGCACAACCGCCGGCGAGCGTAGCCGCCACGATGGCGGCTGCGCTCAACAGCAGGGTCCGGGTTCTTATTTTCATTCGTCGTTTCCTGTCTTTTCGGGCACTTTCTCAATCTCTACCAGCACGTCGTAGAAGGTGGGCGCCCTGCCCATGTCGGTCAGTCTTTGACTGGTCACCTCGTTGGCATTCCTGCCGTCCGCTGCCAGCTTCTTCCACCAGATCGACAAGCCCACCACCAGCCCCGGACGGGTATTGGCAGTCACGCGGGCTTTCGCCGTAAAGGCGCCGCGGTCGTTGCGGATACGCACCCGGTCGCCGTTCGCAATGCCGCGCGCGGCGGCATCGTGCGGATGCAGGTCGAGGTGCGGCTCACCCTCGGTGCTACGCAGGCTCTGCACATTGACGAAGGTGGAATTCAGGAAATTGCGGGCGGGCGGCGAGATCATGGCCAGCGGATAGCGCCGCGCCAGTTCCGGGTTGCTGGCAACCGACTCGTAGGGCGCAATGTAATCCGGCAGCGGGTCCAGCCCGTCAGCCTGCATGCGCGCCGAGTAGAACTCGCATTTCCCCGACGGCGTCGGGAAGCCGCCTTCTGCGTACGGCGCGTCCGGTATGGCCAGCTTGCTCCAGCCACGCTGCTTCAGTTCCTGCCAGTCGAAATGCGCGGCGCGCGGGTCGGCCTTGTTGAATGCCTGGGCGGCGATGTCGTCGTCGGTGTCGGCGAAGCAGGCGTCGTCCAGTCCCATGCGCGCGGCCAGCAAGCGGAAGATTTCCGTGTTCGGCCTGGCCTCCCCCATCGGCGCGATGGCAGGATTGTTGGCCACCATGTACAGGTGGCCATAGGACAGGTGCACATCCGCATGCTCGAGCTGGGTCGTGGCCGGCAAAAGGATGTCGGCGTAGTCGGCGGTGTCGGTCTGGAAGTGCTCGAGCACCACGGTGAACAGGTCCTCGCGCGCGAAGCCCTGCGCCACCTTGGGCGACTCGGGCGCGACGGCGACCGGGTTGGAATTGTAGACAATCACGGCGCCGATCTTCGGCCCGAATTCCGGCGAGGCCGGGCGCAGCAGGTCGTCGCCTATCGTGCTCATGTTGATGATGCGCGGCATCGGGCCGGGAAGTAGGTCGGGCCGCTGCAGCGCCGGCGTGTTCTTCGGAAAACTGTCTGTCGCCGACAGTTGCACGCCGCCGGCCGCATGCCGCCAGGCGCCGACCAGCGCCGGCAGGCAGCAGACGTTGCGCACCGCCATGCCGCCGCCGCGCACGCGCTGCAGGCCGTAATTGACGCGGATGGCAACCGGCTGGCCGGCGCGTGCGGTGCTGCCATACAGATGGGCCAGTTGCTCGACCTGTTCGACCGGGATGCCGCAGGTTTCCGCCGTGCGCTGCGGCGTCCATTCCAGCGTGCGCGCCCTCAGGTCGTCGAAACCCAGCGTATAACGGGCGATGTAGTCGTGGTCCAGCAGGTCATCCCGGATCAGGATGTGCATCAGGCCCAGGGCCAGCGCCGCATCGGTGCCCGGCAACGGCGCGATATGCACCTGGCATTTTTCCGCGGTCAGGGAACGGTAGGGGTCGATCGCCACCAGGATGGCGCCGCGCCGCTTCGCCTCCACCGCGCGCATCCAGAAATGCACGTTAGACGCGATCGGATTGCCGCCCCAGATGAGGATCACCCTGGCGTCCTGGAACTGCTCGACGTCCATGCCGACCTTGCCGCCCAGCGTGTAGCCGATGCCGGCCGCGCCGGCCGACGCACAGATGGTGCGTTCCAGCCGCGACGCACCCAGCTTGTGGAAAAACCGCGCCGACATCGAGTCGCCCTGCACCAGGCCCATGGTGCCGGCATAGCTGTACGGCAGGATGGCCTGCGGCTCGTGCGCGGCAATGGTCTTCAGGCGCGCGGCAATAATGTCCAGTGCCTCGTCCCAGCTGATGCGCTCGAACCGGCCCAGCCCCTTGGGACCGACGCGGCGCATCGGATACAGCAGCCGCTCGGGGTGGTAGGTGCGCTCGGTATAGCGGGCAACCTTGGTGCACAGTACGCCGGCCGTGGTCGGATGTTCCGGGTCGCCGCGCACTTTCGTCGCAACGCCATTTTCCACGGTGACCAGCATCGCACAGGTGTCGGGGCAATCATGCGGGCAGGCGGCGCGGACTACAGTCGTCGTCATCGGTTTTCTTTCTCGGCATTCCAGGAATGGCTTCAATCGTACTTCAAAAGCTTTTTGCCATGCATGAATTTAGCGTGGTAAATGTTTGTTTCTGCTGGTCTTTTCATTTTGAAAATAGCCAAATGACTTGCCATTGATGCGCCAATATTGTCGAGCTGGCAAATGCGCTATCCTGTCGGTTCAGAACACAGGAGGCACCATGCAATTGATCGATCCCATTGTCGAATTCCAGTCTGAACTGGCCCGGATCCGGCGCGACATCCATGCCCATCCAGAACTTTGCTACGAAGAGCAGCGCACCGCCGACGTGATTGCGCAGAAGCTGACCGAGTGGGGTATTCCCGTAATACTCGGCCTGGGCAAGACCGGCGTGGTCGGGGTCATCCGCAACGGCGACAGCAAGCGGGCAATCGGCCTGCGCGCCGACATGGACGCGCTGCCCGTGCAGGAAGTGAATACCTTCTCCCACGCGTCGCGCCACCCGGGAAAAATGCATGCTTGCGGCCACGACGGCCATGTCGCGATGCTGCTCGGCGCGGCCCATTACCTGTCGCGCCACCGGAATTTCGACGGCACCGTGTATGTGATTTTCCAGCCGGCCGAGGAAGGCGGCGGCGGCGCCAGCCGGATGATGGAAGACGGCCTGTTCGAGCAATGCCCGATGGACGCCATCTTCGGCATGCACAACTGGCCCGGTGTCGCCGCCGGCACGTTCGGCGTCACGCCCGGTCCGATGATGGCGTCGTCCAACGAGTTCGAAGTCACCGTCACGGGCCGCGGCGCGCATGCGGCGCAGCCGCACAAGGGCGTCGACCCGATCATGGTCGCGATCCAGATCGCGCAGGGCTGGCAAACCATCGTCAGCCGCAACAAGAGCCCGATCGATGCGGCGGTGCTGTCGATTACGCAGATCCATGCCGGCAGTGCCACCAACGTGATTCCCGACGAAGCGACGCTGATCGGCACCGTGCGCACCTTCGACCTGCCGGTCCTGGACCTGATCGAAAGCCGCATGCGCAGCATCGCCGACCATACGGCGGCGGCATTCGACGCCAGCGTGAAGTTCGAATTCAAGCGCAATTACCCGCCGCTGATCAACCATCCGGCGGAAACCGCCTTTGCGGCCGACGTGCTCAGGTCCATGGTGGGCGCCGACAGTATCGACGACAAGGTGGAGCCGACCATGGGCGCCGAGGACTTCGCCTTTTTCCTGCTGAAAAAACCGGGATGCTATGTCTTCATCGGCAACGGCGACGGTGACCACCGCAGCGGCGGCCACGGCCTCGGCCCGTGCAACCTGCACAATCCCAGCTACGACTTCAACGATGCGCTGCTGCCGATAGGCGGCACCTACTGGGTGCGCCTGGCCGAAGCGTGGCTGGCGAAATCCTGACTCGCGGCCGGCATGACGGAGGCGTCGATGCGGTAGCGCCAGCCGCCGTCCGCCGCCTGCGCACCATCCGCCACGAACTGCCAGCGCACGTCGTGATATCGGGCGACGGTTTCGCGATGCGCGATGCTGACGATGGTGGACGCAGACAGCTGCTCGGCCAGTAGCGAATACAGGGCGGCCTCGGTGTCGCCGTCCATTGCGCTGGTAGCTTCATCCAGGAACACGATGTCCGGACGAATCAGCAGCATACGCACGAAGGCCAGTCGCTGCTGTTCGCCGGGAGACAGGCGCTGGCTCCAGTTATCGGCATCGTCCAGGCGGCCGGCAAGATGGTCCAGCCGGCACAGGCTGAAGTAACCAACAATGTCGTTGTCCGCGTAGCTGTCGTGCGGCAGCGGATAACTCACCGCCGCACGCAGGCTGCCGATCGGCAGGTAGCTGCGCTGCGGCAGGAACAGCATGGTGGCGTCGGCCGGTAGTGCGATGCTGCCGCTGCCATACGGCCAGATACCGGCGATGGCGCGGAACAAGGTCGATTTGCCGCAGCCCGAAGGCCCCGCCACCAGGATGCGCTGGCCGGCGCCGATGGCGGCCGACAGCGGCCCGGTCAGCGGCACACCCGAAGGCAGTTGCAAGGCCACCTTGTCCAAGACTACTTCCTGGACGCCCTTGCGCTCTACCGCAATGCCCGACGGCGCATGGGAAGCCGTCTCCACGGCGTCATGAAATCCCGACAGCCGGTTGACGCTGGCTTTCCACTCGGCCAGCGCAGTAAAGGCGTCGATGAACCAGGACAATGCCGACTGCACCTGCCCGAAGGCCGACGATATCTGCATCAGCCCGCCCAGCGTGATCGCGCCGCTGAAATACCGCGGCGCGCCCACCAGGAAGGGAAAAATGATCGCAAACTGCGCATAGAAAGTGGATGCGACATTCAGGCGCTTGGTGGTGCGCATGATCTGCCACCAGTTTTCCCGGATGCGTTCGAACCGGTTGCTCAACTGCGCGTCTTCCTGCGGCTCGCCACGGTACAGCGCCACCGACTCGGCATTTTCACGGATCCGGATCAGGCCGAACCGGAAATCCGCCTCGTAGCGCTGCTGCAGGAAATTCTGCCGCACCAGCGGCTTGCCGATACGCGCCACCAAAAACGAGCCTATGCCGGCGTAGGCCAGCGCGAACCAGACCATGTAGCCGGGGATGACCCAATCGCGCCCGCCAAGCATGAAGGCCAGCGGCCCGCTGACCGACCACAGAATGCCGACGAACGAGACCAGCGTGACCACGCTCGACAGCAGGCCCAGCGACAGCGTCAGCGAACCGTTGGTCAGGTAACGCAGGTCCTCCGCAATGCGCTGGTCAGGATTGTCGGCGGATGACGCCTGCTCGATCCGGTAGTACACCTGGCGCGACAGCCAGCCATCCATATACTGGCGGGTCATCCAGCCGCGCCAGCGTATCTCGAGCGCCTGGGTCAGGTAGACCTTGTAGATCGCCACGCCGATATAGATGAAAGCCAGATAGGAAAAGCGCCACAACTGCGCCTTGAAGGTAACGAAGTCCTTGTTTTCCAGCGCGTTATAGAAAACCCGGTTCCACTCGTTGAACAGCACGTTGAGATAGACCATGCCGAGCGCCAGCGCCACCACGGTCGCCAGCAGGCCGCGCGCCTTCCATTTTTCCTCGGATACCCAGTACGGCTTGAGCAGGCGCCAGACCGCCCGCCAGTTGGTGGCCTGGTCAGGCTGGCGCGCGTCTGTCATGGGCGTTCAGGTTTCCTGTTTTGGATAGCGTAAACGTTGATCAATCAACCTTGGCGCCCGAAGCCTTCACGACCTTTTCCCACTTCTTCGTTTCCGCCTGGATGTGCGCGGCAAACTGCTCGGGCGTATTGCCAACCGGGTCGGCGCCCTGCGCAATCATCTTTTCCTTCACAGCCGGGCTGGAAAGCGACTGCGAAATTTCCTGCTGCAGCTTGCTGACGATGTCCTTCGGCGTGCCGGCCGGCGCCAGCACGCCGAACCACGAACTCGCCTCGAAGCCGGCAAGCTCGCCGCCTGCGTTCGCCAGCGGCATCACGCCAGGCAAGGCTGGCGAAGGCTTGCTGCTGGTCACGGCAAGCGGCAACAGCCGGCCAGACTTGATGAATGGCAGCGCGGACGGCAGGTTGTCGAACATCAGGTCGGCCTGGCCGGCGATGAGGTCGGTCAGCGCAGGGCCCGAGCCGCGGTAGGGAACGTGCACCATGAACGTCTTGGTCGTGGTCTTGTACAGTTCGCCAGCCAGGTGGATCGACGTGCCATTGCCGGAGGAGGCCATGTTCAGCTTGCCCGGATGCGATTTGACATAGGCTGTAAAACTGTTGACGTCGGTGATCTTGTTATTGGCGGCAAATTCCTTGTTCAGCACGAGCACGTTGGGCACTGCGGCTACCAGCGTGACCGGTGCGAAATCCTTGATCGGATCGAACGGCATCTTCGGGTAAAGCGACTGGTTGATGGCATGCGTGCCGACCGTGCCCATGAGCAGCGTGTAGCCGTCCGGCGCCGACTTCGCCACCACGTCCGCGCCGATATTGCCGCCGGCGCCGGGACGATTGTCCACGATGACGGACTGGCCCAGCGATTTCTGCAGCTCCGCGCCGACGGCGCGTGCCAGCAGGTCGGTTGTGCCGCCGGCAGCGAACGGCACGACGATCTTGATCGGCTTGTTAGGAAAGCCTTGTGCGCTCGCAGCAGATGCCGCCAGTGCCAGCGTGGTGATGCCGATTGCGGTGAGCAGCTTATTCAGTTTCATTGTCTCTTCCTCTTGTCTAGAACAAAAAATAATCAGGGTCGTGGCCTGGCTGACCGAGGCTGGTCGCCGGCCGGTCCTGCATATTACGATGACAGCCCGCATTCCGGCTTGCGCGCATCACGGGAACCCTGCGGACCTTCGCTGCATAATAAGGCTTTTCTGACAACCGGAATCCACCATGCAAACGCCTGGCCTCCAGCTTGCCTTCAACATGCCCATGCAGCTCGGCGAATGCCCATTATGGCATCCGCGGGAACGCAGGCTGTACTGGATAGACATCGACGGGTGCGCAGTACATCGCCTGGACCCGCAACATAATATGCATCAGTCCTGGACCATGCCGTCGGAGCCCGGCGCAATTGCCTGGTCGGAAGCCGGCGGCCTGGTCGTGGCATTGCGCTCCGGCCTGGCCATGCTGGACACCGATAGCGGCGCATTGAGCATGTTTGCCGAAGCGCCTTACGATCCCGGCCGCGAACGGTTCAACGACGGCCGCTGCGACGCCGCCGGCCGTTTCTGGGTCGGCACCCTCTACGAACCGCGCGACCGGGCCGACGCAAGACTGTATGTGCTGGAACACGGCATGCTGCGCGATAGCGGGAAGCGGGCAACCGTTTCCAACGGCGTCGCCTTCAGCCCTGACAACCGGACGCTCTATCACAGCGACACCACCAGCCATTGCATTACCGCCTACGACTACGATGTCACGACCGGCGCTACCGGAAGCGGCAGGCTGCTGCACCGTTTCCCGACCGAGCGCGGTGCCGGCTACGGCGGCCGCCCGGATGGCGCCGCAGTCGACAGCGAAGGCAATTACTGGTGCGCGATGTACGAAGGCGGCCGCCTGCTGCAACTGGCGCCCACGGGCGCAATCCTGCGTGAGATACTTTTGCCCGTGCGATGCCCCACGATGATGGCATTCGGCGGCAGCGACTTGCGTACCCTGTACATCACCACGGTCAGCAACAAGCGCAGCGCGGAGGAATTGGCGGCATGCCCGCTCTCCGGCTGCCTGCTATCGCTGCGAGTCGATGTGCCCGGACAGGCTGAACACCCTTACCTTCCATAACGATCACAATAACGACGACAGGCAAATGAGCAAATACATACTCGCACTCGACCAGGGGACAACCAGCTCGCGAGCAATTCTTTTCAATCACGAAGGCCAGGTGCATGGGTGTGCGCAGCAGGAATTCAGGCAAATTTTTTCCCACCCCGGCTGGGTCGAGCACGACCCGAACGACATCTGGCAATCGCAGATCGACGTCGCCCGACAGGTCATGCGGGAATGCAGTGTCGATGCAAGCGAAGTTGCCGCCATCGGCATCACCAACCAGCGCGAAACTACCATCGTATGGGACCGCGCCACCGGCGCTGCAATAGGCAATGCGATCGTCTGGCAGGACAGGCGCACGGCGGGCATTTGCGATGCGCTGCGGGAGGCAGGTCATGCCGAGCTGTTCCAGCGCAAGACCGGGCTGGTGCTCGATGCCTATTTCTCGGGCACAAAAGTCAAGTGGCTGCTGGACAACGTCCCCGGTGCGCGTGCGCGCGCCGAGCGCGGCGAACTGGCATTCGGCACCGTCGACAGCTGGCTCATCAGCAAGCTGTGCGGCGAGCATGTCACCGACACCAGCAATGCGTCGCGCACCCTGATGTTCAATATCCATACCTTGTCCTGGGACGATGAACTGCTGGAAGTGCTGCAGATACCGCGCGCCATGCTGCCGCGGGTCGTCGCCAGCAGCGAAGTCGTTGGACATACCGATCCCCGGCTATTGGGCCGGGCGCTGCCGATCGCAGGCATTGCCGGCGACCAGCAGGCTGCCACCTTCGGACAAGCCTGCATGCGCTCCGGCATGGCGAAGAACACCTATGGCACAGGCTGTTTCATGCTGATGAACACAGGAGAAAATGCCATCACATCGCACAACAACCTGGTGACTACTGTGGGATGGACCAGCGCGGATACGGGCCGGATCGACACCACTTACATGCTGGAAGGCAGCGTGTTCATGGCTGGCGCGATCGTGCAATGGTTGCGCGACGGGCTGGGCATCATCGAGAGTTCGTCCGATGTCGAAGCCCTTGCCGCCTCGGTGCCGGATACGGATGGCGTGGTATTTGTGCCAGCGTTTGCGGGCCTGGGCGCACCGCACTGGGATGCCTATGCGCGCGGAACGATTGTCGGCATGACCCGCGGCACCACCAAGGCCCATATCGCGCGTGCCGCGCTTGCCAGCATTGCCTATCAGACAGTGGACATATTGGCTGCAATGCAGAACGACTCGGGCATCCAACTGCAAGAACTGAGAGTGGACGGCGGCGCATCGAGAAACGATTTGCTGATGCAATTCCAGGCGGATGTACTGGGTGTGCCGGTGGTGCGACCCATCGTTACGGAAACAACCGCGCTCGGCGCGGCTTACCTGGCCGGGATCGCTGTCGGCTTTTGGCGCTCGCAACAGGAAGTGGCGGCTCAATGGCGCATGGAGCGGCGGTTCGAACCGAACATGGGAGAAGACGAACGTGCGCAAAGGCTGCGGCAATGGCATCGCGCCGTCGAACGTTCACGTGCCTGGGCCGAATAGATTGACTCCCTGAAAAGCCCGCCGGCTTTCCTATTGCAAGTTGGCGGCTATATCCAGGCACCGGCACACCGAAGGCGGTCGCGGGACGCATAAGGCGTGGCTGACGCCGAGTACCGGACCGTCGACAGGTTCGTAGGGTGTAATAAGCAAAGCGCATTACACCAATCGTCGCTCATTGGAGCCGGTTGATGATCGACCAATGGTGTAATGCCCTCCGGTTATTACACCCTACGAATATGCGTGGCACTTTCCCACCCCCAAAGCAAAAACCCCCGGCACCATATGGTGTCGGGGGTTTTCTA
>CAUQYP010000126.1:0-12378 GCA_963522035.1 uncultured Noviherbaspirillum sp. | reverse complement strand
CAACGGCAACAGTCGCTGCGCGGAGCTAACTACAACGGCAACAGTCGCTGCGCGGAGCTAACTACAACGGCAACAGTCGCTGCGCGGGCTAACGGCAACTGTCGCTGCGCGGAACAGGCAATATCGCTTACCGGCCAGCTTGGGCAAGCTAGCACGAAACTGCTCTAACCCTCCGGCGGGCCGACCCGCCTACAAGCTCGCCAGCAACGCCTGCAGCGCCGCGATATCCACCGGCTTGGTCAGGTGATGGTCGAAGCCGCTCTCCTGCGTCCGCCGCCGGTCCTCATCCTGACCCCAGCCAGTCAGCGCGACCAACCGCGTACCCGCGAACTGCGGCTGCTGGCGGATGCGGCGCGCCACCTCGTTGCCGTCCATGCCCGGCATGCCGATGTCGAGCAGCACCACGTCGGGCCGGAAGGTTTCCATTTCGGCCAGCGCGGCCGGGCCATCGTTGCACACCTTCACTTCCTTGCTGCCCATGAATTCCAGCAGCATCGACAGCGTGTCGGCGGCGTCGCGGTTGTCGTCCACGACCAGCACGCGCTGGCTGGCGTCGTCGCCGGCCTTGCCGCCGTTGGTATCGCCTTCTTCACCCAACGGCGCCATCTTCGGCGCCTGCGGCAGGCGCACGATGAACTCGCTGCCCAGTCCCAGCCCCGCGCTCTTCGCCTCGACGCTGCCGCCGTGCATGCGCACCAGGTTGGCAACCAGCGTCAGGCCGATGCCCAGCCCGCCCTGGCGCTGGCTGGCGGTATCGCGTTCCTGCGAAAAAATATCGAACACCCGCGGCAGCATCTGCGGCGAGATGCCGATGCCGTTGTCGCGCACTGACACAATGGCCATATTTTCCTCCTCATAAGCATGCAGCCAGATCTGGCCGCCAGGGCTAGTGTAACGGGCGGCGTTGTTGAGCAGGTTGGCAAATACCTGTGTCAGGCGCACCGCATCGGCGTCGAGCACGATGTCTTCGGCAACCGGGCTGCGGTTGAGCCTGTGGTGCGCGCTCTCGATCAACGGCATGCTGGTTTCCACCGCGCCCTGCAGCACGTCGGCCAGCGGGATGGGCGCGGTGCGCAGCGCGATCTTGCCGCGGGTAATGCGGGAAATGTCCATCAGGTCGTCTACCAGGCGCACGATGTAGTCGAGCTGGCGCGACATCATCTGCTGCAGCCGGTCGGCCAGGCGCGAGCCGTCGGGCCGGCCCATCATCGGCATCGCGCTGCACAGCGGCGCCAGCGGATTGCGCAACTCGTGCGCAAGCGTGGCCAGGAACTCGTCCTTGCGGCGGTCGGCGTCGCGCAGCGCTTTCTCCGCCGCCATCGACTCGGTGATGTCGATCGACATGCAGACATGGCCGGCATAGCCGCCCTCGCCGGCAAAGAAAGGCATGCCATAGGACTCCAGCCAGCACCACTGGCCATTGCAGTCGCGCACCCGGGTGCGGCACTGGAAGCGCCGGCGCAGGTTGCGCGCTTCGGACAGCGCGGCCAGGTAGGCCGGTGCGTCGTCCGGGTGCAGCAGGTTGCGCCAGCCGGCATGCATCAGCGACGGCTTGGAGCGGCCGGTCAGTTCGGCATAGCGCTGGTTCAGGTAGATCACGTTGCCGGCCGGGTCGAGCTGCCAGATCAGCGCCGGCGACGCCTCGGTCAGCGCCCGGAACCGGGTCTCGCTGCGATGCAGGACTTCCTCGGCGCATTTGCGGTCGGTGATGTCCATGTTCATGCAAACCCACTTGCGCACGCTGCCGTCGTCATTGAACAGCGGCGCGGTCCGCATGTCGGTCCAGCTCCAGCTGGCGTCGGCGCGGCGCAGCCGGAATGACAGGTCGGCTGGCAGGCGGCGCTGTCGGATCTCGTTCCAGCCGCGCTCGAACGCGGTGCGGTCTTCCGGGTGGATCGCCTCCATCCAGCCCTGGCCCATTACCTGTTCCACGCTTTGCCCGGTCCAGGCGCGCCAGGTCGGCGAATCGGTGGTTACCGCGCCGTCGGGCCCGGCTTCCCAGATCGCCTGCGCGACACCTTCGACCAGCACCCGGAAACGCTGGTCGTCCATGCGATGGTGGGTAAATACGTCGAACTGCTCGAGTGCGGCGCCGGCGGCACGGCACAAGATCTCGAGGAGCGTGCGGTTCTCTTCATCGGTCGGACAGGACCGGAACCAGCAGATGCCGACTGCGCGCGTGGCGGCGCGGCCGGCCGGCACCAGCAGCAGGCTGCGTACCGGGTCGGGCAGCGCCGTGTCGCTTTCGATCATCAGCACCTGGCAGTCCGCCATGGCTTGCGCGGCCAGCGCATCGAGTGCCGGACAGGGCAAGTCGCCGCCGGCGGTGGGCAGCAGCCGGCAAGGTCCGCGATTGCTGCGCGCCAGCAGGATGCCGTGCGCCTGTCCCAGCCGCCAGGCCGCGTCGCGCAAAAGGTCTAGCACGTGCGCTTCGTCGTCCGCCATCGCCAGTGTCGCCTGCACGCCGGAAACCCACTGCAGCCGCGCCGCCAGCGGAAGCCTTGCCTTGTCTCCAACTTCGGACGCCAGGGTGTGCCGTAATGTCACTGTCTCTTCAATCTTGTCCATGCTGCATGCTCCCGACCTGTTGGTGACGCCGGCGATTTCGCGGTGGGCGGAGCACATTTGCTGCAAAAGAAAGTAGACGCCGTCCCGGCGCTGCTGGTTCCCCGGCAGGGCTTATCCACGCGCAACCCGACGGTTGGGCGCAAAAAAACTGGCGCAGAGTGAAAAGACGGGTTTATCATGATCGCCATCATGTAAAAAGAGGTGGCCATGAAAGTATCGCGCGAGCAGATGGCGGCCAACCGGCAGCGCCTGCTGGACATTGCCTCCCGGCGTTTCCGCGAACGCGGATTCGACGGCGTCAGCGTGGCCGAGGTGATGCAGGAAGCCGGCCTGACCCATGGCGGCTTCTATGGCCACTTCGCGTCCAAGGAAGCGCTGGCGGCCGAAGCCGCGACCCATGCGCTGCTGCAGACCGCCGCGCGCTGGACAGCCACGCTGGAAAACCGCGGCATGGCAGGCCTGGAACGCCTGGTCGACGCCTACCTGTCCCGCCGCCACCTGGACGCTGCCGGCACCGGCTGCGCCGTCGCCGCGCTCGGGCCCGAGATGGCGCGCCAGGAAGCGCCGGTGCGCGCCGCCTTCGCCGCCGGGCTGGAACAGCTGATCGATGCGCTCGCCGGCTTCATGCCGGGCGCCGACGCGGCCGAGCGCCGCAGCCGGGCGCTGCCGCTGATGGCGCAGATGGTCGGCGCCATCGTGCTGGCGCGCGCATTCGGCGGCGGCGTGCAGTCCACGGAAATACTGGAAGCGGTGCGCAAGGCCATCGCCATCGCCGCTGCCGGAGAAGTGCAAGCCCCCAACCAAGCCGAAAGCCGCCATGAGCACGATTGAAAGCAACGCCCTACCGCCGGCCGCGTCGAACAACGCTGCCCGCGCCGGCTGGACGCTGATGCTGGCCGCCGCCGCCATCATGATGCTGACCATGGGCGCGCGCCAGACCATGGGCCTGTTCCTGTCGCCGCTCAATACCGCCACCGGGCTGGGGATTGCGTCGATCAGCCTGGCGCTGGCGGTCGGGCAGCTGATGTGGGGCGTGGCGCAGCCGATCTTCGGCGCGGTGGCCGACCGTTACGGCTCGATGCGGGTCATCGTCCTCGGCGCATTCATGCTCGCTGCCGGCACCGCGCTGACGCCGTTCATGCACAGCCAGGCCGGCCTCTTGCTGTCGATGGGCATCCTGTCGGCCGCCGGCGCCGGGGCCGGCAGCTTTTCCATCCTGATCGGCGCCGCCTCGCAGCGCCTGCCGGCCGAGCGCCGCGCCTTCGCGTCCGGCTTCATCAATGCCGGCGGTTCCTTCGGCCAGTTCGTCTTTGCGCCGGCGGTGCAGGCCATCATCAGCAGCGCCGGCTGGGTGGTCGCCATGCTGTCGATCGCGGCCAGCGCGCTCTTCACCATTCCGCTGGCCTGGCCGTTGCGCACGCCGAAGCGGCCGCGCGCCGGTGCGGTCGCCGGGGCCAGTGCCCCCACGGCCGGGCCAGGCATGGGCGCCCAGCTGCGCCTGGCGCTGCGCGACCGCAGCTACCTCTGCCTGCATGCCGGCTTCTTCACCTGCGGCTTTCATATCGCCTTCCTGGTGACGCACCTGCCGGGCGAAGTCGGCTTGTGCGGGTTGCCGGCCAGCGTGTCCGCCACGGCGCTGGCGCTGATCGGCCTGTTCAATATCGCCGGCAGCCTGTCGGCCGGGATGCTGGCCTCGCGCTACCGGATGAAGTCCATGCTGGCGCTGATGTACGCCAGCCGCGCCGTGATCATCGTCATCTACCTGGCCGCGCCCAAGACCGCGATGACCTTCTATATCTTCGCGGCCGCGCTCGGCTTCACCTGGCTGGCGACCGTGCCGCCCACCGCCGGCCTGGTCGCCAAGCTGTTTGGCGTGCGCTATCTCGCCACCCTGTTCGGCCTGACGCTGCTGTCGCACCAGGTCGGCGGCTTCTTCGGCGCGTGGCTGGGCGGCCTGGCGTTCGTCGAGTTCGGCAACTACAACTGGATGTGGTACGTGGACATCGCGCTGGCGCTGGCCGCCGCGCTGGTCAACCTGCCCATCCGCGAAGCGCCGGTGCTGCGGCCCGCGGCGGCCGACGCATGAGCTCGATTCAATAAGTTCGATTCAATAAGTTCGATTCAACCCTCAGGAGACAATATGGATGCACAGGAAGTGCTGGCCTCGTGGCAGCGCCAGGAAGAAGCGATTTACGGGGGGCGGCCCGACAGCGACCGGCGCTTCGGCGTCGCCAGCCCGGAACAGGTGGCGGGGAAAAGCGGGCTGGAGATCATGCGCGCGCTGCTCGCCGGCGAACTGCCGTCGCCGCCGATTTCCGGGACCATGGACTTCACCCTGGTCGAGGTCGAGCATGGCCGCGCGGTGTTCCAGGGCCGGCCGCTGGAACGGCATTACAACCCGCTGGGCAGCGTGCACGGCGGCTGGTTCGCCACCCTGCTCGACTCCGCGCTCGGCTGCTCGGTGCATACCGCGCTGCCGGCGGGCAAGAGCTACACCACGCTGGAACTGAAGGTCAACATGCTGCGCGCGTTGAGCAGCAAGGTGCCGCTGGTGCGCGCCGAAGGCCGGGTGATCCACGTCGGCGGCCAGGTCGCCACCGCCGAAGCGCGGCTGGTGGACGCGGCCGGCAAGCTGTATGCGCATGGCACCACCACCTGCCTGGTGTTCGACTTCCCGCAGAAGCGCGCGGCCTGAAGCCGGGCCGGAGGATCAAGGATCAGATGCGCACGCCGTTGCCGGGTCCGTCGTCGACCCGGCGCGCGCAGGCGACCGCGAACTGCGCATGGTGGACGGCCGCCGGCTTGGGCTTCTGGAACACGTCCTGCACCGCCGCCAGCAGGAAGGCTTCGTCGTCCTTGTCCTGCACGAACCAGCGCAGCTCGGCCGGCAGCCGCTGCAGCGCCTGGACGTCGGCTTGGAACTGCGCGACGAACTGGCGCTCCGGCATGCCCTCGTCGCGCGCCAGCGCCGCATTCCGGATGAAGTCGCTGCCTTCCGCGCATTCCTGCATGCTCGGCGCATGCGCATGGACGGCGAAAGGCGCGAGCGCACCGGCCAGCGCGACGACGGCCACTGCCGCTGCATCACGTATTTCCTTCATCGGTATTCTCCTCGAAGTAAAACCGCGTCCGAAAAGCATAGCCATATTTGATCTGTGGCTAATTGCGCACACGCATTTCCGGCAAAGGTGTGTCAGGCAGACTGGCTGTATTAACATACAGCACTTGCCTGTATGGAACCCGGCGCCTGGCGTCGGAGCAGGTTTTCCTTTCAGCGATTACCAGATAAACATGATGAAAAAATTACTCACCCTCGCCGTCCTGCTGATGCTGGGTTCTGCCGCGCAGGCCCAGGTCCAGTCCAAATCCAAATCCAACAGCGCGAAGCCCAAGCACCCGCGCGCCATGCAGTTCAACGAACGCCAGTTGCATGAAGCCGAACTGGCAAAAAAACGCCGCGTGCTGGTCAAGTGCCGCGATGGCTCAACACACATCGCCCGGGTCTGCCGCCGGCATGGCGGCGTTGCCTGACGCGGCTGGCGTACCCGGCCCGGTCAGTGTCCGGTTCACATGGCATACGCGGTTCTATACGGCGGTGCTGGACCGTGATTTGTTTGGTCAGTGGACGGTGAAGCGGAGCTGGGGGAGCAGCAGGAATGGGCAGGGTGGCGGGCGGGTGACGGTGGTGGAGAATTATGAAGCGGGGGTGGCGTTGCTGGAGGTGATTGCGAAGCGGCGGGAGAAGTTGGGGTATAAGCAAACTTAAAAGTCGAACTACAAATAGAAAAGGCATCCGAAGATGCCTTTTCTAAACTAGCTAAGTTAAAACAATCAAGCGCCGGTAACCGTGCCCTGGCAAGTTTTCGGAGCCAGTTTGGCAGCAAGGGTGCCCAGATCCGTACCGCAAGTCCAAGCACCAGTTGCAGCACGCGTCCACTTGATAAATTTGCCGTTCACCGTCGAAGCACCAATCATCGTGCAGCTGATAGAAGCAGTTCCATCCGTTGCAACAGCCGAAGTATATGCCGAGCAACGTGGAGACGTAGCTGCAGTAAAGCCGATCTCAGCAAGAACCGTCGCGGTTGTGCCGGAGAAAGAAGTTGCTTCAGCTGTCGTGATGCCCTGGGTCATCTTGGTTTCAATATTATCTTTAGCTGAAGTGATTTCTGCCATGGAAGTTGCCACTTGTGACTTGGCTGTATAGTCTTGATAAGCAGGCAATGCCACCGCCGCCAAAATACCGATAATCGCTACGACGATCATCAATTCGATAAGCGTAAAACCCTTCTGTGCCTGCTGCTTGTATTGAGCGAATTTCATGTTGTCCATCCTGATAGGAGAAGTTGAGTAAGGAAACCTGTTGAAGCTGGTTTCTCTACAGCAACATGCGTGCCAGCAACGTTTCTCCGAAGAAATCAGGCAAATCAGTGGTTTTTCAGGCCGCGGCATGGAAAGATGGCGGGAAGAAATGCTCTGCCAGGGTTTTTGGCACTGCACACAGCCCTGCCACGATCCGGTGGCACCGGGCGCCAACCCGCCAGGATCTGGCGCAGCGTGGGAAACAGACCGTGGAACTGATCAGCCTTGCAGCAGCAATTACCCTGACCGAATGGAGCGAACGCACGTTCTGGCGTCGCTTTGCCGACGGATCGGTCAAACGGGAACTGGAATCCAGCGGTAATGGCAAGTCCATGGTGCACCTGGACTCCATCAAGGCGCATATCGCGATACCGCTCGCGCCCGAGGACCTGGCGCTGGTGCAGCAGGCCGACCGCGGCGAGGCGGCGGCGCAGGGCGACCTGGCGCTGCTCTTCCTGGCCGCCGGCAAGCCCCGCGGCGCGATCTACTGGCTGGAACTGGCGGCCAGGCAGGAGTATGCGGACGCGATGCACTGGCTGGCCCGCTGCTACCTCGACGGCAACGGCGTGGCGCCGGACGAGTATCTCGGGCTGATGTGGCTGTCCAGGGCCGCCGCGCACGGCCACCGCATCTCGCAGGGCCAGTTGCAGGTAATGCGGGAACGCTTCACCGCCGACGCGGAATAAGTCTTATACCAATCCCAAGTCATAACGTGCCATCAAAATTCGTAGGGTGTAATAAGCGCCAGCGCATTACACCATTCGGCGCTGACAGGCGGTGCCTGTTCATCGGCCATGGTGTAATGCGCTTCGCTTTTTACACCCTACGAGTCAAGCGATGCATCGGCGCCATCAATTTCGTTCGGTACGCCATGACTTGGGAATGGTCTCACCCCGCCCGCGCCAGCCGGCCGCCGAACAGCACGCAGGCCAGCGCCGCGACGATCAGCGCGATGCCGGCCCATTGCCAGCCGGTGATCGTTTCGCCCAGGAACAGCATGCCGCTCGACAGCCCGACCACTGGCACGCCCAGGCTGAACGGGGCGATGCGGTTGGCGCCGTGGCGCTTGATCAGGCTGGTCCACATCGTGTAGCCGAAGATGGTCGCCACCCAGCCCAGGTAGGCCACCGCCACCCAGCCCTGCCATGGCGCCGCGGTCCATTGCCAGCGGCTTTCGGGCGCGTCGAACAGCAGCGACAGGCCGACGAAGGGCAGCACCGGCACCGCGCTGCACCAGACCAGGAAACGCAGCGCGTCGAACTCCGGCGCCGCGCGCTGGACCAGGCGCACTACGATATTGGACGCCGCCCACATCGACGCCGCCGCCAGGCACAGCGCGAAGCCGAGCGCGGTGGTGGCCGCGGCGGCGCCGGCCGCCGGCTGCAGGTAATTCATCGCAAAGCAGCCTAGCCCCAGCGCGGCCAGGCCCAGCCCGGCAAGCAGCGGCTTGCCGGGTTTTTCCGCCAGCACGATGAAACTGAACAGCGCGGTAAAGAACAGCTGGGTCTGCAGCAGCACCGAGGCCAGCGCCGCCGTCATGCCGATGCGCAGCGACAGGAACAGCAGCCCGAACTGGCCCACGCCCTGGCACAGGCCGTACAGCAGCAGCCATTTCCAGTGCAGCCGCGGTGCGCGGACCAGCAGGATCAGCGGCAGCACAGCGAACAGGTAGCGTGCGGCGCCGAGCTGGAACGGCGTGAAGCTGCGCAGCCCAATCTTCATCGCCACGAAATTGGTGCCCCAGATCAGGACGATCAGGCCCGCGGCCAGCAGGTCGCGGCCGCTCAGCGTGGATGGTCGCATCGTGTTGTCATGGTCGCCGCCGGCGGGTTTGTCGTTTTAATCATCGTCCGGGCGCCTGTGCGCTGCCGGGCGCACGCAGCGTTTTCACGTCCCACCACGCCGGCAGCAGCCTGCGCACCTCGCCCCGCACATAACGGTCGTCGATCAGGTACACCACGCCGCGGTCGTCGACCGTGCGGATCACGCGCCCGGCTGCCTGCACTACCTTCTGCAGGCCGGGATACAAATAGGTGTAGTCATAGCCCGCGCCAAAGACCTGCTGCATGCGCTCGCGCATCTGCTCGTTGACCGGGTTGATCTGCGGCAGGCCCAGGGTGGCGATGAATGCGCCGATCAGCCGCTTGCCGGGCAGGTCGATGCCCTCGCCGAATGCGCCGCCCAGCACCGCGAAGCCGATGCCGCGGCTCTCGTTCGTAAAGCGCGCCAGGAACGCATTGCGCGCGCCCTCCTCCATGCCGCGCGACTGTTCCCAGAACGGCACATCCGGGTGCCGCTCGGCCAGCAGCGCCGCCACCTGGCGCAGGTAATCGAAGCTGCTGAAGAACGCCAGGTAGTTACCCGGCTGCTGCGCATACTGGCGCGCCACCAGGTCGGCGATCGGCGCCGCCGACTGCTCGCGCTGCCGGTAGCGGGTCGAAATATGGCTGACCACCTGCACCGCCAGCTGGCCGGCGTCGAATGGCGACTCGACGTCGACCCATACCGTCTTGTCGTCCAGCCCCAGCATGTCGGTATAGAACGGCCGCGGGTTGAGCGTGGCCGAGAACATCGCGGTGGCGCGGGCGGTCGCCAGCCGGGGTTTCAGGAACGGTGCCGGCACCACGTTGCGCAGGCACAGCCGTGCGCCTCGGCCGCTTGCGTCCAGCGTCACGTCGAACAGCGAATGCGCGCCGAACAGTTCCGCGATCCGGCCGAAATGCAGCACATCGAAATAGAAGCGCTGCAGCTGCTCATGCACCTCGGTCGGGTGCTCGGCCAGGTAGTCGGTCATGCTGGTGCCGGCCTGCTGCAGCGCATGGACCAGCGCGTCCGGCAGGTCCTCATGCACCTGGTAGGGCTCAACCTGGTCGCGCCACAGCGCATTCCATGCGCGGTCAAGCTTGTCCAGCGGCTTCTTCAGCGGCGCCGGCGCGCTGCGGCGCAAGGCCTTCAGGTCGTGCTGGTCGAGTTCGGCGCTGTACATCTTGCGGGCGCGTTCGACCATGTTGTGCGCCTCGTCCACCAGCACCGCGACGCGCCACTGGTTGGCCAGCGTCAGCCCGTACAGCATCGCCGACAGGTCGAAGTAATAGTTATAGTCGCCGATGATCACATCGGACCAGCGCGCCAGCTCCATGCTGAGGTAGTACGGGCAGACCTGGTGCGCCAGCGCCACGGTGCGCAGGCCCTGCCGGTCCAGCATGCCGGCTTCCACCGCGGCGCTGCGGGCCGCCGGCAGCCGGTCGTAGAAGCCCTGGGCCAGCGGGCACGACGCGCCGTGGCAAGCCTTGTCCGGGTGTTCGCAGGCCTTGTCCCGCGCCACCAGTTCCAGCACGCGCAGCGGCGGCTGGCCGGCCTGGCCTATCTGCGCCAGCGCATCCAGCGCCAGCGCCCGGCCCGAGGTCTTGGCCGCGAGGAAGAACACCTTGTCCAGCGCCTGGCCGGGACAGGCCTTGAGCAGCGGGAACAGGGTGCCCACCGTCTTGCCGATGCCGGTCGGCGCCTGCGCCATCAGGCAGCCGCCGTCACGCGCGGTGCGGTACACCGAGGTCGCCAGGTGCCGCTGCCCCGGCCTGAACGCGGCATGCGGGAACGGCAGCGCCAGCAGCGCCGCATCGCGCGCCGCGCGGTGCGCCAGTTCCTGGGCGGCCCAGGCCTGGAAGCGCGTGCACTGGTCCTCGAAGCAGGCCTGCAGCCAGAGCGCTTCGCGCTTTTCGGTCAGCACGGTCTCGCGCTGGCTGCCGATGTCGAAATACACCAGCGCCAGTTCCACCTCGGTCAGGCCGCGCGCCTGGCACAGCAGCCAACCGTAGACGCGCACCTGCGCCCAGTGCAGGTGGCGATGGTTATCCGGCATGGCGTCGAGCTCGCCGCGATAGGTCTTGACCTCCTCCAGCCGGTTGGCCGCCGGGTCGTAGCCGTCGGCCCGGCCGCGCACCAGCAACTGCCCGTATTCGCCGGACAGGCTGAGTTCGGACTCGTACGGCGCTGGCCGCCGCGACGCCACCACGGCATGGCCGGCAATGCCTTCCAGCGCGGTCGGCGACGGCGTGAAACGCAGGTCGAGGTCGCCCGCCTTGGCGGTGAATTCGCAGAGCGCCCTGACGGCCACCGTGTAGCGCGGCAGCGGCGCGGCTGGCGTGGCCTGGTTCACGTAAGCGGGAAAACGCGCCGGCTCAGGCCGGGCGGCGAAAGCCGCCCTCGATCCAGGCAGCCGCGCTGGACGGGCTCAGCTTGAAGTTGGGCGCAACCCGCACCGCGGCCAGCTGCTCGCCGTACTCGTCGCGCGCCGACAGCGTCGCATACGGGTCGTCCTCGTCCGGCACGATGTCCAGCGTCACCTCGATGCGGCCGGCGTCGGCATTGACGAACACGCTCTTGTGCAGCATCGCATGCAGGCTCTGCTCGTGCCGGCGCAATACTTCGGAAGCGGTCTTGACCAGGGTATTGAACGCGGCGGTATCCAGCGGCTTGGGGTTCTTCTTGTCGCGGCCCATGGTCCACGGGCCGACCAGCGCGGGTTCCACCTCGCCGTCCTTGAACATGGCCACCGCCCAGCCTTCGTCGTCGTCGTTCTTGATCACGCGCGCGGTCCAGCCGTTATCGCGCCAGAGACGCGGTTCTTCGATTTTCCCGTCGTCGGACGGGTGCTGCTCAGGGGAAGTGTCAGTCATTGCGGAAATGCATGGAGGGAGAATTTCAAGCCGGTATCATAGTCCAAAACCGCGGCGCCCACAGCGCGCGCGGTCAACCCCGCACCAGGATGCCGCCATGCCCTACCAGTCCGCAAGCCCCGACCGCAATGCCGAGTTGCAGCAGCATCTGAAGGAAATGTTCAACTTCGCCCGCAGCGGCGACGCCCCCACCCTGGCCCGCCTGCTCGAGCTCGGCGTGCCGGCCAACCTGCGCAACGAAAAAGGCGACACGCTGCTGATGCTGGCCTGCTACCACGGTCACGCCGACGCGGCGCGGGTGCTGCTCCAGCACGGCGCCGACACCGAGATCTACAACGACAACGGCCAGCTGCCGCTCGCCGCCGCCGCCTTCAAGGACTATCGCGAGATTGCCGAACTGCTGCTGGCGCACGGCGCCAGGGTCGATGGCGCGGCCCCCGACGGCCGTACCGCGCTGATGATGGCCGCCATGTTCAACCGCACCGGCATCCTCGAGCTGATGCTGGCCCACGGCGCCGATCCGCATGCGCGCAATGCCAAGGGGCTGAGCGCGAAGGCGCTGGCTGCCAGCATGGGGGCGCAGGATACGGTTGCGCAGCTTGATGCGCTGGGGGCCTGAGGCTTAGGTAGCAAGCTCCGTCATTGCGCTAGTGACCGTTGCCGTTGCCGTTGCCGTTGCCGTTCCGCGCAGCGACAAGGCGCAAGACGCCATTGCAGCGTGTGCTGGACGGGTGAAACGTGGAAGCGCTCACTGCCGTGGGGAGTAGCCGGGTGT
>CAUQYP010000125.1:0-12423 GCA_963522035.1 uncultured Noviherbaspirillum sp. | reverse complement strand
GGCACCAGCGACGTGGCGTCATCAACGGGGACCCACGTCAAAAGCAGCGTCAAAAACAACGGCAACGGCAACGGCAACTGTCGCTGCGCGGAACGTCAAGAGCAACTGTCGCTGCGCGCGGCTTAATGCAACGGCAACTGTCGCTGCGCGGAAGCAGCGCTTCCGGTGCAAGCCAAGTCAGCGTAAAAACGCGCTGGTCAGAACAGCTCGCGCCAGCCGTTTTCTCCAGCGCGATCCGCCATCAGCAACGCCTCGAAACCCTGGGCCTGCAGCGCAGCAGAAAACAGGAAGCCCTGGCCATAGTCGCAGCCCGCCTGTTTCAGCAACGCGAGCTGCGCCTCGGTTTCTATGCCCTCGGCAATGACCTTCAGCCCCAGCTTGTGCGCCATCACGATAATGGACTCGGCGATGGTGCAGCTGTCCAGGTCGGTCGCGATCTCGGCGACGAAGGACTGGTCGATCTTCAGGTAGTCGATGTCGAACTTCTTCAGGTAAGTCATCGACGAGTAGCCGGTGCCGAAGTCGTCGATGGCTACCTGAATGCCGGCGTCGCGATATTCCAGCAGCTTGTCGGTCACGCTGCTCGACGCATGCAGCAGCATGCCTTCGGTAATCTCGATGCAGATGCTGCTGCCGGGCAGTCCCAGCCGCTCCAGGTGCTGCAGCCAGTCGGCGTCGTCGTTGTGGGACAGGAACTGGATGGGTGACTTGTTGACGCCGACCTGGAAATTTGCGCCCAGCCGCTCGCTCCATTGCAGCGAGCGCGAGGCGGCTTCCTTGAACACCCAGGTGCCGATCTGGTTGATCTGGCCGGTTTCCTCGGCCAGCGGAATGAAGCTGGTCGGCTCCACCAGCCCCAACCGCGGATGGTGCCAGCGCAGCAGCGCCTCGGCCTTGACCAGGCGGCCGTCGGCCAGGTCCAGCACCGGCTGGTAATAGACCTCCAGCTGCCCGGCCGGCAATGCGCCGCGCAGCTCGCTCGCCATCCGCAGCCGCAAGTGGGCCTTTTCGTCCATCGCATACGTGAAATAGCTGAACTGGTTCTTGCCGGCGTTCTTGGCTGCATACATCGCCTGGTCGGCCTTGCGTATCAGCTCCTCGGACGTGGTGGCGTCGTTCGGGTAGAGGGTCACGCCTATGCTGCCGGACATGTAGGCAACCTCCTTGCCGATGGGGAAAGGGCTTTCCAGCGTGTGCAGGATTTTCTGGCAGACATGCTCGACCCTCGACGCCGACTCCGGCGCCGACAGGATCACGGTGAACTCGTCGCCCCCCAGGCGCGCGACGGTGTCGGACTCCCGCACGCAACCCTTGAGCCGGTTCGCGCACTGGGCCAGCAGCAGGTCGCCGGCGTCATGGCCGAGCAGGTCGTTGACCTGCTTGAAGCGGTCGAGGTCGATGAACAGCAGCGCCACCTGCTTGCCGCTGCGCGCGGCCTTGCGCACTTCCTGGTCGAGCCGGTCGCGGAACAGGCGGCGGTTGGGCAAGCCGGTCAGTGCGTCGAAGTTGGCGTGATGCCAGATCCGTTCGTCCGCCTGCTTCCTGGCCGATATGTCGGACGTGGTGCCGGTCATCAGGAGCGGCACGCCGCTGTCGTCGCGTGCGACGATGATGCCGCGCGAGAGCATCCACAGCCATACGCCGTCGGCGCGCTGCGCCCGGAACTCGCAGCTGTACGCACTCTCCCGGCCTTCGATGTAGGCCAAGAGCGCTGCCCTGATGCGCGGCAGGTCGTCCGGGTGGATACGCTTGCGCATCGCCTCCTTGATGGCTTCATGCGATTCGTTTTCCGGGTCCCAGGCCAGCATGCGCTTGAGATTTTCTGAAAAATGGTAACTGTCGTTGCGGATGTCCCAGTCCCAGATGCCTTCGCCCGAGCCCTCGATGGCCAGTTTCAGGCGCTCGTTGCTGATGCGCAGCGCGTCCTGTGTGCGCTGCTGCTCGGTGATGTCGCGCAGCAGCAGCTGGGTTGCCGGCCGTCCTTCCCAGGTGATCGCGCCGGCAGACACCTGGACCGGCACCTCGCCGCCATCCAGCCGGCGCCAGCGCTGCTCCATCAGCGGCGGGCAGCTGCCCGTATGCGGCGGCGCCTCCAGTGTCTGCCCTGCCGCGGCATGGAACTCCGGCTCGATGAAGATGAACGGCGAGCGGCCGGTCAACTGGTCTACCCGGGACGCGCCCAGCATGGTGACCGCGGCCGGATTGGCATAGGCAATTGACCGGTCGACAATAACCAGGGCCGCATCCGGGCTCATCTCGGTGAGCGTACGGTAGCGCTCCTCGCTGGCGCGCAGCGCTGCCTCGCTGCGCTTGCGATCGGTGATGTCGAGCGAGACGCCATGCAGCCTGGTGCTATGGCCGACGCCGTCCTGCACCACGCCGCCGCGCATATGCAGCCAGCGGATTTCCCCGCTGCCGTGGACGACGACGCGCAACTCCATGTCCAGCTGGGCATTCGCCAGCGCGGCTGCCTCCATCGCATGGGTCAGCCCCGGCAAGTCCCCGGGCAGCACCATGGCCGCCCATTCCCTGCTTGAAAATACATGCTGCCTGAGCGGAAAGCCGAGCAGTGCAGCCATTTGCGGCGACGCCTCGATCCGGCCGCTTGCCAGTGCCATTTCCCATTTGCCAATGCTGCCCGCCTCGGCCGCGTAGCGGTGGAATGCCTCGCTCTCGCGCAGCGCCGCCTCGGCGCGCCGCCTCTGCGTCAGGTCGATGGTGACGGCCAGCAGCGAGCGCGGCCGGCCCGATTCATCGTCCAGCCGGGTCAGCGCGCTGTTGCAATAGACAAAGCTGCCGTCGCGTTTCAGGTAACGCTTGTCGAGCGCGACCGGCTCCCCGGTGGCGAGCAGGTGTTGCACCGCTTCGAGGCTGGGAGGAATGTCGTCCGGATGGGTCACCTCGGTGATGCTGGCGCCGAGCAGCGCCTCGCGCGGGCGTTCCAGCATCTGGCAGATGGTGTCGTTGACGCGTAGGAAGCGGCCCTCTACCGACAGTTCGGACAGGCCCGCCGCCGCCCGCGAAAAGATCGCCGACAGCCGTGCCTCGCTTTCGCGCAGGCCCTGCTCGGCCAGGCGCCTGGCACGGGTCTTCTCGGTAACGTCGACGCCATAGCCCAGCAGCCAGGCATTACGGCCGGTGGCGTCCGCCAGCGGCGAATACACGATGTCGAGAAAGCGTTCCTCGGGCGCCGCGCCGGGCATGCGCACCAGCATCAGCGCCTGTTCACGGCCGACATGGGGTTGGCCGGTAGTGCGCACGGCAGCCAGCACGTCTTCGTAGCCGGCCGCCAGCAGTTCCGGCACGGCCTCGAACAGCTGGCGGCCGAGCAGCTCGCGGCGCCCGAGCAGCGCGCAATACGCTTCATTGGCAAACTCGATCACATAGCCCGGACCGCCCAGCAGATGCACGAACGATGGCGAACGGCGGAACACTTCATCGAGCAGCTGCAGGCGCTCGGCATGCTGCATGGCGGCTGGCCTGGCGTCCCGGCCGTGCGTCTCGACGCCGGCATCGTGCAGCAACATCAGCACGCCGCCCGTCGATTCCTTGTCGCCGGGTACCGGGCAACAGCTTGCGCTGTAAAAACGCTGGTCCAGCCTGCCTGGCTGCGAAACAGGCATTGCCTGCGGAAAGATGCCCGACTGGCGGTTCGCCAGCATCGCCTGCAGCCCAGGCGACAGCGACAGCGCGGCCGGCCACTGGCTGGGGAACGATACGCCAAGCAGGTCGGGATAGCGTTGGCCTAACAGGCTGGCGAATGCGTCGTTATGGAAAACGCGTAGTTGTTTGCCCCACAGCAGCATCGCTGGCATGGGCAGTGCAAGCAGCATGCCGAGCGCCGCGTGCAGGGAGCCTGGCCAGGCATCGGCCGGACCCAGTTCGGTAGAGGCCCAGTCATGGCGGCGCACCCGCTGCGCCATGTCTCCGTCATCCTGCGGGCAGATAAGGCTATCGATTTGATTCATCCAATGCGTACTCATCAGGCTGACCCGTTACTTGCAACGCTACCGTCCCATGCTTCCGGCAGCGACACGCGCACTTGTACGCTCGATCGACTATGTTGCCGATTTCAACACGATACCAAAAATCATCTTTCCCTACAGTTAATCTTGACCGTTACTTTCGGTTTTAATTCCTTATCAAAAGGAAACTGGCTAACGGTAAGCTGTGCTGGACAGGCTCAAGCCTGCCGGCGCGCCAGCCAGTCGCGTACGGCGAGGCCAGTGCCGAAATCCCATGGCCGCAGCTTGTCCGCAGCGATCACGCGGTAGTCCGCCAACTCGTGGTTGAGCAGGACTTCGCCCTCTGCTTCCACGTCGAATGCCAGGATCAGCTGGTTTTGCGGAAAGAAAGGGTAGTAGCCGATAAAACCTTTGAGCTGCGCCTTCAGGCCAAGTTCTTCCTCGACTTCGCGCAGCACGGCATGCTCGGGCGCCTCGCCCTTTTCCAGGAAGCCGGTAATGACCGAGAAGCGTCCCTCGGGCCATGCGGCATTGCGCGCCAGCAGCACACCGCCGCGATACTGGACCAGCGCGGCGACCACCGGTACCGGGTTGTCCCAGTGCACATAGGTACAGGCTTCGGCGCTGCAGGCAAGCCGCGGGACGTTTTCCATTACACGGGTTTGAAGAGGGGTGGCGCAGAGGGGGCAATAATTCATCGGAAGACTCCTGGCGTGGCGTGGGTCAAGCTGACTGATGGAAAATTTTGCTTCGATGTGGCATTGTAGCTACCCAATTTTTCCCCTGGTCCTCACCATGACACTTGCAAGCCAACTGCGCGTCCTTCCCCTGATCCTTGCCGCGGCACTTGCCGCGCCGGCCTTCGCCGCCGGCGGCCAACCGGTCGAACCGGTGCTGGCGCAAGCCAGGAAACACAAGGCGCCCCTGCTCGATACGCTTAAGTCCTTGTGCAACATCGAATCCGGCAGCCGCGACCTCGAAGGACTGGACAAGGTCGGCGCGCTGGTGGCGGAGCGCCTGAAGGCGCTGGGCGGCGAGGTGCAGATGGTCGACGTGAACAACGACATCTACCGGATGGAAGACACGCCGGAAAAAGTAGGCCGCGTGGTGCAGGCAACCTTCAAGGGCGGCGGCAGCAAGAAGATCATGATGCTGGCCCACATGGACACCGTGTACCTGAAAGGCATGCTGGAGAAGCAGCCGTTCCGCATCGACGGCGACAAGGCTTACGGTCTCGCCATCGCCGACGACAAGCAGGGCATCGCCACCATATTGCACACCGTCGCCATGCTGAAGGAACTGGGCTTCAGGGACTACGGCACGCTGACCGTGCTGATCAATGCGGACGAGGAAATCAGCTCGCCGGGGTCGCGCAAGCTGATTGCGAAACTGGGCGCCGAACATGACGTGACGATGTCGTTCGAGTCTTCCCGCGCCAACTCCGACAAGCTGTCGCTGGCCACGGCCGGCATCGGCGCGGTCTCGCTCAAGGTGACCGGCCGCGCCTCGCATGCCGGCTCGGCCCCGGAGAAGGGCGTCAACGCGCTGTACGAGATGGCGCACCAGGTCACGCAGATGAGCCAGCTCTCCAACCCGTCCACCGGCGTCAAGATGAACTGGACCCTGGCCAGCGCCGGCACCAACCGCAACGTGATCCCGGCCGACGCGCAGGCGCAGGCCGACGTCCGCGTGCTGCGCGCAGCAGACTATGACGGCATCGAGAAGCAGGTGCAGGAACGCAGCGCGCAGAAGCTGCTGCCGGAGTCCAAGGTCACGGCGCTGTTCGAACGTCGCCGCCCGCCGCTGGAAGCCTCGGACGCATCGGTGGCGCTGGCAGGGCATGCGCAGTCGGTGTACCGCGAGCTCGGACGCGAACTGGTGGTCGACCCGGTAGCGGAAGGCGGCGGCACCGATGCGGCATTCGCGGCGCAGGGCAACCGGAATGCGGTCGTGGAACGCTTTGGGCTTCAGGGGTTCGGCGCGCATACGACCGATGCCGAATACATTTTGCTCGACAGCATCGAGCCGAGGCTGTACCTGGCGGCGCGGATGGTGATGGATGTGTCGCGGGGCGCGGTGAAGTAATACCAATCCCAAGTAATAACGTGCCATGAAAATTCGTAGGGTGTAATAAGCGCCAGCGCATTACACCATTCGTCGCTTGCCGGCGATGCCTTTTCATCGGCCATGGTGTAATGCGCTTCGCTTTTCACACCCTACGAATCAAGCAATGACTTGGGACTGGTATGGGGGGCAGCGCAAAACCGCCGTCGCAGCCCTGCATTACGAACCCCGGATCACCCCACCACCAGCCGATACCCCACGCCCGTCTCGGTAATGATATGCACCGGCCGCGCCGGGTCGGCCTCGATCTTCTGCCGCAGGTGGCCCATGTAGACCCGCAGGTAATGACTGCGCTCTGCATGCCCCGGCCCCCATACCTCGCGCAGCAGCTGGGTATGCGTCAGCACCCGGCCGGCATGGCGGGCCAGGGTCGCCAGCAGCCGGAATTCGATCGGCGTCAGGTGCAGCGGCTGGCCGTCGCGCGTGACAGTGCGCGCCGCCAGGTCCAGCACCACCGAGCCGAAGCCGAACACCGGCATGTCGGGGCCAGTGCCCGCGTGGCGGCGGCGCAGGTGGACGCGGATGCGGGCCAGCAGTTCGGGAATGCCGAAGGGCTTGGTCAGGTAGTCGTCGGCGCCGGCGTCGAGCGCCTCGACCTTCTTGTCCTCGGCGCTGCGGGCCGACAGCACGATGACAGGCACCGTGTTCCAGGAACGCAATTGCCGTATCAGGTCCACCCCGTCCATGTCCGGCAGGCCGAGGTCGAGCAGGACCAGGTCGGGCTGCCGGCGCGCCTGGGCCAGGCCGTCGCGGCCGGTCTCGGCCTCGGACACCCGCATCTGTTCCGCCTGCAGCGTCAGGCGCACGAAGCGGCGGATCTGCCGCTCGTCCTCGATCAGCAGGATATGCGCTGGCGTTGCGTTGTCGGCGTTGGGCAAGTTCATGGCGCCGGCGCTTCGTCGAGCAGGGCTTCATCGGGCGGACTGCCCACCGGCAGCGTAAACAGGAAGCGCGCGCCGCCGGCCGAACCCGGCTCCACCCGGATGCGGCCGCCGTGGGCCTCGACGATGGTGCGGCAGATCGACAGGCCGAGACCGACGCCGGAGCCGGCGCTCTCCAAATGGGCGCGCCCGAATTTCTCGAAGATGCGCTCGCGGTCGGCGGGCGCGACACCCGGGCCCTGGTCTTCCAGCGCGACCTCGACCATGTCGCCTTGTCTGACTGCCGCGATGACCAGCGGGCTGTCGGCAGGCGTCAGGCGGCTGGCGTTGGCCAGCAGATTGCACAGCACGCGTTCGATCAGCACCGCGTCCAGCGCTAGCGGCGGCAGCCCGGGCGCCAGCCGCAGGTCGACGCGGCGGCCGGCCAGGCTGCGCGCCTGCAGGCTGAGCGCGCTGCCCACCACTTCCTCCAGCATCTGCCACTGCCGGTTCAGCTGCACCGGGCCGGCCTGCAGGCGCGCCATGTCGAGCAGGTTGGTCACCAGCTGCTCCATGCGCAGCGCTTCCTCCTCGATGGCTGCGGCCAGCTCCTGGCGCGCTTCCTGCGGCAGCATCGGGCTGCCGGCCAGCGTGCCGGACAGGCCGACGATGGCGGTGAGCGGTGTGCGCACGTCATGCGAGATGGCGCTCAGCAGGGAATTGCGCAGGCGCTCGGAGGCCATCTCGACCTGCGTGGCATGGGCCACATCGACGTAATGCACGCGCTCGATCGCCAGCGCAATCTGCGCAGCGCAGGTCTGCAGCAGCTGCAGCATTTCCGGCTGCAGGTGCGCCGCCGGCTGCTGAAGCACCAGCACGCCGCGCAGGCGCATCGGCGCGCGCAGCGGCAGGTAGATGGCGTCGCTGGCCTGCAGCGGCACGATGGCATCGCCGTCCTCCATCATTTTCCGGGCGGCGGCGAGCACGCCGGGCGATGGCGGCGCGGCCTCGTCCGGCAACTGCAGGCAGCCGTCATGGCCGGGAAGCAGCAGCAGCGCCGGCACGTCGAACAGCGCCTGCAGCTGGCTGCGTGCGGCTTCCACCACCTGGGAGCGCGTCAGCGCGGCCGACAGCGCGCCGGACAAGCCGAACAGCGCGGCGGCGCGCTGCGCCCGGTAGTCCGCCAGGCTTGCCTGCAGCTTGAGGTCGCTGGTCAGGCTGCTGATGATCAGCGCCACGGCCAGCATGATGGCGAAGGTCAGCAGGTACTGGCTGTCGTCGACGCTGAACGAATAGTAGGGCGGAACCACGAACAGGTCGAACGCCAGCACCGCCAGGAAGGACGCGGCGATGGCCTGCCTGCGCCCCAGCCGCACGGCCACCAGCACCACTTCCATCAGGTACAGCATGACCAGGTTTTCCGGCGCCAGCCACGGGCGCAGCGCGACGGCGAGCAGGGTGGCGAGCGCACAGCCAGCCGCGGTCCATAGCCACGGTCCGACGCGCGGCGCCGGCCGGTCGGCCAGGTCGAGTGCGGGTTGTGCGGGTTTGTCCATCAACCTTGCCTGTCAGATTTCGACCTGGGTACCAAGCTCGATCACGCGGTTGGGCGGCACCCGGTAGTAATCCGCCGCGTCGCGCGCATTGCGCGACATCGCGGCGAACAGCGTCTCGCGCCAGCGCGCCATGCCGCCGGCGGCGGTGGACAGGATGTTCTGCCGTGCGATGAAGAAGGAAGTTGCCATGATGTCCGTTTCCAGTCCCTGCCCGGCGCAAAGCGCCAGCGCCTGCGGTATGTCGCGTTCGTCGTTGAAGCCATAGTGCACGTCGACCTGGAAGCACTGGTGCCCGAGCGGCGTGACGCCAACGCGCTCGGCCAGCGGCACCCGGGGCACATCGCGATTGTAGACGGTCAGGAACAATGTGCGTTCATGCAGCACCCGGTTGTGGGCCAGGTTGTGCAGCATCGCATGCGGCACGCCGTCGCCTTCGGCGCGGAAGAACACCGCCGTGCCTTCAACCCGCACCGGCGGCGCGACGAACAGCGACTGCAGGAAGTCGCCCAGCGGGATAGCGTGCCTTTGCAGGCTGCCCAGCAGCAGCGCGCGGCCCCGATGCCAGGTCAGCATCACGGTCACCATGCAGGCCCCCAGCAACAGCGGGAACCAGCCGCCATGCAGGATCTTGAGCGTGTTGGCGGCGAAGAAGGCGACGTCGATCAACAGGAAGAACCCGGTCGCGGCCCAGCACAGCAGCAAGCTGTATTTCCAGCGGTAGCGGATCACGAAGAAGGTCAGCACGGTGGTGGTCATCATGGTCGCCGTGACCGCGATGCCATAGGCCGACGCAATGCCGGAGGAAGAGCCGAAGCCGACCACCACCAGCACCACGACGATGAGCTGCAGCCAGTTCACCACCGGGATATAGATCTGGCCCATCTCCTGCTGCGAGGTGTAGAGCACCCGCATGCGCGGCAGGTAGCCCAGCGCGATGGCCTGCTGGGTCACCGAGAACGTGCCCGAGATCGTGGCCTGCGACGCAATCACGGTGGCCATGGTGGACAGCGCGACCAGCGGGTAGATGCTCCATGCGCCCAGCTGCGCATAGAACGGGTTGGCGATGGCTTCCGGCTGCGCCAGCAGCAGCGCGCCCTGGCCCAGGTAGTTCAGCGCCAGCGCCGGAAACACCACCAGGAACCAAGCCAGCCGTATCGGCCGCTTGCCGAAGTGGCCCATGTCGGCATACAGCGCCTCGGCGCCGGTGAAGGCCAGCACGATGGCGCCCAGCGAGACGAAGGCGAGCCAGCGGTTGCGCAGCAGGAAATCGATCGCATGCCACGGGTTGAGCGCAGCCAGGA
The DNA here is from genome assembly GCA_963522035.1 of uncultured Noviherbaspirillum sp. GTDB lineage: Bacteria > Pseudomonadota > Gammaproteobacteria > Burkholderiales > Burkholderiaceae_D > Noviherbaspirillum_A. The sequence goes on along the minus strand of CAUQYP010000125.1, from coordinate 2,617 downwards.
TGTCGGGCCGCTGGACGATGTTGACGATGCCCATGCCGGCCAGCGCGGCGAACCAGACGATGATCACCGGGCCGAACCACTTGCCGATGCCGCCGGTGCCCTTCTTCTGCAGCAGGTAGAGCCCGACCAGCACCGCCACCGTCAGCGGCACCACGTAGGGTTTCAGCGCCGGCGTCGCCACCTGCAGCCCCTCGATGGCCGACAGCACCGAGATGGCCGGCGTGATCACGCCGTCGCCATAGAACAGCGCGGCGCCCACCAGCCCGACCAGCATCAGCGGCATGGTCCAGCGCGACCTGGGCGTGACCGACCCCAGCGCCAGCGCCATCAGCGCCATGACGCCGCCCTCGCCGCGGTTATCGGCGCGCAAAATCAGCGTGACATATTTCAGCGATACGATGATGGTCAGTCCCCAGACGATCAGGGACACCACGCCGAGCAGGTTGGCTTCATTGAGCGCGATGCCGTGCTCGCTGGAGAACACTTCCTTCATGGTGTACAGCGGGCTGGTGCCGATGTCGCCGTAGACGATGCCGATGGCGGCGATGGTGAGGGTGCGGATGCTGCTGCTGGTCTGGGTAGTCAAGGCGGGCCCTGGTCGATGTTGGCCGGCGACGAAGAACGCTTGCCGGACAGACACGATACGGCGACGCATATAAAAACGGCGTAAAAATCGTGCGCCTCGCCAGCCTGGCGCGCCCGATACAATGCGTACAGGGAACGCTTCTTGCAATGGCAGGTCCATCATCCCGCCCACTGACACCGGAGCCCAGCATGCTGACACCGCAATTCATCGCCACCACCCGCTTCGACGATCCGGCCGCGGCACTCGAGCAGGTGCGCGCCATCTACGACAACGGCATACGCCACCTGCGCCACCACCTGCAGGACTTCATCCGCGGTGAAAATTTGCCGGCGCCGGTGCGTGCCTGCTACCCGTTCGTGCGGGTGCATACGCTGACCAGCAAGCCGGCCGACTCGCGCCTCTCGTATGGCTTCGTCGCGGGGCCGGGCACCTATGAAACCACGCTGACCCGGCCAGACCTGTTCGGTAACTACTATTTGCAGCAGTTCAAGCTGCTGTTGAAGAACCATGGCCCCCAGGACGTGCAGCTTGAGGTCGGCACCAGCTCGGAGCCCATCCCGGTGCATTTCTCGTTTGCCGAGCACGATCATGTCGAGGCCGACATGACCGCCGACCGGCTGCAGCGCATGCGCGACCTGTTCGACCTGCCGGACCTGGCGACGATGGACGACGGCATCGCCAACGGCACCGAGGACATACCGCCTGGACAGCCGCATCCGCTGTCGCTGTTTACCGCGCCGCGCGTCGACTATTCGCTGCAGCGGCTGCGCCATTACACCGGCACCGCGCCCGAGCATTTCCAGAATTTCGTGCTGTTTACGAACTACCAGTTCTATATCGACGAGTTCATCAAGCTTGGTCAGGAAATCATGTGCAGCACGATGCAGGGCGACGACGGCTACATCGCCTTCGTCGAGCCGGGCAACCTGGTCACGCGCCGCGCCGGCCAGCCGGCCGAGCCCAACGACGAGCGCGGCATGGCGCCGCCGCGGCTGCCGCAGATGCCCGGCTACCACCTGGTGCGCGCCGACGGCAGCGGCATCACCATGGTCAACATCGGCGTCGGCCCGGCCAATGCGAAGACCATCACCGACCATGTCGCGGTTTTGCGGCCGCATGCCTGGCTGATGCTGGGCCATTGCGCCGGCCTGCGCAACACCCAGCAACTGGGCGACTATGTGCTGGCGCACGGCTATGTGCGGGAAGACCATGTGCTGGACGAAGACCTGCCGCTGTGGGTGCCGATCCCGCCGCTGGCCGAGATCCAGCTGGCGCTGGAAAAGGCGGTGGCCGAGGTCACCCTGCTGACCGGGCCCGACCTGAAACGCATCATGCGCACCGGCACCGTTGCCAGCACCGACAACCGCAACTGGGAGCTGATGCCGCATCGCACGCCGGAGCGCCGCTTTAGCCAGAGCCGGGCGGTGGCGCTGGACATGGAAAGCGCGACCATCGCGGCCAACGGTTTCCGCTTCCGTGTGCCCTATGGCACGCTGCTGTGCGTGTCTGACAAGCCGCTGCATGGCGAGATCAAGCTGCCGGGCATGGCGAACCAGTTCTACCGGCAGCGGGTGGACCAGCACTTGCGGATCGGTATCCGGGCAGCGGAGCTGCTGCGGGAAAATGGCCTCGGCAGCCTGCACAGCAGGAAGCTGCGCAGCTTTGCGGAAGTGGCGTTCCAGTAACTGGCGCTGGCGCCGGTGCCGGCGGCCAGAGGGCGCTTGGGGCATTTTCGTGCTGGCTTGCAGCAGCAGCGGCGGTTCCGCGCAGCGACAGTTGCTGTTGCATTTAGCCCCGCGCAGCGACAGTTGCGTTTGACGTGCCGCGCAGCGACAGTTGCCGTTGCCGTTGCCGTTGCCGTTGCTTTTGACGTGGGTCCCCGTCGATGGCGACACGTCGCTGGTGCCGAAATCGGATAAAGAAGCGTCGGCTGTCTGAGCGAAGCGAGTTTCCGACGCTTCCCGATTTCGGTGCCGGCGGCGTGTGCAGTCCGCGTAGCGGACCGCCATCATCGGGGTCGCCTTCTCTTGC
>CAUQYP010000124.1:0-12456 GCA_963522035.1 uncultured Noviherbaspirillum sp. | reverse complement strand
CTGTACTCTCTGCCGAAATGCCCTACTCCACCCCTCCACTCCACGCCCGCGCCCCCCGCCCACGGCACCAGCAACAGCAACAGCAACAGCAACAGCAACAGCAACAGCAACTGTCGCTGCGCGGGCTTAATTCAACGGCAACTGTCGCTGCGCGGAAGCGGCGCTTCTGATGCAAGCCAGCATGAAAATGCCCTAATACCCATCTCGCAGGATTGACGAGCGATAGCGCATGACGCCCGGCGGACAGTGAACTCGTTTCACCTACGCGCAAAAATGCCCCGGCTCCACCTCGACCAGCGGCCCAGCCGCCTGATCCTCCACCGGCACCGCCTGCACATACGCCATCTTCCCTACCTCCATCCGCGGCGCGGCCGCCAGCAGCGCCCGCGTATAGGCATGCCGCGGCGCCCCGAACACGGCTTCCGTCGGCCCCAGCTCCACCACCCTGCCCCGCACCATGATGGCCACCCGGTCGGCCACGTGCCGCACGACCGTCAGGTCATGGCTGATAAAGATCGAGGTCAGCTTCAGCTCTTCCCGCAACTGCATGAACAGGTTCAGCACCTGCGCCTGGATCGACACGTCGAGCGCCGCCACCGCCTCGTCGCAGACGAGAAACTCCGGCTTTACCGCCAGCGCCCGCGCGATGCCGATGCGCGCCCGCTGGCCACCGGAAAACTGGTGCGGGAAGCGCTGCATCAGCGCCGGGTCCAGGCCCACCTGGCGCAGCAGGGCCGCCACGTAATCGCGCTGGCGGCGGGCGTCGACCATGCCGTGCGCCAGCGGCGCTTCGCCGATGATGTCCTGTACCCGCATGCGCGGGTTGAGCGACGCATACGGGTCCTGGAAGATCATCTGGATCGCCAGCCGCATGCGGCGACGTTCCTGCGCATCCATCGCGTCCATGTCCTGGCCCTTCCACCACCGCGAGCCGGACGATGGCGCATGCAGGCTGGCGGCGATGCGCCCCAGCGTGGACTTGCCGGAGCCGGACTCGCCGACCAGGCCCAGCACCTCGCCGGGAGCGACCGCCAGCGATACCCGGTCGACCGCCGGCGGCGCGGTTGCGCGCGGCGGCGCGCCGAGCAGGCGTACGATGCGCTCGGCAAGGTCCGGCGCCCGGTCGAAGCGCTTGGAGACGTCGCGCAGTTCCAGCAGCGGCGGCGGATCCGGTACGAACGCATCAGCCATCGTCGCGCTCCCTGTCTTCAAGATAAGGGTGGAAACAGCGCCAGCCATGGCCGTCGCCATCGACGTCCAGCGGCGGCGGCGTTGCGCACTCGGCGGTGGCGCGCGGGCAACGGTCGCGGAAGCGGCAGCCCGATGGCAGGTCCAGCGGCGACGGCGCCATGCCGTTGATCTGCGCCAGCGGCTGGCCGCGCGGGTTACGCGACGGCGCCGACGCAATCAGCGCCCTGGTGTACGGATGCCGCGGCGTTTCCAGCACCTGCCGTACGGTTCCCTGCTCCACCAGCTGTCCCGCGTACATCACGGCCACGGTGTCGGCCAGGCCGGCCACCACGGCAAGGTCATGTGTGATCCATACCAGCGCGCTGCCGGACTCGCGGCACAGCGTCTGCATCTCGTAGAGAATCTGGTTCTGCGTGGTGACGTCGAGCGCGGTGGTCGGCTCGTCGCAGATGATCAGGTCGGGCTTGTTGAGCAGCGCAATCGCGATGGCCACGCGCTGCCGCATGCCGCCGGAGAACTGGTGCGGGTAGGCCTGCAGCCGCTCGTCCGGCGATGCGATGCCGACCCGCGCCAGCGCGTCGCGCGCCATCTCGCGCGCCCTTTGCCGGCCGACGTCGTGATGCGCGAGCACCGCCTCGGTCATTTGCGTCGCGATTCTCAGTACCGGGTTGAGCGTCATCATCGGGTCCTGGAAGATCATCGCGATGCGGTCGCCGCGGATCCGGCGCATCGCTTCCTGGTCCAGTCCCAGCAGTTGCTGGCCGTTCAGCCGTATGCTGCCGCCGACGATGCGCCCGGGCGCGTCGATCAAACCCATGACCGAGTAGCCCGTCATCGACTTGCCCGAACCGGACTCGCCGACCAGCCCCATGATCTGGCCGCGTCCGACCGAGAACGACACATCGTCGACCGCCCTGATCACGCCGGCCGCGGTCCGGAACTCGGTGCGCAGGTTGGCGACTTCCAGCACGGGCTTGCTCTCCATCGTCATACTCCCTGCAGCCGCGGGTTGAGCACGTCGCGCAGCTGGTCGGCCACCAGGTTAATGGCGGCCACCGTCAGCAGCAGCGCCAGGCCCGGGTAGAAGCTGATCCAGTAGGTGCCCGACAACAGGTACTGGAAACCGTTCGAGATCAGCAGGCCCAGCGACGGCTCCGTCACCGGCAGGCCGAGGCCGAGGAAGGACAGCGTGGCTTCCAGCGAAATGGCGGAGGCGACCTGCAGCGCGGCGATCACGATCAGCGGCGGCAGGCAGTTGGGCAGCAGGTGGCGCAGCACGATGCGCAGCGGCGACAGCCCCAGCCCCGCGGCCGCTTCCATGTACTCCTTGCCGCGCTCGACCAGCGCGGCGCTGCGCGCGGTACGGGCGTAGTATGCCCATTGCACCGCGACCAGCGCGATGATGATCTTGCCCACGCCCGGCCCGGACACCGCCAGCAGCACCAGCGCGATCAGGATGGGCGGGAACGACAGCTGGATGTCGGCAACCCGCATGATCAGGCTTTCGATGCGGCCGCCCGCGTAGCCGGCGAGGAGGCCGAGCGCCAGGCCGATGACCAGCGCCACGGCGGTGCTGGCGAAGCCGACCGCGATCGAGATACGCAGGCCATAGAGGATGGCCGAGAGCATGTCGCGGCCCTGCTCGTCGGTGCCCATCAGGTAGGTCATGCGGCCGTCGCCGGAAACATGGCCCGGCGCCAGCCGCGAGTCCATGATGTCGAGCTTCATCAGGTCGTACGGGTCTTGCGGCGCGATCATCGGGGCGCACAGCGCCAGCAGCATCAGCATGAACAGCAGCGCCGCGGCGACGGTGGCGATGCGGCTTGAAAAGTAGGCGCGCACGAAGCGCGACAGCGGCGTGTCCGGTTTTCTCGCAGTCCTCATTTCGCCTCCGCCAGCCGCACCCGCGGGTCGAGCAGCGAGTACAGCAGGTCTACCACCAGGTTGATGACGATGAAGAGCGTGACGATCAGCATCAGGTAGGCCACGATGACCGGCCGGTCCAGCACGCGGATCGAGTCGATGATCAGCTTGCCCATGCCGGGCCAGGCGAACACGGTCTCGGTGACGATGGCGAAGCCGACCAGCGAGCCGAACTGCAGCGCCACCACCGTGACGATGGGGATCAGGATGTTCTTCAGCACGTGCACGCCGATGATGCGGCTGTTCTTCAGTCCCTTGGCGCGGGCAAAGCGCACATAGTCCTGCTGCAGCGCTTCCTGCGCGCCGGCGCGGGTCAGCCGGATCACCAGCGCGATGTTGAACAGCGCCAGGTTCAGCGCCGGCAGCAGCAGGTGGCGCAGGCCGTCCACGGTCAGGAAGCTCAGCGGCACGCCCAGCACGCTGACGGTCTCGCCGCGGCCGCTGGCCGGCAGCCAGCCGAGCTGCACCGCGAACACCATGATGAGCATCAGCCCGACCCAGAAGGTCGGCAGCGAAAAGCCGAGGATGGAAACCGCCATGATGGTCTTGCCGATGAAGCCGTGCGGCCGCAGCCCGGCCAGCAGGCCCAGCGGTATGCCGAGCAGCACCGAGAGCAACATGGCCGAGACCGCCAGCTCCATGGTCGCCGGGAAGCGCTCCAGGATCAGTCCCAGCGCCGGCGTCGCGAAGGCGAACGAGCGGCCGAGGTTGCCGGCCGCGGCGTTTTGCAGGAACAGCCAGTACTGCCGCCACAGGGGCTGGTCGAGGCCGAAGGCGGCAATGATCTCCAGCCGCTCGGCCTGGTTGGCGTCGGGGCTGATCAAAATATCGACCGGGTTGCCGATCGCGTAGACGCCGAGGAAGACCAGCAGCGACATGACCAGCAGCACCAGCACGCTTTGCAGCACCCGCCGCGTCAGGAAAATCAGCATGGCTTACTGCGGCCTGACCTGGTAGGCGAAGGTAAACTCGTCGACCCGGCCCGGATACGAGAGGCCGCGCCGCATCGCCCAGCTGGCGACCTGGTGGTGCAGCGGGATGACGGCCGTTTCCTTCAGCGCGATGGCGGCGGCGTCGCGCGCATGGGCTTCGCGTTTGCCGGCATCGACCGAGGACAGTGCGGACTTCACCAGTTCGTCCACCCTGGCGTTGCTGTAGCGGCCCCAGTTCCAGGTGCCCCAGCCGGTATTGGCATTCGGCGTGCCGACCAGCGTGCGCAGCCCGAAGTCGCCGGCCAGCGTGCCCCAGCCCAAGAGCGCCATACTGAACTCGCCGGTACGGGCCTTGGTGAAATAGACCGACAGCGGCAGCGTCTGCACCTTGGTCACGATGCCGATGCGGCTGAAGAACTGGGCCACCGTCTGCACGATGCGCTCGTCATTGATGTAGCGGTTGTTCGGCCCGTGCAGCGTCAGGCCGAAGCCGTCCGGGTAGCCGGCCTCGGCCAGCAGCTTCTTTGCGCCTTCCGGGTCGTAGGCTTCGACCTTCAGCGCCTCGTTGTAGCCGAAGATGCCTGGCGCGACGATATTGGACGCCGGCAGCGCCAGTCCTTCCATGGTGCGCGCGGTCATCGCCTTGCGGTCGATGGCCTTGGACATCGCCAGCCGTACCCGCATGTCGGCCAGCGGGTTCTTGTCCAGCGGCTTGCCGGCGCGGTCGGTGACGAAGGGCGAACGGCGCGCCTGCTGGTCCATGTGCCAGAAAATCGTGCGCCAGGACGTCTTTTGCTCGAGCGTGAACTTGGGGTTGGTCTTGAGCCTGGCGAGGTCGGCGGTGGGCACGGTCTCGATCAGGTCGACGTCGCCGGCCAGCAGCGCCGCCAGCCGCGGCGCGCTGGCGGTGATGATGCGCATGCTGACCTTGTCCCAGGCCGGCTTGTCGCCCCAGTACTGGTCGTTGCGGGTCATGTCGACCCGGTCGCCGCGGGCGAAGGCGGCGAACTTGAACGGCCCGGTGCCGACCAGCGCGCGGCCGCTGTTGAAGTCCTCGGTGGCGGCATCCTGCGCCGCCTTTTTCGAGACGATGAAGATCGAGCTCATGTCCAGCGGCAGCGGGCCATAGGGGCTGGCGGTCTTCAATTGCACGGTATAGGGGTCGATGGCTTTCTTTGCCACGATTTGCCGGGTATAGCTGGTGAACGGGCCGGGGCTGGCCGTCAGCGTGGCCGGCCGGTCGAGCGAGAACAGCACGTCATCGGCCGTCATCTCGCTGCCATCGTGAAACTTCACGCCGCGCCGCAGCTTGAATTCCCAGGTCGTGTCATCCGTTGCGCGCCACGACAGGGCCAGGCCCGGGACCAGCTTGCCGTCGGCGTCGACCAGCACCAGGGTGTCGAACAGGTGGCTGGCGAGGCTGATATTGGGGGCAATGTTCAGGTAGTGCGGATCGAGCGACGACACATCGGCCGCCAGGCCTATCTTCAGTTCGGCTGCCCGGCCGGCCGTCGCGGCCGTGGCCAGCAGGCCTGCTGCAAGCAAGGCAATACTCAGTCTGCGTGCTGTCCTGCGCATGGGTCTCCCAAGGATTGTGCTGCGCTGCCGCGCCAAGGCCGTAATGATATACGGCGCACGGGATTCGGGTTTGCGCATACTTTGATACAGAACTATTGCCGGGTAACGTGCTCTTACTTGACTGAGTGACATCATTCCACAGCCTAAGGAGAGGCCATCATGACAAAAATTATTGCAGGCAGGTTTGAATTGCAGGACCACGCCGACGCCGCCGCCGCCGCCCTGGCCCGCGCCGGCTTCGACAGCGAGCGGATCAGTATTTTCTACAACAGCTCGGCGGGCCAGCATGACCAGACCGCCATCGGCGGCGACCGCGACCAGTCGCCCGGCGCCGAAAACACCGGGGTGGGCAATGTCGCCGGCATGGCCACCGGCGGCGCCATCGGCGCGGCGGTAGGCGCGGCGACTGCGCCGCTGACCGGCCCGATCGGCGCCATCACCGGCGCATTTGTCGGTGGCCATATCGGCCAGCTGGTCGGCGCGATGAATGCAACCAAGGACGACGGCAGCGACGCCGACGAAAACCGCATCCCGGTGCGCCAGGCCGGCATGATGGTGGCCGTGGAGGTTGGCGAGGGCATGCAGGACAAGGCGCTGGATGCGCTGCGTTCGATCGGCGCCGCAGACCTCGAGGTTGCGGAAGGCAACATCGTTGCCGGCGACTGGGCGGACTTCGACCCGGTCAAGCCACCGCATTTCGTCGACCAGCAGACCAGGACGCCTGACCGTCCGCATGCGGAAGGGCCTGGACCGGGACCGGTCTGAGGAGTGAGCGTTTGCGGAGATTGGTGTAATGCGCTTGCGCTTATTACACCCTACGATTTCTGGTCACTCGTAGGGTGTAATAAGCGCAGCGCATTACACCTTCCCCACAAATTTTCGGCTACCTCGTAGGGTGTAATAAGCGCAGCGCATTACACCCTCCCGTCAAATATCCACCGGGTCCACCTCCAGCGACCACTTCACCCGCGTCTTCATCTCCCGCAGCACACCCACCCATACTTTTAAAAACGCCTGCAGCGCCGGCCGCGACGGCGACTCCAGCAGCAGCTGCGCCCGGTCCACGTTGAAAACCCGCGTCATGGTCATCGGTATCGGGTCGTTGATCACGATGCCCGGATGCTCGACGCTCTGCGCCGCCTGCTGCAGGAAGTCCAGCGCGATCGACAATTCTTTCGCCTCGGCCCGCAGCAGCGCCTGGTACAGGAACGGCGGCAAGCCGGCCATCTGGCGCTCCTCCAGCAGGCCATTCGCAAACCGGTCATAGTCGTGCGCCATCAGCGCGGCATACAGCGGATGCTGCGGATAGCGGGTCTGGATCATCACTTCGCTGGCGCTGCCGCCCTCCTTCTGCGCCGCCCGCCCGGCCCGCCCCGACACCTGCATCAACTGCGCAAACAGCCGCTCGCTGGCCCGGTAGTCATGGGAAAACAGCGCGGTGTCCGGGTTCAGGATGCCGACCAGCGTCAGGTTCTTGAAGTCATGCCCCTTGGCGACCATCTGGGTGCCGACCAGGATATCGACCTCGCCGTTGTGCACGCTGTCGAATGCTGCTTGCGCACTGCCCTTCCTGCGGGTCGAATCGGCGTCGATGCGCAGGATGCGTGCCGCCGGAAACACCAGCTGCAAGCCCTCTTCCACCCGCTGCGTGCCGCGGCCCAGCGGCTGCAGGTCGACGTTGCCGCAGGTCGGGCAGGAACGCGGTATGCGCAGCTCCAGGCTGCAATGATGGCAACGCAGCCGGTGTTCCGGCCGGTGCAGCACCATGAAGGCGGTGCAGCGGGTGCAGTTGCTGACCCAGCCGCAGGCGTCGCAGCCCAGCACCGGCGCATAACCGCGCCGGTTCAGGAACAGCAGCGACTGCTCGCCGCGCTCCAGGCGCCGCTTCAGCGCCGATATCAGGGTCGAGGTCAGGCCCTCGGCCGGCTTGTCGCGCTCCATGTCGATCAGCCGCACTGCCGGCAGCACCGCGTCCCGCACCGCGCGCTCGCGCAGCGCCAGCAGCCGGTAGCGGCCGCACTGCGCATGGTGCCAGCTCTCCAGCGACGGCGTGGCCGAGCCCAGCACCACCGGTATGCCAAGCTGGCGGGCGCGCCAGACGCCGAGGTCGCGCGCCGAATAGCGCAGGCCTTCCTGCTGCTTGTACGACGGGTCATGCTCCTCGTCGATGACGATGAGCCGCAGCCGCGGCAGCGAAGCCAGCACCGCCAGCCGGGTGCCGAGCACGAGGCGCGCATGCCCGAGATGCGCTGCCAGCCAGTGGAACATGCGCTCGCCTTCGGCCAGGCCGCTGTGCAGCGTGGCGACCATCAGGCCGGGAAAGCGCGCGCGGATATTGTTTTCAAGCTGCGGCGTCAGGTTGATTTCCGGGATCAGGATCAGCACCTGTGCGTCCGGCTCCTGCGCCAGGATTTGCGACGCCGCCTGCAGGTAGACCTCGGTCTTGCCGCTGCCGGTCACGCCATACAGCAACATCGGCGCAAAGCCGGCAGCGCTTGCCACCGCATCGGCCGCTTCCTGCTGGGCCTGGTTCAGCGGCGGCATGCCGGCCGGCGTCGGGTCCGGCGCCGGCCGGTCCTGCCCCATTTTTTTCAGCGCCCGGTTCAGCGACACCGGGCTGTCGGCACGCAGGTTCCTGGGCACGCCCGGCACGGCGACTTCACCCAACGGCCGCTGGTAGTAATCGGCGGCGAAGCGGCATAGCGCAATCCACTGGGCAGACAGCGGCGGCAGTTGCGTGCGCACCGCCAGCGCGGACTTCAGCTTTTCGGGAGGGAGATCGCTGGTGGCGGCGATCCCGACGATCAGCCCGGTAATTTCCCGCCGGCCAAAAGGGACCACTACGAAATGACCGACCTGCGGCTCGAGGCCGCCTTCTTCGACGGTCCAGCTGTAGTCGAAAAGGAAGTCAAGAGGGGTATCGAGCGCTACTTTGAGTATCCTGAATGGGGCCACCTGAGACAAATCCTGAAAATATGGGCTAAGCCACGGTTTACTAAGCGGTTTTTAGCCTATCCACACAAGCTGTGGATAACTTTGTGAACAAGACCCCCTTGACACGAGAAAAGCGAGGTTTTATGCGGGTTTCCAGCCGTTGCCCCGACTTGGAGCGAAAAAAGAGCGTATATAAATCAAAGACTTACGTTTTGTAAAAATGAGACAAAAAATATTTTGTTTTTGCTGTGCACCATTTCCGATTTGTGAATAAGTGAAGCTGTCGAGCATTGTTTCGCTGCAATGGCAGGCGGAAAAATGAACCTTGAAGCAATTTTTCAATCCCCCCATCCACGCTTGGCCGTGTAACAAAATTTCCAAGGCGCTACGAGGCTTGAGCCAGAACAACATTTCCTGAAAAGACTTTACTTTAAGCAATTATTGGCCGAAAAAGAAATTTGTCCCGCACGCTTCGACGGAAATGGTTTTACACCTTAACAAGCGGTGCTAAGCCACGGTTTACAAAAGGAATTCGAGACTTCAAAAAGCTGTGGATAACTTTGTGCACAAATGTGCGCAAGTTTTCGAAGCAGGCATGACAGCGTTCGTCAACCCTGTCTATCCGAACAGGGTTTTTAATAAAATTTCCTTATTTTTCAATGGCTTGCATGTGCTGCCGAGGTTTTCCCAAGTGCTGCGTGCGTGTTTGAATTGTCACGCCCACCCTCAAAACTTTGTGCATAAGTTGGAAATTGATGCCTCGGCAGCCGTATTTAACAATCCAATTTTCGGCCTGATGTCAAGCCCGTTCAGCCGCCGAACGCTGGGCCCGGCTGATGCGATGGACCGCTTCGACCATCACTTCCACCGCTTCAGGCGGGGTGAACTGCGATATGCCGTGACCGAGGTTGAACACATGCCCATGCCCGGCCGCTGGCGGGCCGTAGGAAGCCAGCAGGCGGGCGACTTCCTCCTGTATCTGTGCAGGATTGGCAAACAGCACGGAAGGATCCAGGTTGCCTTGCAGGGCGACCTTGTGTCCAACCCGCGTGCGCGCGCTGGCCAGGTTCACCGTCCAGTCGAGGCCGACCGCGTCCGCGCCTATGTCGGCGATCTGCTCCAGCCACAGCCCGCCCCCCTTGGTAAAGACGATGCTAGGGATGCGCACGCCGTCTTTCTCGGTCTGCAACTGGCGCATCACTTCGCGCATGTAGTCCAGTGAAAACGCCTGGTATGCGCCGTCGGCCAGCGCGCCGCCCCAGGTATCGAAGATCATCACGGCCTGGGCGCCGGCGTCGATCTGCGCATTCAGATAGGCAGCCACCGCGGCCGCGTTGGTGCGCAGGATGTGATGCATCAGGTCGGGCCGGTCGTACAGCATGGTCTTGACGCGGCGGAAGTCGTCCGAGCCGCCGCCTTCGACCATGTAGCAGGCCAGGGTCCACGGGCTGCCGGAGAAACCGATCAACGGCACACTGCCCTGCAGCTCGGTGCGAATCTGGGTGACCGCGTCGAATACATAGCGCAGGCTGTCCAGGTCGGGCGCGCGCAGTGCCTGCACCGCCGCCTCGTCGCGCAGCGGTCGCTCGAACTTCGGGCCTTCGCCATCGGCAAAATACAGGCCCAAACCCATCGCGTCCGGCACCGTCAGGATGTCGGAAAACAGGATGGCAGCGTCCAGCGGATAGCGCGCCAGCGGCTGCAGCGTGACTTCGGTGGCGTAATCGGGATTTTTCGCCAGGCCCAGGAAAGAGCCGGCGCGGGCGCGGGTGGCGCGGTATTCCGGCAGGTAGCGGCCGGCCTGGCGCATCAGCCAGAGAGGGGTGTACTCGGTCGGCTGGCGCAGCAGCGCGCGCAGGAAAGTGTCATTCTTGAGTGCGGCGAAGGAAGTGGACATCGGCCTGGGAAGGGAATTTCGGGAAGCGGCTATTATCGCCGAAACCCCGGTCATGGACGCTTTTTCCGCTACGGCGTCCGCGCGCAGGCAAGGCGCACGTGCCGCTGTGCTTGCGCTTTACGCTGCCGTCGATCGCTTACCGGCTGTGCGGCACATCATGCCATGCATGCCCACGACGCTTCATAGTATTGGCGGGATGCCGGCGGTTTTACCTGCCGGGAAACGAAGGAAGGCAGTGAAGGCGACCATCAATTGCGACGTGCTGATAGTGGGCGGCGGCATTCATGGCGCGGCCATTGCGCGCGATGCTGCGGGACGCGGGCTCTCGGTCGTCCTGTGCGAGCGCGGCGACCTGGGCGCCCATGCGTCGCCGCTGGCGACCGGGCTGGTGCATGGCGTGTCCCGCTACCTGGAAGGCCACGACCTGCGCTTCGTGCGACGCGCACTATGCGAACGCAATACCCTGATGCAGGCAGCGCCCCACCTGTTCGCGCCGCTTCGCCTTGCGATGCCGCTCGACGACGGCCAGCGTCCGGCATGGGCGATGCGGCTGGGCCTGATGGCATGCAACCGGCTGGGGCCGCGTCCGCACCCGCCCGCTGCGCAACTGCCTGCGGCGAGGGTGGCCGACCTGCTGCAACATGTGGCGGGCGGCCCCTTGCGGCTGGAATTCAGCCAGGGCGTGCTGTTTTCCGAAGTGCGGGTGGACGAGGCCAGGCTGGTCGTGCTCAACGCCCTGAGCGCTGCCGAAGCGGGCGCCATCATCCTGACTCGTACGCTGTGCGACAGCGCGCAGCGCCGGGGCGGCGGCTGGCAGGCCACGCTGTGCCATGTCGACGGCGGCAGCGTGCCGGTATCCGCACGTGCGCTGGTAAATGCCACCGGCCCCTGGGCGGCGCGCTTCCTGCACCAGGCGACCGGCAGCGCCGAGGCGCCGCAGCTGGTCAGGCGCAGTACCCTGCTGGTTCGAAGAAAATTCACCCACGGCTATGGCTACCGGTTCCAGCACCCTGAAGGCCAAACGGTATTCGCACTGCCGTTCGAGAAGGATTACACGCTGATCGCTGCAAGCAGCCAGCGCTACGATGGCGATCCTGCCGGCGTCGTGGTCACCGACGAGGAGATTGCGGCGCTATGCAGCCTGGTCAACCGCTATTTCACGGCGCCCGCCGGCCCGGCTGACGTGGTGCTCGCCTGGTCAGGGGCCTTCATGCTGCCGCAGGGCGACGCTGCGCAGATGGCCGCCCCCTGGAAATACCAGTTGCGCCTGGACGGCGGCGATGCACCGTTGCTGTCGGTCCTGGGCGGCGGACTCGGCAGCTGCCGCCTGCTCGCCGAAGAGGCGCTCGACCGCCTTGCGCCACGGCTGGGATGCGACCGGGGCGCGTGGACTGCCGGTGCCGCCTTGCCTGGCGCCGACCTGGCCGACACCACGCACCCGCTGCGCCAGCCGCTGGCCTTCGACGACTATGTGCGGCTACAGAAGCAGGGCTACGGATGGACGCCGCCTGCGTTGATCGAACGCTATGCGCGTGCCTATGGCAGCCGCATGCATCGGTTGCTCGATGGCTGCAAACGCTTGAAGGACCTGGGCGCACCGGTATTGCCTGGCCTGTTCGAAGCCGAGCTGCGCTACCTGGTAGAACATGAATGGGCGATGAGCGCAGAAGACATCTTGTGGCGTCGCACGAGGCTGGGGCTGCACCTGCCGGCGGATGCGGCGCCGAAGCTGGAGGAATGGCTGGCCGGCGCCCTGCAGTGGGTGGGCTGAGCCGGCGGGGACATCCTGCCGGTGCGCCCGGACGCCGGCGACTTTCCTGGAGCATTTTCATGCTGGCTTGAACCAGAAGCGCCGCTTCCGCGCAGCGACAGTTGCCGTTACCGTTGCAGTTGCAGTTGCCGTTGCCGTTGTCGTTGTCGTTGTCGTTGTCGTTGCATTTGACGCGGCTTTTGACGTGGGCCCCCGTCGATGGCGACACGTCGCTGGTGCCGAAATCGGAT
>CAUQYP010000123.1:0-12547 GCA_963522035.1 uncultured Noviherbaspirillum sp. | reverse complement strand
CGATTTCGGCACCAGCGACGTGGCGTCATCAACGGGGACCCACGGCAACGGCCACTTCAAAAACAACGGCAACGGCCACGTCAAAAGCAACAGCAACGGCAACGGTCGCTGCGCGGAAGCGGCGCTTCCGGTGAAAGCCAGCATGAAACTGTTCTAGCCATGCTCGTAAATCCATTGCACCAGCAAATCCAGCGGCTCGCGCGCCGCACCCGCATTCGGATGGTTGACCATGCAAGCCACCGCGTACCACTTGCCCGACGCCGCCATCACATACCCTGCAATGGCGCGCACGCCTTCCAGGCTGCCAGTCTTGATATGGGCGCGGCCGGCGGCGGTGCTGTCGCGCAAGCGGTTGCGCATGGTACCGTCATTGCCCACCAGCGGCAGCGACGAAATGAACTCGGGCATGGTCGGCGAGTTATAGGCGGCCAGCAGCACGCGCCCCATGGTAATGGCCGAGATCCGTCCGCTGCGGGACAGGCCCGAGCCATTCTCCATGGCGAGTTCCGGCGCGTCGATGCCGCGGCCCAGCAGCCAGCCCCGCACCGCCGCCGCGCCGGCCTCGGGCGTTGCCGCCGCCGGCGACGCTTCGCTGGCCAGCGTCAGCAGCAGCTGGCGGGCCATCACGTTGTTGCTGAACTTGTTGATGTCGGTAATGACCTGCGTCAGCGGCGGCGACTGCCACTCGCCAATCAAGCGGGCGTCGGCCGGCAGGATGCCGTCGCGCACGGCGCCGTTCAGCGTGCCGCCCATCTCGGTCCATAACCGGCGAAACACCGCGCCGAAGAAAGCGGCGCGGCTCATCTGGTAAGGATGCGCATACAGCACGTTCTCGCCGCAGGCATACGGGTAGGCGCCGTCGACCGCGATGCCCTGGTCGGTCAGGCTCGGAACCAGCCCAGCCTGCCAATTGCCGCATTCGCCTTCCACCAGTGCCGGCCCGCTGACGGGCAGGCCGGACACGGGCGGCTCGACACTGACGCGCGCCCTGCCGCTGTCCTGGTCCGGCACCAGGCGCAATGCGAACGCGTGGTAGTTCAGCAGCAATGCATCGGGACCGGCGTTATAGGGCTTGAGCGGGGCGCCATCGAATTGCGCGGCGTCGAATGGACGGTTCTCGAAGCGGCTGTGATCCAGCAGCAGGTCGCCATTGATCTGGCGTATTCCCTTCTCCCGGATCTGGCGCAGGAACAGCCACAGGCTTTCCACATTGAAGCGCGGGTCGCCGCCACCGCGCAGGACCAGGTCGCCTTCCAGCACGTCGCCGCGCTGCGCGCCGGTCGCATATGCGCTGGTTTTCCATTTGTAGGTCGTCCCAAGCAACTGCAGCGCTGCCTGGGTCGTCACCAGCTTGAGCGTGGAGGCGGGATTGAGCGGGGCCAGCGCATTGGACGACACCAGCGTGCGGCCGGCGATCACTTCCTGCGCATAGGCGCCAACCGCCGTGGGTGGAATGCCGGCCTTGCGCAATGCCTTTGCGACGTTGGCCGGCAAGTCTTGCGCGAGCGCGGCGCTGCAGGCAAAGAACAGGATGATAGTGGCTTGGAGTCTGGTTGAAATTCGCATACGATCCGGGGTAACGTGGCATGGCCAAAGACGCAGAGGCTAGCATGAACGGTATGCGCAAGCGCATGTCATACCCCGGTTCAACCAAGGAATCACGATGTCCAAACCTTCCACGAGCCTCGACAAGATGCTGGCCCTGGATAGCCAATTCTGCTTCGCGCTCTATTCAGCCTCGCTGGCCATGACCAAGACCTACAAGCCGCTGCTGGACAAGCTCGGCCTTACGTACCCGCAATACCTTGTCATGCTGGTGCTTTGGCAGGACGACGGCCTGCTGGTGAAGACCATCGGCGAGAAGCTGTTCCTCGACTCAGGCACGCTGACGCCGCTGCTCAAGCGGCTGGAGGCATCGGGCTTCATCGTGCGCACACGCGACTCGGAAGACGAGCGCCAGGTCCGCATCACCCTGACGCGCGAAGGACGTGCGCTGAAACGGCGCGCGCAGGACATTCCGCAACAGGTGCTGTGCGCCAGCGGCCAGTCGGCGCAAGCCGTCGCCGGCCTGCGCGCGCAGCTTGCGCTGATACGGGACGACCTGGTCCGCAATAAGGAATAAGCCGGAAAACAGGCCGGCCGGGCCGCCTGCGCCGAGACTCTGCAGGTCAAATTCAATTGCACACAATTGAATTTTACGTTATCGTCCATTCCTGCTCGTACCACCTGCCGTTCCATCCGGCACCCACTCTTACGGAGAAAGCCATGCAAGTACTCTATACCGCGCACGCAACCGCCACTGGAGGCCGCGACGGCCGTGCAGTGAGCGACGACAAGCACCTCGACGTGCCATTGAACACCCCCAGGGAGCTCGGTGGCGCGGGCGGCGAAGGCACCAACCCGGAGCAGCTGTTTGCGGCAGGCTACGCAGCCTGCTTCCTGTCGGCGATGAAGTTTGTCGCCGGCGCCACCAAGGTGCAGCTGCCGGCCGATGCGGCCGTCAACGCCGATGTCGGCATCGGCCCGAACGACAAGGGCGGGTTCGGCCTGGCGGTCAGCCTGAAGGTGTCTTTGCCCGGCATGTCGGCCGACGCCGCGCAGGCGCTGGTGAACAAGGCGCATGAAGTGTGCCCGTATTCGAATGCAACGCGCAATAACATCGACGTCGGCCTTTCGATCGGCTGATTCAGCTGATCCGCCGGATTGACCCCGGCGCAACACTTCGCTACCCTGTCGTTTCCACATCGACAGGCTAGCGACATGATCCCCTACCTCGACGCGGCCCGGCTTGCCGCAGCGCTGGCCTACCCGGTGCTGATCCCGGCACTGGCCGCAGCCTTCCGCAACGGCGCCGAAGCGCCGCAACGCCATGTCCACACCATCTCCCCCGAAAACGACGCAGTGCTGCTGCTGATGCCGGTGTGGCAGGCGGATCGGCACACCGGCGTCAAGCTGGTGACCGTGGCGCCGCGTAATCCGCAAAAAAACCTGCCTACCGTGCATTCGGTCTTCATGCTGTTCGACAGCGCTACCGGCGCGCCGGTATGCCAGATGGATGGCGAAGAGCTGACGCTGCGGCGCACGGCGGCGGCTTCCGCGCTGGCATCGTCCTACCTTTCCAGGCCCGACAGCAGCCGGCTGCTGGTGGTGGGCACCGGTTCGCTGGCGCCATACATGGCAGCGGCGCATTGCGCGGCACGCCCGATCCGCAACGTGACGATCTGGGGCCGTTCGCCGGACAAGGCAGCGCTTGCAGCCGGCCTGCTGCGCCAACAACTGACGGATCCCGGCATCGCCGTAGAGTTCGCCGACGACCTGGCGTCAGCGGCAGGCAATGCAGACATCATCAGCTGCGCCACGACCAGCACCGTTCCCATCCTGCAGGCCCAATGGGTGCGGCCAGGCACCCATATCGACCTGGTTGGCGGCTTCCGCCCGAACATGCGCGAGGCCGACGATGCGCTGGTCGGCGCAGCTGACGTTTTCGTCGATACCATTGCCGGCGCGCTGGCCGAGGCCGGCGACCTGCTGCAGCCGATGGCGGCAGGCCGCCTGGCACGCGAGGATATACGGGCAGAACTGGCCGACCTCTGCGCGGGCCGGCATCCGGGCCGATCGGGCGCAGCGCAAATCACGCTGTTCAAATCGGTCGGCACCGCGCTCGAAGATCTGTGCGGCGCCAACCTGGCATGGGATTTCCACCAGCACCAATCGGCAGGCTCGTAAGGCTCAGCCCAGTTTATCCAGCGTGATCGGCAGATCCCGCACACGCTTGCCGGTTGCATGAAACACCGCATTGGCCACGGCCGCCGCGACACCGACGATGCCGATCTCGCCCATGCCCTTCGCGCCCAGCGGATTGACGATGTCGTCATGCTCCTCGACGAACACGACGTCGATGTCGGGAATGTCGGCATTGACGGGGATGTGGTACTCGGCGTAATTGTGATTCATGAAACGGCCCAGCGCATGGTCGGTCAGGGTCTCCTCATGCAGCGCCATGCCGATGCCCCAGACCACGCCGCCCACGATCTGGCTGCGCGCCGCCTTGGGGTTGATGATGCGGCCGCCGGCAATGGCGCTGACCACGCGCTTGACCGCAACCGTGCCGAAGTCCTCGTCCACTTCGACCTCGACGAACACGGCCGAGTGCGTCTGCATCGTGTACTTCTTCTGTTTCTTGTCCGGCTCCTGGTCGACCGTCTCCTCGATCCGGTGCATGCCGTCGCTGCGCATGATGTCGACAATGGCGAGCGACTTCGCCGGCTGGCCGGTGAGCTGCACTCTCCCCTGCGTCCATTCGACATCGTCGGCGCTGGCGCCGGCCAGCGGCGAGTCCGGCATCGAACGCGCAGTCGTGAACAATTTCTGCCTGATTTTTTCGCAGACCGACTTGACCGCGGAGCCCACAGAGGACACGGTCCAGGAACCGCCTTCCAGCGGCGCCTGCGGCAGCGAGGAATCGCCGAGCGTAAACGTGACATCCTCGAGGGCAAGGCCCAGGGTGTCCGCGGCGATCATGGTCATGGCGGTATAGGTGCCGGTGCCGATGTCCGCCGTCGCCGACGACACGGCCAGCCGGCCGTCGGAAGACAGCACCGCCCTGGCGCTCGCCGGCTGCTGCATCGCATCCCAGAACCCGCCGGCCATGCCCCACCCGACCAGTGTCTTGCCACGCCGCATCGAGCGCGGTGCGGGATTGCGCTGGTCCCAGCCAAACTTCTCGGCGCCTTGGGCATAGCAGGCCTTGAGCTCCTTGCTTGAAAACGGCTTGCCGGTGTTCTGGTCCTGCTCCGCATAATTCAGCAGCCGCAGCGCAACCGGGTCCACATGCACCGCATGCGCCAGCTCGTCCATTGCCGACTCGAGCGCATAGACGCCCAGCGTCGCGCCCGGCGCGCGCATGTCGAGCGGGGTGTAGACATCGAGTGCGGCGACCTTGTAATCGAGCGTGACGTTATCGCACTGGTAGGCCGAGCCCGACCAGTTGACCACGACCTCGATATAGTCCTCGAAGCGCGAGGTCTCGGACACGGCACTGTGCTTGACCGCCATCAGCTTGCCGCTCTTGTCCGCGCCCAGGGCGATCTGGTGGCGCGTCGCGGGCCGGTGGCCGAAGCTGAACATTTGCTGGCGGGTGAGCACGACCCGCACCGAGCGCTTCATTTCCTGCGCCGCCAGCACGGCCAGGAACAACTGGTACTGCGGCCGCAGCCCGGAGCCAAACGCGCCGCCAACGAAAGGCGAACGTACACGAACCTGTTCCGGCTTCAGGCCGAAGACGCCGGTCACATATTGCTGGGTGTTGAGCACGCCCTGGGTCTTGTCGTAGATAACCAGGCTGCCGTCGGCGTCGACCATGACCGTCGTCGCATGCATTTCCATCGGGTTATGGTGTTCGACCGGCGTCGCATAATCGGCATAGACGCTGATCTCGGCCTTCTTCAGCGCCCCGTCGGCATCGCCGCGCGGCTTGGGCGGCGGCTCGAAACCGTCCTTGCCCTGCTTTGGATGATAGGCATCCTTTTCCGCGGCATCGATATCGGTCTGGTGCGGCGAGGTCTCGTAACTTACCTTCACCAGCGCGGCCCCATGCCGCGCCGCCTCGAAACTGGTGGCCAGCACCAGCGCCACGGGCTGGCCGCTGTAAATGATCTTGTTGTCATACAGCGGCCGGAACGGCGAACCCGACGGCGAGTCGTCATCGTGGTAGTTGCGGTCGAAGCGCGGCAGGCTGGGCCGGTTTTCATGGGTCAGCACGTGCAGCACGCCGTCCACCGCCAGCGCAGGCGCCGTGTCGATGGCGCTGATGCTGCCGCGGGCAATCGCACCGGAAACGACCACGCCGTACAGCAGGTCGTCGACCGCAAACTCCGCCGCGTATTTTGCGCCGCCGGTGACTTTCAGGCGGCCATCGACACGGCTGGTCGGCATGCCGATGCGGCCTTCCATGCCCTTGCCGCTTATCTCGCTATTGGTCGTTTTCATTCCGCGGACTCCATCGCAACGGCTCGCTGCAGCGCACGCACGATGGTGCGCCTGGCCAGGTTGATCTTGTAGGCATTGTGTTCGAGCGGCTGGGCGTCGCGCAGCACGGCGTCGGCAAATGCCTGGAACGACGCGTCGTCGGCCTTCTTGCCCACCAGCAGGGCTTCGGCCTCGCGGTCACGCCATGGCTTGTGCGCGACGCCACCCAGCGCAACGCCTGCCGCGCGGATCGTATCGCCATCCATCTCGAGGCCGGCAGCCACCGATACCAGCGCGAACGCATAGGACTGGCGGTCGCGCACCTTGATATAGCTGTGATGCTTCGCATAGCCCTGCGCCGGCAGTTCGATGGCAGTGATGATTTCGTCCGGCGCCAGCGACGTGTCGATGTCCGGCGTGTCGCCGGGAAGCTGGTGGAACTGCTCGAAGGCGATCCGGCGTTCGCCGCCCGGTCCGCTGACGTGCACAAGCGCGTCGAGCGCAGCCAGCGCCACGCACATGTCCGACGGATGCACTGCCACGCAGCTTTCGCTGGCGCCGAGGATGGCGTGGATGCGGTTGACGCCGGTTCGCGCCGGGCAGCCGGACCCGGGTTCGCGCTTGTTGCAGGCGGTGCCGGTATCGTAGAAGTAATAGCAGCGGGTGCGCTGCAGCAGGTTGCCACCGGTCGACGCCATGTTGCGCAATTGCGGCGACGCGCCGGCGAGGATGGCAGCCGACAGCAGCGGATAGCGTTCTGCCACCTGCTCGTCATGAGCAAGGTCGGCATTCGACACCATCGCGCCGACCTTCAGCCCGCCATTGCCGCCCTCCTCGATTTTCGCCAGGGGCAAATGGGTAATATCGATCAGCAACTGCGGCCGGCTGACATCTTCCTTCATCAGGTCCAGCAGATTGGTGCCGCCGGCGATGAAGCGCGCATGTTCGTTTCCCGCGATGCGGGCGAGCGCGTCGGCAACGCTGTCGGCCCGTGCCAGTTCGAAGCGGTTCATGGCGCCTCCTTGTCAATGCTCTTTGCCTGCGCCTGGCGCACTGCGGCGACAATGTTTGGATAGCAGCCGCAACGGCACAGATTACCGCTCATCAGTTCGCGGATCTCGTCGTCGCTCTTCGCACGTCCCTCATTGATCAGGCCGACCGCTGAGCAGATTTGCCCTGGCGTGCAATAGCCGCACTGGAACGCATCCTGATCGATAAATGCCTGTTGCACCGGGTGCAGCCTGTCGCCTTCGGCCAGCCCTTCCACCGTGGTAATGTCGCAGCCATCCTTCATTGCCGCCAGAGTCAGGCAGGAATTGACCCGCTTGCCGTCGACCAGCACGGTACAGGCGCCGCATTGCCCATGGTCGCAGCCTTTCTTGGTGCCGGTAAGGTGCAGCTCTTCCCGCAGCAGGTCCAGCAATGTGGTCCATGGCGCCACCGCGATCTCGTGCCGGCTGCCGTTCAGGGTCAGGGAAATTTTGTGGATGCCGGGATCCGGCAGTTCTTGTCCCCGAGGGACAGAGGCGGTGGAAGTAGTCATGATCATCCTGGAAAAGTGCGTAGCCGTCCCACGCCATTAGCCTTTGGACGCTACCGAACGCCTTATCCTATCGGGCCCGGCAAGCGCCAACGGTCAGAAAACACGCCGCAATGCTGTAGGAAACCGCGCAAAACGCAGCAATGTTGACGAAACGCCTGTCCGAAAAGACGGCCCGTCCGTCTTCCCAGGCACTGGAATACTTAATTTCCTGACCATCCCGCCTTGAAAATACAGGGTGTCGCCCCTATACTTGGCACTCACCGACGGAGAGTGCTAATAATTCCCTCGGACCGTCGTATTCCGTGGCTGGCTGCTGTTTCTGATCTGCAACTGGCTGTATTACCTCAATTACTGTTAAATATTTAGGAGTTTGTATGGCACTTCGTCCTCTGCACGATCGCGTCATCGTCAAGCGCCTCGACCAGGAAACCAAAACTGCGTCCGGCATCGTTCTCCCTGAAACCGCTGCTGAAAAGCCTGACCAGGGTGAAGTCCTTGCCGTCGGCAACGGCAAGATCCTCGAAGGCGGCCAAGTGCGCCCTCTCGACGTCAAGGTTGGCGACCGCGTGCTGTTCGGCAAGTATTCCGGTCAAACGGTCAAGATCAATGGCGATGAACTGCTCGTCATGCGCGAGGAAGACATCCTCGCCATCGTCCAGCAGTAATGCAGATGTCCATGCGCCAGGCACTGGCCGGCCATGGACCGCACGGCGGCCGGCAAATGTCGGCCTCGCGACCTGCAACCCTAATCAAGAACACCTAAGGAGTAATAAACATGGCTGCTAAAGACGTAGTATTTGGCGACAGCGCACGCGCCAAGATGGTTGAAGGCGTCAACATCCTGGCCAATGCGGTCAAGGTGACCCTGGGCCCGAAAGGCCGCAACGTGGTCCTGGAGCGTTCGTTCGGCTCGCCTACCGTCACCAAGGACGGTGTGTCGGTCGCGAAAGAGATCGAGCTCAAGGACAAGCTGATGAACATGGGCGCCCAGATGGTCAAGGAAGTGGCCTCCCGCACCAGCGACAACGCTGGCGACGGCACCACCACCGCAACCGTGCTGGCACAAGCCATCGTCCGCGAAGGCATGAAGTACGTTGCCGCCGGCATGAACCCGATGGACCTGAAGCGCGGCATCGACAAGGCAGTCACCGCCCTGGTCGAAGAAGTACGCCTGCTGGCACGTCCTTGCACCACCACGAAGGAAATCGCCCAAGTCGGCTCGATTTCGGCCAACAGCGACAGCTCCATCGGCGACCGTATCGCTGAAGCCATGGAAAAAGTCGGCAAGGAAGGCGTGATCACCGTTGAAGACGGCAAGTCGCTGAACGACGAACTCGACATCGTCGAAGGCATGCAGTTCGACCGCGGCTACCTGTCCCCGTACTTCATCAACAACCCGGACAAGCAGTCCGTCATCCTGGAAAACCCGTTCATCCTGCTGTTCGACAAAAAAATCTCGAACATCCGTGACCTGCTGCCGGTGCTGGAGCAAGTCGCCAAGGCTGGCCGTCCGCTGCTGATCATCGCCGAAGACATCGAAGGCGAAGCGCTGGCAACCCTGGTGGTGAACAACATCCGCGGCATCCTGAAGACCTGCGCAGTCAAGGCCCCTGGCTTCGGCGACCGCCGCAAGGCCATGCTGGAAGACATCGCCATCCTGACCGGCGGCCAGGTCATCGCTGAAGAAGTCGGCCTGACGCTGGAAAAAGTCACGCTGAACGACCTCGGCCAGGCCAAGCGCATCGAAGTGGGCAAGGAAAACACCACCGTCATCGACGGCGCAGGCCAGTCCGCGACCATCGAAGCCCGCGTCAAGCAAGTGCGCGTGCAGATCGAGGAAGCTACCTCCGACTACGACCGTGAAAAGCTGCAGGAACGCGTTGCCAAGCTGGCAGGCGGCGTTGCAGTGATCAAGGTTGGCGCTGCCACCGAAGTCGAGATGAAGGAAAAGAAAGCCCGCGTCGAAGACGCGCTGCACGCTACCCGCGCTGCAGTGGAAGAAGGCATCGTGCCTGGCGGCGGCGTCGCACTGCTGCGCGCTCGCGCCAACGTCAATGTCAAGGGCGACAACCCTGACCAGGAAGCCGGCATCAAGATCGTCATGCGTGCGATCGAGGAGCCGCTGCGCATGATCGTCCAGAACGCCGGTGAAGAAGCGTCGGTCGTGGTCGCCAAGGTGCTGGAAGGCACGGGCAACTTCGGCTACAACGCCGCAAACGACACCTACGGCGACATGGTCGAGCAAGGCGTGCTGGACCCGGCCAAGGTCACCCGCACCGCGCTGCAAAATGCCGCGTCTATCGCCAGCCTGATGCTGACGACCGACTGCACCGTGGTCGAACTGGCTGAAGACAAGCCAGCACTCGGCGGCGGCGGCATGGGTGGTATGGGCGGCATGGGTGGTATGGGCGGCATGGACGGCATGATGTAATTGCCGACTGGCCTGCTGTAAGAAAAGCCCCCGATGCGTCGGGGGCTTTTTATTTGTGCCATGGTAAGTTCTGTCACCCGCTCCAGCTTAGGCACCGATGATTTTCAGGTCCAGCATGCGCGTTAGTTGTGTTTTCACCATGCTGATATTTTTTTCACGATCGACTGTGTTTCGTGAAAGACTCTTCAACAGCGCAATATCGATCTTGTTGAAATTCAATGCGGCAAGAAGCGTGAGCAGGTCAGCGCCTTTTTCCCAGCGATCCGGGGTGTCGACAAAGGAAATAGAAAGTACGTGCAACAGGAAAAGCTTGTTTGTGGCGCTTTCGCTGAAATCGTTGAAATCAACCGCTTCAATATCCGATACGCCAAGTAATTTTTTGAACTGCTCTTTCTCCTGTTCATCTTCCTTCACACCATCTACCGTTCTGATCGAACGCGCAATCAGGAAGACAAAGAAGGAAGCCAATACGACACCCGCAGTTAATCCGAGGATCAACGGCGCTGCGTAAACGAGTGAAAGTGCGATGGCGACGATGCTCGCAATGCCAATCGCTATAAGCAGACAGGCCTTGAATATCCTGAAGATAGCGAACCCCTTCTCGAATTCTTCATTCTCGACCATCTTTCCGATCAGTCTTGCCAGCCCTTTTATCAACGGCGCCACGTCCGGCAAGGTCATTCCATTACTGACTACGCCAAGTTGTTTCCCGAGGCCGATTCCATGATCGATTTTCTGTTGGCACCTGAAAGCCACGACAATTCCTTGAACGAAGTCAGCCACATTGGCGACAAGTGACAGGAATAGTTTGCCAAGTGCCGTACCAAGCAGTTCGATGTTGCTGACTGCGATCTCCGTGGATATCAGGCTTTTATAGGCGGTTTCATTGCCAACAACCGATCCACCAAACCAGAGCCATTCTTTTGCAGCCGAGGCTGCTGAAACGAGGCTGGCAAACCTTGCTTCTCCCGAAATTTGGTCCAG
Source organism: uncultured Noviherbaspirillum sp. (assembly GCA_963522035.1). GTDB lineage: Bacteria > Pseudomonadota > Gammaproteobacteria > Burkholderiales > Burkholderiaceae_D > Noviherbaspirillum_A. Next base: position 1,622 of record CAUQYP010000123.1, on the reverse strand, counting down.
CTTGACAATGAGCGCCATGAATTTTTCGTAGGCCTCTGCTTCTTCCGGGCCGGGTGTTTCGGATTTTTGTATCTTTTCAAAAAAAGATTTTGCCTGGGATTTAGCATTGATCAGCTTCGTTAGAAGCTTTGACTTATCGCTCTGGCCCGAAAGACTGCTTTCTGTTGCGGTAACTGTCCGGTAAAACCCGAGTAAAAGCTCAATTGACACAAGAACGATCGCAAAAATCGGATCCGCATGGGAATGCAGCGCTTCCTGAATGACAGGTTGAATTCCGGACACGATAGCGTGCGCTGCTGAAGATGAAAAATAGGTCATCAACCCTGACTGGTCGAGATAAGTTTTTTGCTCGGGAAATGCTGTCTTCAAGTGCGAAACAATCGTACTGAACACGAATATCGCGCCTGTAATTGCCATCATCGGGCTCATACCGCTCTGGGCATATTGAACTATCCCGGAACAAACATTGCGAGGCCTCGCAGCGTCATTATTCGATCCAAAGTTGACGAATGACGTGAGAAATCCTGAAAAGGAAGAGACAAGTTTTTCCCTGGCGTCCGGCCTTGCCTCGAACTCCTGGCTTCCGTCCTTTTTTGTCCACAATCCGCGTGATTCGAGCCTGGCCTGGGCGTCATCGGCAAACCTGAAGTAATACGCATGCCGTTCTATTTCTATCTGTTCCGCCGATTTTTGCTTGAGCAATTCCTGGGGCAACAGCTTGTCATGCAGTCCTTCATGGACGCTATCGTCCGGAACTGACACCGGCACCCCGGCCTGATAGTAGTTAGGGATGTCCGCATTAAAGGAATAAGCTTGCATTTTCAGCTTTCTAAACGAAACCTCGATCCAGCAACACCGGCGTTTCCACGTCATCGATGTCAACCGCGTCGAACCATGCCATCCACGCGTTAATGACGGGTTTCAGCTGTAATTCAAGCAAAGTGTAGAGAGTGGTTTCCTTGCGGAGCACGGAAATTGTCGGATGCAGCATTAGTAATGCATGACCGTCTTTTTGATTAAGACCTAGCGTGGGGAGATATCGGGATTCGTTCGCGCAGTTAAATTCCAGCATCATGCGCAGCAAGGTCGGAGGAAAACCATGCCTGGGCTGGCCAAGATCGAGAATGATCCGGCAACCGTCTGTTTCAGGTAAATAGTGTAGCCAGGCGAGGCAACCGTGTATTGAAAACGCGTTGCCTTTGATAATGGACAGGCTGTTGCCTATGCCCGCCTGCTTGCAGAAGCCTTCGGTGATTTGCCGAAATTCCGACATGCCCATTCGATCTCCCAACGCTCTGGCTGCAAGGCAACCTTGCAGCGGCCTTATTCAGCAAAGGCTGGGAAATGGGTGGCGCGGTATTCTTGTTCGTTCCACGAGCACTGGAGACGGTTGAAACAGGGAATTTTCCTAGCGCAGTTTCGTGCTGACTTGCCTGAGCCGGCCTGTAAGCAATATTGCATGCTGCGCGCAGCCACAGTCGCCGTTGCAGTTGCAGTTGCCCGCGCCCCAACATTTGCCGTTGCCGTTGCCGTTGCCGTTGCCGTTGCCGTTGCCCGCGCAGCGACAGTTGCAGTTGCAGTTGCAGTTGCAGTTGCAGTTGCTTTTGACGCTGCCTTTGACG
>CAUQYP010000122.1:0-12557 GCA_963522035.1 uncultured Noviherbaspirillum sp. | reverse complement strand
TTATTTAGAAAACCCCCGACACCATATGGTGCCGGGGGTTTTTGCTTTGGGGCGGTGCAGTGCATGGAACCGGATACCTGGCGATACCATCTCGACAGATAATTATTAAATTTAGTATTTCCCAAAAGAATCAAGTTGTTGCATGTATACGCATGCGCCCATTTTGTTGATGCAATGCAAGTTTTTAATGGTATTATTTACAAGAAACTCTTGGTTTTGTCTGTTGCTGAGGAATAATACGAGTTCACGGGAAATACTGGTCGGTTGTCGACCAAGCTGCCTCGTGTCGAATAACGGCGCAAGGTATTTTGTTGTCGAGCCTGCTTGCAACACCGTCAAATAAATATGCAGCGATCCGAAATAGATATCCGAAAGCGGTTGGAGCAGGCGCATCTTCCCACGATGCCGCAGATCCTTCTGAAGCTGATCGAGCAATGCCAGGATGAAGATGCCGGCATGCCAGAACTCGCCGCATTGATATCCCAGGACGCGGGCATGGCCAGTACCATCCTGGCGGTTGCCAATAGCCCGGCATATCATCGCACCGGAGGACGCAAGGCCAACCTTGACCAGGCATTGATGGCAATCGGCACGGACATGATCAAGACGCTGGTGATCAGCGAGTCGGTTTTCCAGATGTTCAACGATTTTTCCAAGCCCGGAACCCTGGACCTGCGTGGATTCTGGAAGCATTCGCTCACCGCGGCTGTCATGGCGAGAGACATTGCCGTCAAGATGAAGCATGGACATGCCGAAGAAGCGTACCTCGCAGGTTTGCTGCACGACGTGGGCCGGCTGGGCCTCATGGCAGCCGCTCCGCAGGAGTATGCGGTCAATTTTCACGCCAGGGACGATGCCAAGCTGTGCTGGGTCGAGCAACGTACCCTGCAGATTACCCATGCGGAAGCCGGCGCTGCCATCATAGAGCGCTGGCAAATGGACTCTTTTCTTGCCGATGCCGTTCAATATCATCACGAGCCGGCCGCTCGCGTGGCAAGTGCGCATCCGTTGATACGCATTGTCATGCTGGCGCATCTGATGTCCAGCACGGACACCGACGCCGAGACGCTAGTGGAAGCCGGCACACTGTGCGGAATTAGTGCTGCCGATATCGACGAGATACGCGGGAAGGCTGAAACCAAGGTGACGCGTGCCGCTGCCGCGCTTGGCATCGACCTGGCGGGCGCAGACGATATCGCGCCCCAGGCAGCTTATGTGCCGCCACAGCCTGTTGCGCCGCGCAACCCTACGCAGGAAAAGATGGACGAGGAAATGCGTAACATGGTCCTCGCCTCGAATGCCAGCCGGTTTTTCGCAAAGCAGACCGATATTGCCGGGCTGATGGAAACCATCTCCGGGTCGGCACGGATCCTGTTCGGTTTTACGGAAGCCTTTCTGCTAATGACAGACCGGTCCGGCCAGTCCCTGGTCGGCAAGCCAGGCAGCGGTCAGGCCGAACGGCTAGCCGAGTTTATCGTGCCGCTTGCCGGGGGCGGCCTGATCGCCGATGCGGCGCTGATGCGGAAGATCGCGTTCCTGCGTCCCGATGGCGACCTTCTGACGTTGCCGGAAGAGCAATTGCTCGGCCTGTTGCGTGCTGATTGCCTGATCTGCCTGCCGATGACGGTAACAGGGCGCTGCATCGGTATGCTGGTCGGCAGCATCGGTGACTACCAGGTTGCCGAGCTGCTAAGGCGCGATCGTTTCCTGCTGGCTTATGCATCCCAGGCAGCGAACGCCCTGCAGGCCGCAAGCAGCAACCAGGCGGAAATCGACAATCGCATCGCCAGTGTCACGGACCAGTACCAGGCGGCGTCGCGCCGGGTTGCGCATGAAGTCAATAACCCGCTGACCATCATCAAGAACTACCTCGGCATTCTCGACAGCCGGCTGCGCAAGCAAGATATCGTCGTTGGGGAGGTTGCTATCCTGAATGAGGAGATTGATCGTGTCGGCCAGATTGTCCATGGCCTGACCGACCTGGAGCCGGTTGCCAACGGGCCATCAGCGGAAGTGGGCCGCGTGGTCCGTGACGTGGTGCGCCTGTTCCGCGATACCGAGTATGTCCCGGCGTCCGTCACCATACGAACCGACCTGCAAGACGACGAAACCCTGCTTGAAGGCAGTGCCGACTTGCTAAAGCAGGTATTGATGAACCTGCTGAAGAATGCCGTGGAGGCACTGACAAGCGGGGGCGAAATCGAGATTGTCGATTATGGGCAGGTCAACCGCGATGGACGACTGTTTGCCGAAATCCGCATTAGCGACAACGGCGCAGGTATCCCGCGCGACATTCTGGCGGGCCTCTTTTCACCCGTGGCAAGCACAAAAGGCGGAACAGGACGTGGCCTTGGCCTGAGCATCGTGCATAGCCTGGTCCAGAAAATGGGGGGCACGATCACTTGCCGAAGCAGCAGCAAGGGCACATCGTTCGACCTGGTGCTGCCTCTTGCTTTGCATCCGTCTCCCCCAAGCCAGGGGCATACCAGTCAAAACAGACAGCGCGCACTGTGATCAGCCAAAAAAATGCCAGCCAGTTCTTGCCCTTGCTCGAAGCCGGGGCGCCGCTGCCGGAGCGGGCGCTGACAGCGGTGCCGCGGCCTAGCCGGCTGCTGCTGGTCGACGACGAGCCTCGGCTGCTCGCAAGCCTGTGCGCGCTCCTGGCCGACAGCGGACATGAACTCCATACCGCCACTTGCGGCAGCGAGGCGGTCGCCCTGCTGGAGCAAATGCCCTTCGACCTGGCCTTGCTGGACCTTCGCCTCCCTGATTTTGGCGGCCACCAGATCATGGACATGATGAACCGCCGGCAGCTCGACACCGACGTCATCGTGCTGAGCGGCGAAACTGGCATCGAAGGCGCGATCGGCGCGCTCAAGCGCGGCGCCTATGATTACCTGCGCAAGCCTTACGGCCGCGAAGAGTTGCTGAGCACGGTGGAAAACGCGCTGCGGCAACGGCGGCTGGAAGCGGACAACAAGCGTATCGCGCAGCAGCTTGAACGCTCGGAAAAACTGTATCGCTACCTGGTGGACAGTTCGCCCGACATTATTTACACGCTGAATGCAGACGGCCGGTTTTCATTCGTCAATGACCGTGCGCAGCAGCTGCTCGGATTAAACCGCAGCGAATTGCTAGGCCATCATTATTCGGACGTGATCCACGACGAGGACCTGGAGCGTGCTTACTACGTCTTCAACGAGCGCCGCGTCGGCGACCGCGCCAGCCGTAATGTCGAACTGCGCTTGAAGTCGGCTGCCTTGCGTGACAAGGGGCCGGCTTTCGAGAATACGCTTGTGACGCTGTCGTTCAACTCGATGGGCATGTACAGCGAAGGCAAACCGTCGGACGGCGCCGGGTTCTTCGGCACGTATGGCGTGGCGCGCGACATTACCGAGCGCAAGCGGGCGGAGGCCATGATCTCCTACCATGCCTATCACGACATCCTGACCGACCTGCCCAACCGCATGTTGTTCAAGGACCGGTTGGGCCTGGCCATCATGCAGGCCAAACGCAAGGAAACCGAACTTGCGGTCATGTTCATCGATCTCGACCGTTTCAAGCTTGTTAATGACACACTAGGTCATATCCGCGGCGATGAGTTGCTGCAGCAGGTGGCGACAAGGCTAAAAGCGGCATTGCGGCAGGGCGATACGCTGGCGCGGCTGGGCGGTGACGAGTTCACCATCTTCCTTCCGGAACTGCTGACCCGGGACGACGCGCACGTCGTGGCGCGCAAGGCACTCGAATGCCTGCAGCAGTCCTTTATCCTGGCCGGCAGCGAAGTGCATATTTCCGCCAGCATCGGCATTGCCGTTTACCCGGTCGACGGGGAAACCATCGACGACCTGCTGTGCCACGCCGATATGGCGATGTACCAGGTCAAGGCGCAGGGCAAGAACAGCTACAGCTTCTACGAGCCTTCTCTGCACGAGGCGTCGTACCAGAAGATCACGCTCGAGCAAAACTTGCGCCGGGCACTCGAGCATGACGAGTTCGAGATGTATTACCAGCCCCAGGTCGACCGGCCCACCGGTCGCATCATCGGCGTCGAGGGATTGATGCGCTGGCACCATCCTGAACGCGGCCTGTTGTCGGCCGGCGAGTTTTTGCCGTTTGCCGAGGAAAACGGGCTGATGACGCCGATCAGCGACTGGATGCTGAAGGCCGTGTGTCGCGACCTGGCGCTATGGAATACACAGGTCGAGGACAGGGTGCGGTTGTCCTTGAACGTCTCGCCGCAATACCTGGACTGCGGCGATTTTGTTGAAAAGATGAAGACCGCGCTGAACCGGCATGCGCTGTCGCCGTCCCAGATCGAAGTAGAGATTACCGAAAACATTTGCATCCGCAATCCGCAATATGCGATCGAGCAGCTCAACAAGCTGGGCCAGATCGGCGTCAGCGTGGCCATCGACGATTTCGGGACCGGTTATTCTTCCCTGGCTTACCTGCATCGCTTTCCCGTCCATACCATCAAGATCGACCAGTCATTCATCCGCGAAATCCAGCAGATGCAGGCGCACTACCCGGTGGTCCTGGCCATCATCTCGATCGCCAAGGGGCTTAACCTGAACGTGGTGGCCGAAGGCGTCGAAACCGAAACGCAGGCCGCTTACCTGGAGCAGGTCGGATGCACTACCATGCAGGGCTTTCTTTACTACAGGCCTGTGTCCAGCGCGCAGTTCGTGCAACTGCTGCGCAAGAACGCGGCGCGTTGCGCCTGAAGCCGGACGCCGATGGAAGTCATGGAAATAAAAGCCGGTCACGGCGTTTTTACAGATAAGCAGACATCGGCAGCACTGTCCGAGGCTGACGAAGCCAATCGCCTGGGCATGATGTACAGCAGCGGCGACGGCGTGCCGCAGGACTGGGAGCAGGCGCGCGCCTGGTTCCGCAAGGCGGCCGATCGCGGCCATGCGAATGCGCAGTTCAATCTCGGCGTCATCTACAGCAACGGCCGGCGTTCGCAGGATTATGCCCATGCGCTGCTGTGGTATCGCAAGGCGGCGGAGCAGGGACATGCACGGGCGCAGTTCAATCTCGGCCTGATGTATGGCAATGGCCAGGGCGTCCAGCAGGACCATGCGCAGGCGCTTTCCTGGTATGCGGAAGCGGCGGCGCTGGGCCATGCCGGCGCACAGAACAATCTTGGCCTGGCCTATGTGAATGGACTGGGCGTGGCGCAGGATGGCGCCAGGGCGCTGCACTGGTTTGAACTGGCAGCGGCGCAGAACGATCCGGCCGCGCAGAATAACCTTGGGCTGATGTACGCCACCGGCAAGTCTGTACAGCAGGACTACACCCGCGCGGCGGAATACTATCGGCAGGCGGCAATGCAGGGTTACGCGCTGGCACAGTACAACCTTGCCGGCCTGCTCGAGGCCGGCCATGGCATGCCGGCCGACCTCGCGCAGGCGGTCGACTGGTACCGGCAGGCCGCTGAACAGGGCCTGCCCAAGGCGCAATACAGCCTCGGGCTGATGTACGACCATGGTCATGGCATGGCGCGCGACGCCCAGCAGGCCATGGCCTGGTACTGCAAGGCGGCCGAGCGCGGCAATGCGCATGCGCAGTTCAGCCTGGGGCTGCGCTATGACGCAGGAAATGGCGTATTGCAGGATGCCGCCAAGGCGTTTTCGTGGTACCGCAGGGCCGCCGAGCAGGGGCACGCAAGAGCCCAGTTCAATCTCGGCACCATGTACGCGGAGGGACACGGCACGGATGCGGACCCGGTCCAGGCCTGGTGCTGGCTGGAGCAGGCTGCGAACCACGGCATGTCGCAGGCGATGCGTGCGCGCACCTTGCTTGGCCAGCGGATGACGTCTGCGCAAAGGAACGCGGCCGCTGCACTCGCGCAGCAAGGGCAGCGTCGGCCGGCCGGGGAAAGTCCCGCCTGATAGCGGGAAGTGGACACGATGTGCTCCATGGAGCGGCACAGAAACCGTGGCTGCGGCTGGCCAAGACCCGCGGTGCCCGGCGCAGTGACTTGAGCGCAAGCCGCCTTGGACCTGGCGCCGGAACATGGCGGCACATTTCCGCGCCACTGATCCGACGCAGTTGTTCAACTCACTGGATCCGACGCCGAGCCTCGGCAAGACCAGCCGCACGGGTGCAGCAACAGGAAAACAATCAAACCTTGGTCGATTGATGCAGAACCTTTTTTGCACCGCTTGTCTTAACAAAAAGACAGTGCCCGGCAGCTTGTCGGCGCGCAACGCAAGACAACCTGGTGACAAAGGAGAAGAAAATGCTGGCCATGGATTACAGGGGACCTTACCGGGTGCGCGCCCGACAAAAGCCGGATCCGGTGATAGAGCATCCAAATGATGCCATCGTGCGGGTTACGCGTTCCTGTATCTGTGGCTCGGACCTGCACCTCTACCATGGCCTGGTGCCCGACACGCGCATTGGGTCCACCTTCGGCCATGAATTTACCGGTGTGGTCGAACAGGTCGGCCCTTCGGTGCAGAACCTGAAGGTAGGCGACCATGTGCTGGTGCCTTTCAATATCTTTTGCGGGTCCTGCTACTTCTGCCAGAAAGAGTTGTACAGCAACTGCCATAACGTGAACCCGCAGGCCACAGCCGTCGGCGCGATTTATGGTTATTCCCATACCGCCGGCGGATACGACGGTGGCCAGGCCGAGTTCGTACGCGTGCCGATGGCCGATGTCGGGCCCACGGTCATACCCAAGGACCTGCATGTCGAAGATGCGGTCTTGCTGACCGACGCCTTCCCCACCGGCTACCAGGCCGCTGAAATGGGCGACATCGAGGAAGGCGACACGGTGGTGGTGTTTGGCGCCGGGCCGGTCGGCATCTTTGCCGCCAAGTCGGCCTGGCTGCTGGGCGCCGGCCGCGTGATCGTCGTCGACCATGTGGAATACCGGCTGGAGTTCGTCAAGGACTATGCGCAATGCGAAGTGGTCAACTTCAAGGATGTGAACGACATGGCCGTGCATATCAAGAAGATGACCGATGGGCTGGGCGCCGACGTCTGCATCGATTGCGTGGGTTGCGAAGCCGCCGGCAACGCCGCGCAAACCCTGACCGGCCGCTATATGAAGCTGCAGGCTGGCGCCGCCACCGTACTGCATTGGGCCATCAATTCGGTGCGCAAGGGCGGCACCGTCTCCATCGTCGGCGTATACGGTCCAACCTTCAATGCCGTGCCCATCGGAAATGCCGTCAACAAGGGACTGACGCTGCGCATGAACCAGGCGAGCGTGAAGCGGCACCTGCCGCGGCTGATCGAACATATCCAGGCTGGCCGCATCATTCCGCGGCAAATCATCACGCACCGGGTTCCATTGGAGGAAGTAGCAGACGCCTATCACCTGTTCTCGAGCAAGCTGGACAATTGCATCAAGACGGTGCTGGTTCCGCCAAGCGCCTATAACAGCAGCACGGCTGCGCAGGAGTGAATGGCGGACCGATCTGCAAAGTCAAGACACGACAAGGAGCGAATGCGATGGACAGTCGACACGACACCACGCCGGAAACGGGGGAACACCGGCACCAACGGCCCAAGCGCGACATGTCGCACATACAGGGCTGGGGCGCCGACCTCGACCATGCGAACCGGCCGGCGTATCCGATGGAGCGCACGCCGCCGCGCCTGGAAAATGTGCATTGGGACGTGCCGGAACAGCAGCCCGTGAATATCAAGGTGCATCATTCGATTGAACGCCCGGACGTAACGCCGGTATTCGGCACCAGCGTGCCGCCCAGTGGCTGGTCAGGAAAAATACGCGATTTTGCTTTCACGCTGAGTGAAAACGATATTCGCCACTGGCTGCTGCTGCTGTTCGCCGACCGGGTCAACATGGTCGAGGGTATCGGGCAGGACCTGCGCGAAGGCCATATTCCAAATGTGCTGGGCGAGATGGGCATCAAGGCCGAACTCAAACATAATCCGGTCGGTCTCGCTGCCAAGGTGCTGATCGTCGGGGGCTTGATTGGCCTGGTTTATGGGATGCGGCAGCAAAAAAAGCTGCGCTAGGGCGTGCATTACCATGCCAACTATTGAGCTGCCGCAGACCCTGCCAGGTAGCGAGCAACGTTGCCAACCGGATTGCTACCCATGGTAAGAGCGCCACCGGGCGCCTTTTCCATGGGTGCCTTCCATGTTTCTGCTGCGCTCAAAAATACTACATTGCTCCTTCCTGCTTCTTTGCGCTGCCCTGTTCGTACTAGGCATAGGCAGCCACTCCCAGGGTCCGGCGTTTGCAACGGCTGGTATATCCAAGGACGAAGGTAACGGAATTTACCTATATCGGCGTGGTGCTCTGGCTGCCTACGCACAGCCATTCCGGGTATCGGTCGACGGACATTTGGCAGGTTTCATCGCCAACGCTTCCTACCTTAGGCTGCCGCTCGCGCCGGGTGAACACCAGATCCAGATTGCGCCAGGCGGACTGGCCCAAGTGACAACTCTGCAGGTACGTGCGGATGCCGGCAGCCGGACATTTTACGAATTCGTGTTTCCGACCGGTTGGGATATGCGTCCTTCATTCCAGGGCGCGACGATTGAGGCGCGCAATGCGCGACAGGCACTTGAGGTGCTGCCAGGGCTACGCCGCATGGCAGCGAAGACAGGAAGGCAGGATGCACCAAACAGGCACAATATAGACGATTAAACAGAAAAATTTGTGCTGGAGCACATTTGATTTCAATTTAATGTCATTAGATCAATGTCCAGCATTGCATCCTGTACCACTATCGGCAAGAATTACGGCTGCCGCTAGCGCGATACATACAGGAGACTCAGCAGCATGCATATTAGAAACCAGAAGGACTTCTGGGCGGGCTTGTTATTTGCCGCCTTCGGCCTATTCTTTTCCGGAGTTGGCACACGCTATACCTTCGGCAGCGCGGCCCGCATGGGTCCGGGCTACTTTCCCACCGTACTGGGCATCATCCTCATTATCCTTGGCGTGGTCATCGCCCTCGGCGCACTCTCACCCAAGGCCGAGGAACACCGGGTGCAGAAATTTTCCTGGCCGACCATCCTGCTGGTGCTGGGTTCGGTCGTGTTGTTCGGCCTGTTGCTACAGCGTGCGGGCCTGGTCATCTCGCTGGCCACAGTCGTCATCGTCTCCAGCCTTGCCAGCCACGAGTTCGGCTGGAAAGCCACGCTGATCAATACCGTCGTGCTCGTTGCGTTGTGCATGGCCGTTTTCGTTTATGCCCTGAGTCTGCAGTTTCCGCTCTGGCCCACCTTCCTAGCCAGATAAGGACACACTCTCATGGAAACCTTGATTGCCAATCTCTCCACCGGCTTCGGCGCGGTGCTGGCCTTTGAACCGCTAAGCCTGTTCGGCATGAGCTTCAGCCTGCCGATGAACCTGGTTTACTGCTTCATCGGCGCCCTGATCGGCACCCTGATCGGCGTGCTGCCGGGCCTGGGACCGATCGCCACCATCGCCATGCTGCTGCCGGCGACCTACGCGCTGCCGCCGCTCGGCGGCCTGATCATGCTGGCCGGTATCTACTACGGCGCCCAGTACGGCGGCTCCACCACCGCCATCCTGGTCAACCTGCCCGGCGAAACCTCGTCGGTCGTGACCTGCATCGACGGCTACCAGATGGCCCGCCGCGGACGCGCCGGCGTGGCGCTGTCCACGGCAGCCATCGGCTCGTTCGTGGCCGGTTGCTTCGGCACGCTGTTGCTGGCAGCGTTCGCGGTGCCGCTGGCCGAAGTGGCCTTCAAGTTCGGCCCGGCCGAATATTTCTCGCTGATGGTGCTGGGCCTGATCGGCGCGGTGGTGCTGGCCTCCGGTTCGCTGATCAAGGCGATTGCGATGATCGTGCTGGGCCTGCTGGGTGGCATCATCGGCACCGACGTCAACACCGGCGTATCGCGCTATGCATTCGACATCCCGGAGCTGGCCGACGGCATCAGCTTCGCCGCCGTGGCCATGGGCGTGTTCGGCTTCGCCGAGGTGATGAGCAACCTGGAGCAGAAGGAACACCGAGAGGTCTTCACCAACAAGATCACCACCCTGTTCCCGAGCAAGGACGACTTCAAGCGGATGGCTGCCCCGATTTTCCGCGGCACCATGCTGGGCTCGGTGCTGGGCATCCTGCCTGGCGGCGGCGCATCGCTGGCAGCATTCGGCGCGTATTCGATGGAAAAGAAGATGGCCAAGAACAGCGACGAGTTCGGCAAGGGCGCCATCGAGGGCCTGGCCGGCCCGGAGTCGGCCAATAACGCGGCTGCGCAGACGTCCTTCATTCCGCTGCTGACCCTGGGCATTCCGCCCAATGCCGTCATGGCGCTGATGGTGGGCGCGATGACCATCCATAACATCCAGCCGGGCCCGCAGGTCATGACCAGCAACCCGACCCTGTTCTGGGGGTTGATCGTGTCAATGTGGCTGGGCAATGCGATGCTGGTCATCCTGAACCTGCCGTTGATCGGCATCTGGGTCAAGCTGCTGACCGTGCCTTACCGCTACCTGTATCCGGCTATCCTGGTGTTCTGCTGCATCGGTGTCTACACCGTCAACAACAGCATCTTCGACGTATACATGACCGCCGGCTTTGGCCTGCTCGGCTACATCTTCCTCAAGCTCGGCTGCGAAGGTGCGCCGCTGCTGCTGGGCTTCGTGCTGGGACCGATGATGGAAGAGAACTTCCGCCGCTCGCTGCTCTTGTCGCGGGGCGACTTCAGCGTGTTCTTCACCCGGCCGATCTCGCTGGGCCTGCTGATCGCAGCGGTGGCCTTGGTCGTGATCGTGGCGCTGCCGTCGATCAAGAACAAGCGCGAGGAAGCGTTCCAGGAAGAGTAGAACGCACCGCCAGTGTGTCCGCGATAAAAGGGCCGGCATATTGCCGGCCCTTTTGACGAGATGCTGCAGGCGTTCCGCCCCATGGTATCTCTTGTGAGAATGACCAAAGCGCCAACCTGCGCTGCTGCGCTAGAATCTGGTTTTCCTGTCGTTCGCTACGTTACGCGTCGAGCGCCACGGCATATACACCATCAACGGGTTGGATCAACATGAAAAAGCAGGCCGGCTTAACGATCATCAGGCTCATGGTCCTGCTGCTGGCAGCAGGCTTTATCGGGTTGCTTGCCATAAATGCGCTTATACGATATCGGTGCCAGACCGACCCGCTGGCGCACATGTGTACCCAGAAGACATCTCTATCCTCTTACGGCAACCACGCCCTTTTGCCTTGATTACGCGGTGATCAGTGTCAATAGCGTAATTTCGGATGGCGCGCCAAAACGCTTGGGCGGACCCCAATAGCCGGTACCGCGACTCGTGTAGACCCATAGTTGGCGCAATCGATGCAGCCCGGCAACGAATGGTTGCTGCATCCTGACGAAGAAATTCCAGGGCATGAACTGGCCGCCATGGGTGTGGCCGGATAATTGAAGATCGAATCCGGCGTCGGCGGCCGCTGGCGCGCTGCGCGGCTGATGCGCGAGCAATATCCGCACGCCGGCATCCGCCGGCGATCCGGCGATTGCCGCGGACGGGTTGCTTCGATGTGCAGGGTCGAAACGGGCTGCGCCATAGTCGGTCACGCCAGCAACTACCGCCAGGGCGCCATCATGCGCAAGGACGACATGGTCGTTGAGCAGTACCGTTATTCCCAGGCGCCGCAATTCGGCGATCCACGCGTGGGCGCCGGAATAGTACTCATGGTTGCCAGTCACAAAAAAGCTGCCGTGTCTGGATGTCAGTTCTGCAAGCGGTGCAACGTGCGAGGCAAGTTCATTCACACTGCCGTCGACCAGGTCGCCAGTGATGGCAACCATGTCCGGGTCTAGGCGATTCACCGCCGCAACGATGCGCCGCAGGTAGCCGCCACGGATCGTCGGGCCAACATGGATATCGCTAATCTGTACAAGCTTGAAGCCTTCAAGGGCCGCCGGCAGGTTGCTGATGGGCACGGTGACCCGGACGATCGCTGCCGTGCGTCGTGCATTTGAAAAGCCGAGCAAGGTAATCAGGAAACCCAGCAAACTCACGGCAAGTGCGCTGTTGCGTTGAAGGGCGTCGAATACGGCCAGCTGCGGGTGAATTGCATTGGCGGTGAAAACCGCCAGCAGCGCAAGCTCCCGAAGGACGGTCAATACGAACAGGCTTGAAAACAAGCCCATTCCGGCCCAACCCAGCCAGGTAACGACCCTGGCGGTGGTGCGGCCAGCCCCGGCCAGCCGGGCGCCGAGGCCTATACCCATGGGCATGAACAGCGCAGAAATAATCAACGCGAATGCCAGGAGTCCGAACAGCACTGGCCAGCTGCTTATTTCAGGAAGCAGGCGGGCAGCAACATAGAGATGAAGCAGAAGCGACAGGATGGGCAGCATGAGCGGTTCAGGTGTCTGCGTAAATCAGCAGATGGGGCAGATATGCCCTGCTGCAAGAGAATGCCCGGTTCTGCTGGAGCAGTTTCGCGCTGACTTGCCCAAGCCGGCCTCTAAGCAATATTGCTTGTTGCGCGCAGCGACATTTGCCGATGTCGGTGCCGTTGCAGTTGCCCGCGCAGCGACAGTTGCCGTTGCAGTTGCCCGCGCAGCGACAGTTGCTGTTGCCGTTG
>CAUQYP010000121.1:0-12706 GCA_963522035.1 uncultured Noviherbaspirillum sp. | reverse complement strand
ACGGCAACGGCAACGGCAACTGTCGCTGCGCGGAACGTCAAACGCAACTGTCGCTACGCGGAAGTGGCGCTTCTGGTGCAAGCCGGCCAGGGCACGGCGAGCCAGTCAGGCTGGATCCGCTCCAAGTGCCGGCAACGCCACCCACAAACGAAAACGCCCCGCAGGCGCGGGGCGTTTCCAATGCAGCAAAACCGCTTACTTCGCTGCCATCAGCGCAACGGTAGTATCCAGCATGCGGTTCGAGAAACCCCACTCGTTGTCATACCACGACGACACCTTCACCAGGCGGCCCGAGACCTTGGTCAGGGTCGAGTCGAAGTTGCTCGACGCCGGGTTATGGTTGAAGTCGACCGAGACCAGCGGTTCGGTCTGGTAGGTCAGGATGCCTTTCAGCGCGCCTTCGGAAGCTTCCTTCATGATGCTGTTGATCTCGTCCACCGTGGTGTCGCGCTTGGCGATGAACGACAGGTCGACGATGGAAACATTGATGGTCGGGACGCGGATCGCATAACCGTCCAGCTTGCCGTTCAGTTCCGGCAGCACCAGGCCAACCGCGGCGGCAGCGCCGGTCTTGGTCGGGATCATGCTCATGGTCGCGGAACGGGCGCGGCGCAGGTCCTCATGCATCACGTCGGTCAGCACCTGGTCGTTGGTGTACGCATGGACCGTGGTCATCAAGCCGTTTTCCAGGCCGATCTTGTCGTTCAGCGGCTTGACCAGCGGCGCCAGGCAGTTGGTCGTGCAGGACGCGTTGGAAATCACGGTGTCGGATGCTTTCAGCACCGAATTGTTGACGCCGAAGACGATGGTGGCGTCGACATCCTTGCCGCCGGGCGCGGAAATGATGACTTTCTTGGCGCCGCCCTTCAGGTGAGCCGATGCCTTTTCCTTTGTCGTGAAGAAGCCGGTGCATTCCAGAACCACGTCCACGCCCAGCTCGCCCCATGGAATCTCGGCGGGATTGCGCTGCGCGAAGACGCGGATGCGGTCGCCGTTGACCACCATGAAGTCGCCGTCGACTTCCACGGTGCCGGGAAACTTGCCGTGCGCGGTGTCGTAGCGGGTCAGGTGGGCATTCGACTTGGCGTCGCCCAGGTCGTTGATCGCGACGATCTGGATGTCGTTCTTCTTGCCGCTTTCGTAATGCGCACGCAGTACGTTGCGGCCGATGCGGCCGTAGCCGTTGATTGCAACCTTGATGGTCATTTTTTTATCTCCAGGACAGTGTAAGCAAATCGAATTCGCGGCCAGGCTCAGGCCAGAACCATCTTGACGGCAGCCACTACTTTCTCAGTCGTAAAGCCAAAGTGCTTGAACAGCACACCGGCGGGCGCAGATTCACCGAAGGTATCGATACCGATGACCGCACCTTCGAGGCCGACATACTTGTACCAGAAGTCGGACACGCCGGCTTCCACCGCAACACGCGGTATGCCTTTGGTCAATACGCTGGCCTTGTAGGCCGAGTCCTGGCGGTCGAACACGTCGGTGCAGGGCATGGACACGATACGCACCGCGATACCTTCCGCGGCCAGCGCATCGGCCGCTTTCACCGCCAGTTCGATTTCCGAACCGGTAGCGATCAGGATCGCTTTCGCATCGGCGGCGTCGCGCAGCACATAGCCGCCGCGCGCAATGTCGGCAATCTGCGCGTCGCTGCGCTGCTGGAACGGCAGGTTCTGGCGCGAGAAGATCAGCGTGGACGGGCCGTTTTTCCGCTTGACCGATTCGGCCCAGGCAACCCCGGACTCGACCGTGTCGCACGGACGCCAGTTATCCAGGTTCGGGATCAGGCGCAGGCTGGAGACGTGCTCCACGGCCTGGTGGGTCGGGCCGTCTTCGCCCAGGCCGATGGAGTCGTGGGTGAACACGAACAGCGTGCGGATCTTCATCAGCGCGGCCATGCGCAGCGCATTGCGGCCGTAGTCGGAAAACGTCAGGAAGGTCGCGCCGAACGGGATGAAGCCGCCGTGCAGGGTAATGCCGTTCAGGATCGCGCTCATGCCGAATTCGCGCACGCCGTAGTTGATGTGGTTGCCCGGCTGGTTGGCGCGCACGGCAACCGATTCCTTCCAGTTGGTCAGGTTGGAGCCGGTCAGGTCGGCCGAACCGCCGAGGAATTCCGGCAGCACCTGGGCCAGCGCCTGGATCGCATTCTGGCTGGCCTTGCGGGTGGCGATGGTTTCCTGCTTTTCGACGCAGCTGGCGAGGTAGTGACGTACGGTCTCGTCGAAACCGGCTGGCAGTTCGCCCTTCATGCGCCGCTGCAGTTCGGCGGCTTCCTGCGGATATTTTTCCTGGTACAGCGCGAACTGCTTGTTCCAGTCGCTTTCGACGCGGGCGCCCTCTTCGCGTGCATCCCAGTCGGCATAGACGTCGGCAGGGATCTCGAACGGCTGCTCCGACCAGCCCAGCGCCGTACGGGTCAGGGAGATTTCCTTGTCGCCGAGCGCGGCGCCATGCACCTTGTCGCTGCCCTGCAGGGTCGGCGCGCCCTTGCCGATCACGGTCTTGCAGCAGATTAGCGTCGGCTTGCCGGCGTCGCGCGCCTGGCGGATCGCGCCATCGACGGCATCGACATCATGGCCGTCGACACCGCGGATCACATTCCAGCCATAGGCTTCGAAGCGCTTCGGCGTATCGTCGCTGAACCAGCCTTCGACCTTGCCGTCGATGGAGATGCCATTATCGTCGTACAGAACGATCAGCTTGGACAAGCCCAGCGTTCCGGCCAGCGAACAAGCCTCATGGGAAATGCCTTCCATCAGGCAGCCGTCTCCGGTAAATACATAGGTGTTGTGGTCGACGACCTCCATGCCCGGACGGTTGAAATGCGCAGCCAGCAGCTTTTCGGCCAGCGCCATGCCGACTGCGTTGGCCAGGCCCTGACCCAGCGGGCCGGTGCTGGTTTCCACGCCTGGCGTGATTTCGTATTCCGGGTGACCCGGGGTCTTCGAGTGCAACTGGCGGAAGTTGCGGATCTCGTCCATCGGCATGTCATGGCCGGTCAGGTGCAACAGCGCATACAGCAGCATGGAGCCGTGGCCGTTGGACAGGACGAAGCGGTCGCGGTTGATCCAGCGCGGATTGGCCGGGTTATGCCGGTAGTGCCTGCTCCACAACGCGACAGCAATCTCTGCCATGCCCATGGGCATGCCGGGATGGCCGGAGTTGGCTTTTTGCACGGCATCCATTGCCAGCGCACGGATTGCATTGGCCATTCTGTTCGGGGAAGAAAGTGAAGTCATGATCGCTAGGGGGTAGTGGAGAGGCGTAACGCGGGCGTGGGCCTTGCTGCAAAGCCGCATATTTTACCAGACTGACGTTGGCGAACGTAGTTCCCGGGCGCGCAAACCGTTGCCACAGTGAAAGCATTATTGTTCAATCATTCTTGTCGACGCGCCAACAGTGACAGTCAGGCAAGGCTGGCCTAGAATCGGTCGCCCACTCTTACTGAAACCACTATGCCCCGATTCTATTGCCCGGAACCGCTAGTCGTTGGGGCGACTATCGCCCTTCCTGACCATGTAGCACATCACTTACAGGTATTAAGACTGGAAACCGGCGCGCAAGTCACCTTGTTCGACGGCCGTGGCGGTGAATACGCGGCGACACTGGCCCATCTGGAAAAACGACGGGCAGACGCTGAAATCAAACTGTTCATACCACGCGAAGCCGAACTGCCGCAGGCAATCACGCTGGCGCAGGCTTTGCCCGAGGGCAGCAAGATGGACTGGATCGTCGAAAAAGCCGTCGAACTCGGCGCTACGGCGATCCAGCCCCTGGCAGCGCAACGCTGCGTTGTGCGTTTGTCGGCTGAGCGGGCAGCAAAGAAAGCAACGCACTGGCAAGGCATTATTGTGGCTGCTGCCGAGCAATGCGGCCGCAACCGGCTGCCCCATCTGGCCGACACGGCAGACTTCGCCGGCTGGATCAGCCAGCATGACATGCACCGGCGGGTCCTGCTGACCCCACGCGCCGACCAGCCGCTGTCGGACTGGGCGCGTCATCATCCGGCACAATCGGTCACGCTGATGATCGGACCGGAAGGCGGCTTTACCGAGGCCGAGGAAAACGCTGCGATGGCGCAGGGCGCGTTGCCCCTGTCGATGGGACCGCGGGTCCTGCGTACCGAGACCGCCGGCCTGGCGGCGCTGGCTGCGCTGAATGCGCTGTGGGGTTCGATGTGACGGCGCAGCAGTCATGGAGTTGATCCGGCGCCTGTTTCGCCGGGCGCCGCCCCGGATACCGGTAACGCTGTGGGAAGAGGCGCTGCACGGCATGCCCTTCCTGGCGCGGCTAGGCGACGACGAACTGCGCCGGCTGCATGGGTTGACCGAACGCTTTCTTGCGACGCATGCGATCAGCGGCGCCGGCGGCCTGGCCGTCACCGACGACATCGCTCTCTGCATCGCCGCCCAGGCCTGCCTGCCGGTGCTGAACCTGAGCCTGGACCTGTATAAGGACATGGCCGCCGTCATCGTCTATCCGTCCGCCTTCATCGTGCGGCACAGTGAAGTGGACGAGGCGGGCGTGGTGCACGAATGGGAGGCGCCGATGGCCGGCGAGGCGCTGGACGCGGGCGGCGCGGTGGTGCTGTCCTGGGAAGATGCGCAGGAAGACCATGCGTGGGACGACGGCGGCAACCTGGTGATCCATGAATTCGTGCACAAGATCGACATGGGCAGCGGCGGCGCCAACGGCTGCCCGCCCTTTCTCGCGCAGTTCCACCAGTCCATCTCGCCCGCCCATTGGACGACAGTATTTTCTGCTGCCTTCGACGACTTCTGCCGGCGCGTCTACGCCCTGGAGCAACGTTTGCCGGCTGGCTTCGATGAAGAAAATGACAGCCACCTGGAGCGCTATGCCGAACTGGCGCGGGCGCTGCCGATGGACCCGTATGGCGCCGAAGCGCCCGCCGAGTTTTTCGCGGTCGCGTCCGAGGCATTCTTCACGCGGCCGGCGCCGCTCGGCGCGGCGTATCCCCAAGTGCTTGAATTGCTTGAACAATATTACCGGCAGAAGCCGATTCTTCCAGGTTGAGGCGCGGCCGTGATACGGAAAAGCAAAGGTTTGCCCGTATAATCGACGGTTTTGCGACCCGTTTTCCACCGGCTTCCCGACCATGAAGGTATTTCGCGGACTACCCAATGCCGAATCGCGCGCACCCTGCGCGCTGACCATCGGCAATTTCGACGGCGTGCACCGCGGCCACCAGGCCCTGCTGGCGCGGCTGCGCGACGCCGCGGACCGCCTGGACCTGGAAACCGCGGTCATGACCTTCGAGCCGCATCCGCGAGAGTATTTTGCCCAGCGCGCCGGCGACCTGTCGAAAGCGCCGGCGCGCATCGCCAGCCTGCGCGACAAGCTGCAGTCGCTGTCCAACGCCGGCGTGGACCGGGTGATCGTCGAGCATTTCAATGCGCAGTTCGCCGCCCTTGGCCCGGAAGAATTCGTGAAGAAAGTCCTGGTCGACGGCCTGCACGTGAAATGGCTGATCGTCGGCGAAGACTTTTGCTACGGCAGCCGGCGCGCCGGCACCATCGCCACGCTGAAGGAAGCCGGGCAGCGCCACGGCTTCGAGGTCGTCGCCCTGCCTGCAGTGAATAACGACGGCATGCGCATCTCGTCATCGGCAATACGCCAGGCGCTTGCCGCTGGCGACTTCGACCACGCGCGTGCGTTGCTCGGCCATAGTTATACGGTGTCCGGCCATGTGATCCACGGCCAGAAACTCGGACGCACGCTCGGCTTTCCGACGCTGAATTTGCGCATCGGCCATCGCCGCCCGGCGCTGTCCGGCATTTTCGTGGTCCAGGTGCATGGCCTGACGCCGCATTCGCATCCGCTGCCGGCAGTCGCCAGCCTGGGCGTGCGGCCTACCGTCGACGACAGCGGCCGGGTCCTGCTGGAAACCCATGTTTTCGACTTCGACCAGGCGTGCTACGGCAAGCTGGTCCGCGTCGAGTTCCTGGCAAAGCTGCGCGACGAGGAAAAATACGACGGGCTGGCGGCGCTGACCGCCGCCATCAAGAACGATGAACTGCAGGCGCGCGGCTGGTTCCGCGAACGCAACAGCGGCGCCGTGTCCGCGACCGACCGAATTTGACGCCAGCGTCACCGCACAGATTGCTCCCTGACGCCTGCACCATGCGGGCGAACCAACAGACACCGATTCCAGCAAGGCCATTCCATGTCAGACAATAAACCCAGCAAACCGCCCGCCAAGCCGCAAAGCCGTTACCCGGTCAACATGCCCGAGACCCCCTTCCCGATGCGCGGCGATCTCGCCAAACGCGAACCGCAATGGGTGAAGCAGTGGCAGGAGCGCCGCGTGTACCAGAAGATCCGCGAGGCGTCGCGCGGCCGCGAGAAGTTCATCCTGCATGACGGCCCGCCGTATGCGAATGGCGACATCCACATCGGCCACGCGGTCAACAAGATCCTGAAGGACATGATCGTCAAGGCGCGCCAGCTGGCCGGTTTCGACGCCCAGTATGTGCCGGGCTGGGACTGCCACGGCATGCCGATCGAGATCCAGATCGAGAAGCAGTACGGCAAGGGCCTGCCGACCGCCGAGGTGCTGGAAAAGTCGCGCGCCTATGCCGCCGAGCAGATCGAGCGGCAGAAGAAGGACTTCATCCGCCTGGGCGTGCTGGGCGAATGGGACAACCCATACCAGACCATGAACTTCAGCAATGAAGCCGACGAGATCCGCGCGCTGGGCACTATCCTGGAAAAGGGCTATGTGTATCGTGGCCTGAAGCCGGTCAACTGGTGCTTCGACTGCGGCTCGGCGCTGGCCGAAGCGGAAGTCGAATACCAGGACAAGCGCGACCCGGCCATCGACGTCGGCTTCGCGTTCGCCCAGCACGACCGGCTGGCCACCGCGTTCAACCTCGGCAGCCTGCCGACCGGGCGTGGCTACGCGGTGATCTGGACCACCACGCCCTGGACCATCCCGGCCAACCAGGCGCTGAACGTCCACCCCGAGTTCAGCTATGCGCTGGTGCAGACCGAGCGCAACGGCGAGCCGCTGCTGCTGGTGCTGGCCGAAGACCTGGTCGACGCCTGCCTGCAGCGCTACGGCCTGGAAGGCCGCGTCATCGCCACCTGCGCCGGCGCCGCGCTGTCCGGCATTGCCTTCCACCACCCGCTGGCTGGCGCCGACGCCGGCTACGACCGGCTCTCGCCGATCTACCTGGGCGACTACGTGACGCTCGACACCGGCACCGGCATCGTCCATTCGTCGCCGGCCTATGGCGTCGACGACTTCATCTCGTGCAAGGCGCACGGCATGAAGGACGACGACATCCTGAACCCGGTGATGGGCGACGGCCGCTATGCGTCCTGGCTGCCGCTGTTCGGCGGCATGACGATCTGGGAAGCATCCAAGCCGATCTGCGGCGCGCTGGAGGCGGCCGGCTCGCTGTTCAAGCTGGTGATGTTCGACCACAGCTATATGCACTGCTGGCGCCACAAGACGCCCATCATCTACCGCGCCACCTCGCAGTGGTTCGCCGGCATGGACGTGGCGCCGAAGGACGGCGGCGAGACCCTGCGCGACGCCGCGCTGCGCGGCATCGAGGAAACCGCGTTCTACCCGGCGTGGGGCAAGGCCCGGCTGCACGGCATGATAGCCAACCGCCCGGACTGGACGCTGTCGCGCCAGCGGCAATGGGGCGTGCCGATGGCCTTCTTCGTCCACAAGGAAAGCGGCCAGCTGCACCCGCGGACGCCCGAACTGCTGGAAGCGGTGGCGAAGCTGGTCGAGGCGCGCGGCATCGAAGCCTGGCATGCGCTCGATCCGCGCGAACTGCTGGGCGATGACGCCGACCAGTACGTGAAGAACCGCGACACGCTGGACGTCTGGTTCGACTCCGGCACCACGCACCAGACCGTGCTGCGCGGCTCGCATGCGCAGCAGTCGGACTTTCCGGCTGACCTGTACCTGGAAGGCTCGGACCAGCATCGCGGCTGGTTCCATTCGTCCCTGCTGACTTCGTCCATGCTCAACGGCTGCCCGCCCTACAAGGCGCTGCTGACGCACGGCTTCGTGGTCGACGGCGAGGGCAAGAAGATGTCCAAGTCCAAGGGCAACGTGGTCGCCCCGCAAAAGGTGTCGGACTCGCTGGGTGCGGAAATCCTCCGGCTGTGGGTCGCCGCCACCGACTATTCCGGCGAGCTGTCGATCTCCGACGAGATCCTGAAGCGGGTGGTCGAGAGCTACCGCCGCATCCGCAACACGCTGCGCTTCCTGCTGGCCAACACCTCCGACTTCGACCCTGCGCTGCACGCGGTGCCGGTGGCCGACATGCTCGAAGTGGACCGCTATGCGCTGGCCCGCATCCAGCAGCTGCAGGATGAAATCCTGGCCCACCTGCAGGCTTATGAGTTCCACCCGGTGACCGGCAAGCTGCAGATGTATTGCTCGGAAGACCTGGGCGGCTTCTATCTCGACATATTGAAGGACCGGCTGTACACGGCCGGCGCCGATTCGCAGATCCGGCGCTCGGCGCAAACCGCGCTCTGGCACATCACGCATGCGCTGCTGCGGCTGATGGCGCCCATCCTGTCGTTCACCGCGGAAGAAGCCTGGGCCAACTTCGCCGACGCCGAAACCTTGGCGGCAAGCGGCGAGACCATCTTCACCCAGACCTTCCACCTGCTGCCCCGGGTCGAGGACCATGCAGCGCTGCTGGACAAGTACAGCCGCCTCCGTGAAATCCGCGCCGACGTCACGAAAGAGCTGGAGGAAGTGCGCGTGTCCGGCGCGATCGGCTCGTCGCTGCAGGCGGAAGTGGAGATCCGTGCCGGCGGCGAGCGCCAGGCCCTGCTGGAAAGCCTGGGAGACGACCTGAAGTTCGTACTGATCACCTCGGCTGCCCGCGTCACCGGCGCCGCGGAAGGCGAGGACAGCGTGACGGTCACGCCGGCCGATGCCGAAAAATGCGAGCGCTGCTGGCACTACCGCAAGGACGTCGGCGCCGACGCGCGTTATCCGGGCATCTGCGCACGCTGCGTCAGCAACCTCTACGGACCGGGCGAAGCACGCCGCTACGCCTGACCCTACCGCCACCGCAGGTGAAGGCTGCACGCCCGGCCCTCACCTGCTTTCCCAACCCGCAGCGCACCGCATCCGACTCGTACTATGGCCACCGCAAAGAAAACCGTCTTCACGCCCAAACCCGCCGCCGGCATTACCCAGTGGCTGTGCATCGCCGCGCTGATCGTGCTGCTCGACCAGCTGACCAAGATCATGATCGTGCAGACGTTCAGCTATGGGCAAATCAAGCCCGTGACGTCCTTCTTCAACCTGGTGCTGGCCTATAACAAGGGCGCGGCATTCAGCTTCCTGGCGTCCGAGGGCGGCTGGCAGCGCTACTTTTTTTCCGCGATTGCGATTGCCGCCGCGATCTTCATCGTCTACCTGCTCAAGCGCCACGCCGGCCAGCGCCTGTTCTGCTGGGCGCTGGCGCTGGTGCTGGGCGGCGCGATCGGCAACCTGATCGACCGTCTCGCCTATGGCCACGTCATCGATTTCCTCGATGTCCACGTCGCCGGCTGGCACTGGCCTGCCTTCAATGTCGCCGACAGCGCGATCTGCATCGGCGCCGTCATGTTCATCGTCGATGAACTGCGCCGGGTCAACCGCTAGGCGCGAAAGTACAACAAGGAACCAGGACATGGATCTCGACGGCAGGAAAATCGTTCTCGGCCTGACTGGCGGCGTCGCCTGCTACAAGTCGGCCGAACTCACACGTTCGCTGGTGAAGGCCGGCGCCTCGGTGCAGGTGGTCATGACCGAAGCCGCCACCCATTTCATGACGCCGGTGACGATGCAGGCGGTATCCGGCAAGCCGGTCTACTTCGACCAGTGGGATGCGCGCATTCCCAACAACATGCCGCACATCGACCTGACCCGTGACGCCGACGCGATCGTCATCGCGCCCTGCTCGGCCGACTTCCTGTCCAAGCTGGCGCACGGTGCCTGCGACGACCTGCTGTCGACGCTGTGCGTGGCGCGGCCGGCAACGCTGCCGCTGATGGTGGCGCCGGCAATGAATGTCGAGATGTGGCAAAACCCGGCAACCCGCCGCAACGTCGCCTGCCTGCGCGAGGACGGCATCGCCATCCTGGGTCCCGCCGCCGGCGAGCAGGCCTGCGGCGAAGTCGGCATGGGCCGGGTCCTGGAGCCGGAACAGCTGGTCGAGGAAATCGTTGCATCCTTCATCCCCAAGTCGCTGGCCGGCAAACGGGTGCTGCTGACGGCCGGCCCGACGTTCGAGCCGATCGACCCGGTGCGCGGCATTACCAACCTGTCGTCGGGCAAGATGGGCTACGCACTGGCCCGCGCCGCCCGTGAAGCCGGCGCCGAGGTGCTGCTGATCTCCGGCCCAACCGCGCTGGCTGCGCCTTACGGCGTGCGGCGCATCGATGTCACCACCGCGCAGCAGATGCATGATGCGGTCATGGCCCAGGTGCCAGGCCAGGACGTGTTCATCGCGGTAGCGGCGGTGGCCGACTGGCGGGTCGCGAATGCCAGCGACCACAAGCTGAAGAAAGATGACGGCGGTGCGATGCCGCCGTTGGTGTTCGAGCAGAATCCCGACATCCTGGCCTCGGTTGCCGCTTTGGCAAATAAGCCGTATTGTGTCGGCTTTGCCGCCGAATCGGGCAACCTGCTTGCATTTGGCCGCGCCAAACGCGAGAAAAAAGGGATTCCGCTGCTGGTCGGCAATATTGGCCCGGACACCTTCGGCAGCGACCGCAACGAACTGGTGCTGTTCGACCAGCACGGCCATACCGCACTACCTGCAGCGGGCAAGCTGCAGCTCGCAAGACAGTTAATCCGTGAAATCGCCAGCCGCCTGCGCGCCTGAAGCAGCGCCAGCGCCATGGCTGCCGGTTTCGACAAACCCGAAAAGCCATGAAAAAAATCGACGTCAAGATACTTGATCCGCGCATGAAGGAACTGCTGCCGGCCTATGCCACCGCGGGCAGCGCCGGCCTCGACCTGCGCGCGGCCATCTCCGAGCCGCTGACCATCGCGCCCGGCGCCACCCACCTGGTGCCGACCGGCCTCGCCATCCACATCGGCAACCCTGGCTACGCCGCAATGATCCTGCCGCGCAGCGGCATGGGCCACAAGCATGGCATCGTGCTCGGCAACCTGGTCGGGTTGATCGACTCGGACTACCAGGGCGAATTGATGATTTCCACCTGGAACCGCGGGCAGGCCGAATTCACGCTGCAACCGATGGACAGGCTGGCGCAACTGGTCGTCGTCCCGGTGCTCCAGCTCGAACTGAACGTGGTCGAAGAATTCGGCGCCAGCGAGCGCGGCGCCGGCGGCTTCGGCAGCACCGGCAAACATTAAGGGAGCCATTCATGCATGTCATTACCACGCTTGTACCTTCATGCCTCCGCCATGGACGGCGGCTGGCGCTGCTGCCACTGGCACTGCTCGCCGCCTGCGCCAGCCAGGTGCCGCTGAGCACCCCGTCCATGCCGTCCTTCCCCGGCCCGGCCGCTCCGGTCGTCACCGCGCCGCCGGCGCCAACGCCGCAGCAGGTCATGCTGCGCGATATCGTCGCCCAGCAGGACCGGCTGTACCGGGTGGCGGCGCCGCTGCTGGTCAATAACACCGAGCTTTGCAAGGGCAATGCGCGCAACCTGCTGGGCTTCACCGCAAAGAGCAAATATTCGTTTTCGGATGAGCTGAGCGAAGCGGCGCAACAGCTGTACGGCATGGACGACAGGTTGCAGGTGATGGGCGTGCTGGCCGGCAGCGGCGCTGCCCGCGCCGGCATCCGGGTCGGCGACAAACTGTCGATGGTCGAGGGCAAGCCGGTGGCGCCCGGGCCAGGCGCCGAACGCCAGGCCGCCACCATGCTGGCGCCCCTGATTACCAGCGGCACATCGGCCCGGCTGACCATGGTGCGCAACGGCGCGCCGGTACAGATAACCGTGCCGTTCACCCGAGCGTGCGCCTATAGCATCGAGCTTGGCAATGCGGACAATGTGAGCGCCTACAACGATGGCCGGCGCGTGCTTATTACCCGCGGCATGATGAATTTCGCCGCCAGCGACAATGAGCTGGCCTATGTGCTGGCCAAGGAAATGGCGCACAACTCGCTGAACCATGCGCGCTCGCAACGCACGACCGGCACCGCCGGCGCGATTATCGACAACCTGATCCGCATACGGCCAGACATGTCGACCATGGCCGGCATGTCCGGCATGAAGCCCATGCCGCAGGCCATGGATGCTGCCGCCGATACGCTGTCGCTCTACATGGTCGCCCGCGCCGGCTACGAGATTGATTCAGCGCCGCGTTTCTGGGAGCGGCTGGCGTCCTTGTATCCGCCAAGCACGCTCAGCGGCTATACCGCCCTGCACCCGGCCACGTCCTACCGGCTCTCGGTGATGGACAAGATCCTGGCTGACGTCAAGGGCAAGCAGGCAAGACGGCAGCCGCTGCTGCCTTGAATGGGGCAACCTAGGCCAGTAGGGCGTAACTCGCAGCAGTAATCGTGGCCCTGGCCGTGGCCGTGGCCGTGGCCGTGGCCGTTGGTTTTGCCGTTGCCGTGGCCGTGGCCGTGGCCGTTGCCGTTGCCGTGGCCGTTGCCGTTGCCGTTGCCGTTGGTTTTGCTTTTGACGTGGGCCCCCGTCGATGGCGACACGTCGCTGGTGCCGAAATCGG
>CAUQYP010000120.1:0-12707 GCA_963522035.1 uncultured Noviherbaspirillum sp. | reverse complement strand
CGGCAACGGCAACGGCAACGGCAACGGCAACGGCAACGGCAACGGTCGCTGCGCGCAAGCGGCACTTCTGGTGCAGGCCGGCATGAAAATGCCTCACCGCACTGCGGCTGCACCGGAGCCCCATCCTGGCTCCCCCCACAACCATGTCGCCGAAGGCGTTCCGGCAACAGCCAATAGCGCCATCGGTCGATGCTGCCTGTCAGGTACGCGGCCCCGGCAGCCTGACGTAGCCAGGCTGCGGCCGCCACGCCGCCGGCATGGGGATGTCGACCGGCGCCGACGGCGGCGGCGCATTGGCAGCAGGCAGCTGCGGCGCCTCGACAAACGCGGCCCCCGGAGACAGGTATGCCTGCCAGCAAGCGAAGTGGGCGTCCGCTGCCGGCAGCGCGCACTGCACGAATTCGCCGCTACCGACAAGCCCGCCGGCATCCACGGCGGCAAGTGCCGCCACGCAGGCATGCGCGCCGATGACAGCGGCGGCGCAGACCACGACGTTGTCGCCCAGGACCGCGCCAGGGCCGATGACGACGCCGGCCCCGACCACGACGCCGGCGCCGAACTGCACCCGCTCGCCGACCTGCACGCCATCTTCGAGGCAAAGGTCGCCGGCAATGCTGAATTCTTCCGGCAACTGCACGCCCGCGCCCAGCCGCAGCATGCGCACCAGCGCATGGGACGCGACCACGCAGCCTCTGGGCAGAGTAACGCCGGCGCCTATCACCGCGCCATGGCCCAGGGTCGCCGCGCCGTCTATCGTGGCCCCCGCGCCGATCACCGCATCGCCGCACAGCGTCAGTCCGGCGCCGCATATCGCATCGCCTGCCACGTCCAGCCGGTTTACCCTCGCATGATCCATCAGCACCGTGTCGTCGGGCAGCACGATGCCCGGACCGATGCAGACATCGTGGCCGAAGCACACCCGCCGTCCTACCAGCACCTCCGGCGCAATCTGCAGGTCGCCGGCGATGCGGGTCTGCGGCGGCAGGCGGACGCCGGCCGCGATGTCGATGCAGTTCACGCGGCTTCCCCCTTCTACGATGACGCCTGCCGGCAACCCGACGCCGCTGCCGATGCTGCAGCCGGCTTCGAGCACCACGCCGTCGCCCAATCGAACGCCGGGCGCGACCCGGGCGCCGGCAGCCGCGCTCAGGTCGCCATGGATCCACACATCGTGCCCCGGCAGCACGCCGGCGGCCACCGACAGCACCCGCACGCGGGCGCCCGGCGCCACCAGGACACCGTCCGGCACGAGCACATGCGGACCGACGTCGACCGCGGCGCCGAACGTCACGTCCTGCCCCACCCGCACGCCGTGCCGCAGGACCAGGTCGCCGCCCAGCCTGGTGCCGTCGGGAAGGCGCACGTCGGCGGCAATGCGCAGCGAGGCGATGCGGGCGTTGGCGACGACCGTCACGCCTGGCGGCAGCGCGACCCCGGGGCCGACTTCGACATGCGCCCCCAGCACGACCCGCTCACCGATGACGGCGCCGGCGCCCAGCACGGCGTCGCCGTACAGCGTGAAGGAACCCGGCAGGCTGGCGTCACGGGCAATGTCCAGCTGCCGCACCGAGGCGCTGCGCGCCAACTGCGCACCGTTGGGAATCCGCACCCCGTTTTCCACGATCGTGCCCGCGCCCAGGGTGACGCCCGCACCGATCACCACGCCGCGCTTCAGGCAGATGCTGCCGGCTACACGCGTTCCGGGCGGCAGCACGACCCCCGGCGCAACCTGGAACCAGTCGACGATGGCCTCGGGCAGGAACATAACCCCATCCGGGATGCGGCAGGCGCAATGGATCCTGACGCCCTTGTGCAGCCGGACATTCCGTCCGAGCTCCACCCCGGGCGCCAGGTAAAGGTCGCCGCCGATGCAGGTGCCGCGCGGCAGTTTCGCACCCGCCACGTCGCAATGATTGACGACGGCGCGCCGCATCACGGTGACGCCGTCCGGCACGGATGCCGCTTTCACCACGACGCCGGCCTCGAACGTCACGCCGCGGCCGATCCGTGCGCCGGGCGCAACGACGACATTGCCGCATACGACGGTGCCCGCCGGCACGCTGGCGCCGTCCAGCACCAGGCGCTGTATGCGTGCACCCCGGGCGATGCGCAGGCCGTCCGGCAGGTCGAGATGGCTGCCGATGACGTTATCGCCTTCGAACACGA
The DNA here is from genome assembly GCA_963522035.1 of uncultured Noviherbaspirillum sp. Classification (GTDB taxonomy): domain Bacteria; phylum Pseudomonadota; class Gammaproteobacteria; order Burkholderiales; family Burkholderiaceae_D; genus Noviherbaspirillum_A. The sequence continues at coordinate 10,541 of CAUQYP010000120.1, read as the reverse complement.
CACCCGAGCCCACCTGGCAATGCCGTCCCATCCGCAGGTTGCCGCCCAGCACGGTACCTGGCGGCAGCCACGATCCATGCAGTTCCAGCATGCCGATATGTGCGCCAGCCTGCACGGTCACGCCGGCAGGCACGGCGACGCCCGGACCGATCGCCGCGTTCGCGCCGAAGTTGACGATGGCGCCTATCCTGGCGCGCGCGCCCACGGACAGGTCGCCATGGATGATGACGCCCGGATCCAGCCTTGCACCCGTCGCGATCGCGCAGCGCTGCATACAGGCGCCGGCGGCGATCTCGGTGTCGGACGGCAGGCACACACCGTCCCCGATGATGGCGCCACGCCGTATCACGACATTGGCACCGATGCGCACGTCCCGGCCGAACCCGACGTACTGCTCCACCGTGAGGTTGCCGCCGATCACGGTGCCGGCCGGCAGGCGCACGCAGGCGCCCAGCCGCAGCGCGTAGACCCGGGCGCCGGCCGCCACCTGCACGCCGTCCGGTATGGTCACGCCGAACCCGATTTCCGCATCATGGCCCAGCGTTACCTGCCTGCCGATCGACACCTTGCGGTAGAGGATGACGCTGCCGCACAGCAGCGTGCCGGGCGGCAGCGCATTGCCCGACAGCGCAATGCAGTCGACCGCGGCGCCGGCGCCGATGACCACGCCCGGCGGCACCACCTGGCGCGGCGCAACGCTGGCGCCGTTCTGCAGCACCGCGCCGGCACCGACCTCGCAGCCACAGCCGACCGCCACGCCCGGACCGAGCAGGGCGTCCGGCGCGATCGACGCTTCCGGATGGACCTGCGTCATCCAGCCTGCCATCAGGCTGCAGGACGGATGGCCCGGCTGCAGATAGGCCGCCGGCCATAGTGCGGCGAGCTCGGCGACCGCCTCCGCCATCAGCGCGTCCCGGTCCACCGTCTGGTCGCCGCCGATCGCTGCCGCCAGCCGCGCGCAGCAGTCGCGAAAGTCGCCGAAATCGGCAAGCCCGGCGTCCTCGGCATCGTCGATCAGCGCAAGCAGGCCGGCGCACTGGGCCGATGCAGGATCCCAGCCCCAGCCCTGGTCCGGACCGTGGAACATCAGCCGGAACAGCAGCAGCACGCTTTCGGTGAAATGGCGCCCGAGCTCGCCGGCAATGCGCGCCGACCAGGCAACGGGGCAAAGCAGCTGCAAGAGCTGGCCGTCGTGCTGCACCAGCATGCCATGGCGCTTCGCGGCGGCGTCGAACCTGGCGACGCTTGCCGGCAATCCGCCCAGCAGCGGTCGCGGCCGCGTTGCCTCGTGCGCCAGCAGCCGGTCGCGCAGCAGCAGCGCCTTGAGCGGCGCCCAGGGCAACAGCAGCCAGGGCGCATCGTCCACGCCGTCCATCTGGATTTCCGTTCCGCTGTGCTGCATCTCGGCGGCCATGGCGGGAAGGCGGCTCAGCGCCGCCAGCATGCCGCCGACGCCGCGGGTCGCCACGCCGGTCCGGTCCGGCGCCACCTCCCGTCCGACGCCAAGCGCCCTTGCATACAACTGGTTCCAGAGATCCGGCGGCACTGTGATGCGCAAGGCCGACTGGTCCAGCACGATCGCGTTCCCGGCTGCGCCGCTCCAGCGCGCCAGTTCGGCAGCGGCCGCATGCCATTGCTGAAGCTGGTCGTAGCTCGCATCGATGCCGTCGTCGACGGCACGGGAACGGGCAAGGAATTCGGCCAGCAGGTCGAGCCCATCGGAAAACAACGCGGTTGCATCAGCCATCGCCATCCCTCCCCTTCGCGTCCTGTCGAGGTCAGGGAGAGTAAGGCGGCGCCGTGCCGATCGCCTTGGCACGTCTCAAGCGGCCGTGCCGAACCCTCAGCCGCGTGTTGTCACTTGGGGCAGGCGCAGCGACGGCGCGCAGCGCAGCATCTCGATGGCGGCGTCGACCATGCGTTCGGCATGGGCGTCGAAGTCGGCGCTGTCCGGAGTGAATAGCGAGATATTGATCAGGCCGTCGATCTGGGCCTGCAGCATGATGGCCGCCAGCGCCGTGTCGAGGGCGGACGGCAACTGGCCGCGGGCCACCGCATTGCGCAGGATGGTCTCGAGGTCGGCGCGGCCGCGCAGGAACACGTCCTGCTGGCGTTCGATGATGGGTCCGGCCGCCTCGACGAATTCGCACTTGTGGAAAACGATGCCCAGCACCTTGCGCGAATGCGGGTTGTGCCTGACTTCGTGCAGCACGAACAGTATAGTCTTGCGCAACTGTTGCAGCGGGTCCATTTCGCGCACGTCCTTGCCGGCCGCGGCCATGTCCTCCATCGGCAACCGCACCCGTTCGCACATGGCGTCGAACAGGTCGCCCTTGTTCCTGAAATGCCAGTAGATCGCGCCGCGGCTGACGTTGGCCGCTTCGGCAACATGTGCCAGCGACGTGCGCGAGACGCCATGGGCGTGAAATACATCTTCGGCCGCATCGAGGATGCGGTTGCGGGTTTCCAATGCTTCTTCCTTGGTCGATCTGGCCATACTGTCCCGGTAACCGGTTGCCCTGTCGAAACATAAAATCGAAGGCAACACAAACATACATTCATGAATGTATATATAATACCAAACCTTTGCAGCGTGCCTGTCCGTTTCGCGTATTCAGCCGCGCCAGCCGCCTGCTACCCTGTTTTGCTTCCGCTGTTCCAGACAACCCTGCCGTGTGCCAGCACGGTTCTTTTTTGTGCGAGATACCGATGACAGTCTTCCGAACGTCCACCGTGGCCGCTGCCACCCTTGCGCTGCTGGCGCTCTCCGCGTGCGGCGACAAGAAGCCCGACGCCCAGGCTGCGCCCGCCGCCATGCCGCCGCCCGAAGTGTCGGTGGTAACCGTGGCGCCCGAGCGCGTGGCGATCACCAATGAACTGCCGGGCCGCATCGAAGCCACCCGCAGCGCCCAGGTCCGCGCCCGCGTGCCGGGCATCGTGCAGAAACGCCTGTTCACCGAAGGCAGCGACGTTAAGGCCGGCACGGTGCTGTTCCGCATCGACCCGGCCTCGCTGCAGGCCGCGCTGTCGAACGTGCAGGCCGCGGGCGCCCGCGCCGAGGCCAACCTGGCGCAGGCGACATTGAAAGTGAACCGCTACCGCCCGCTGGTGCAGACCAATGCGATCAGCCGCCAGGAATTCGACGACGCGCTGGCTGCGCAGAAGCAGGCCCAGGCCGACCTCGCGGCCGCCCGCGCCAGCCAGCAGACCGCCAGCCTCAACCTCGGCTACGCGACCGTGACCGCGCCGATTTCCGGCCGCATCGGCCGGGCCCAGGTGACCGAAGGTGCGCTGGTCGGCCAGGGCGAGGCGACGCCGCTCGCCACCATCCAGCAGCTCGACCCGATCTACGTCAACCTGACCCAGTCGTCCAGCGAACTGCTCAGGCTGCGCCAGGCGATGGCCGCCGGCAAGCTCAAGACCGTGGGCCGCGACCAGGCCAGCGTCTCGCTGGTGACGGAAGACGGCACGCCGTACCCGCAGACCGGCAAGCTGCTGTTTTCCGACCTGGCGGTGGACCAGAGCTCGGGTGCGGTCACGCTGCGCGCCGAATTCCCCAACCCCGACCGCTTCCTGCTGCCCGGCATGTACGTGCGGGCGCGCCTGGAGCAGGCGGTCAACGAGTCGGCCATCACGGTGCCGCAGCAGGCGGTGCAGCGCGACAACAACGGCGCCTCGGTGATGACGGTGGGCGCGGACGGCAAGGTGGCGCCGCGGCCGATCAGGACCGGCAGCGTGCAGGGCGACAAGTGGATCGTGACCGACGGCCTGAAGGAAGGCGATGTCGTCATCGTCGAGGGGCTGCAGAAAGTCCAGCCGGGCGCAGCCGTCAAGCCGGTGCCGTGGAAATCCGCCCCGGCCGGCAATGCGGCGGCGCCGGTCGCCGCAGCGCCGGCTGCCGCCGCCCCTGCCGCACCGGCCAACCAGAAATAAGGAAGCCGGACCATGGCAAAATTCTTCATCGATCGCCCGGTTTTCGCCTGGGTGATCGCGCTGTTCATCATATTGGCCGGCCTGCTGTCCATGCGCACACTGCCGATCTCGCAGTATCCGACCATCGCGCCGCCGTCCATCGTCATCAACGCGACCTATCCGGGCGCGTCCGCCGCCATCCTCGACGAAAGCGTCACCAGCCTGATCGAGCAGGAGCTCAACGGTGCCGAAGGCCTGCAGTACGTTGAATCTCAGAGCCAGGCCAATGGCACCACCGCCGTCACCGCGACCTTCCTGCCGGGCACCAACCCTGACCTGGCGGCGGTGGACGTGCAGAACCGCATGAAGCGCGTCGAGCCGCGGCTGCCGGACGCGGTGCGCCAGCAGGGCGTGCAGGTGACCAAGTCGCGCGCCAACTTCCTGATGTTTACCACGCTGTCGTCGACCGACGGCCGGCTCGACCCGATCGCGCTGGGCGACTACCTGTCGCGCAATGTGTTGAATGAAATCCGGCGCGTGCCGGGCGTCGGCCAGGCGCAGCTGTTCGGCACCGAGCGCGCAATGCGAATCTGGATCGACCCAGCCAAGCTGGTCGGTTTCAAGCTCAGCACCGCCGACGTTTCCACCGCGATCCGCAACCAGAATGCGCAGGTCGCCTCCGGTACGCTGGGCGACCTGCCCAGCCCAAGCAACCAGCAGATCTCGGCCCAGGTGGTGGTGAGCGGCCAGCTCACCTCGGCCGAGCAGTTCGGCAACATCGTGCTGCGCGCCAATCCCGACGGCTCCACCGTGCGCCTGTCCGACGTCGCCCGCATCGAGATCGGCGGCCAGGCCTACGCCACCGCCGCGCGCCTCAACGGCAAGCCGACCGCCGCCATCGGCGTGCAGCTGTCGCCGACCGCGAACGCGCTGCAGACCGCCGAGCTGGTCAAGGCCAAGATGGCCGAGCTGTCGAAGTTCTTCCCGCAGGGCGTGAAGTACGACATCCCGTACGACACCTCCACTTTCGTCAAGATTTCCATCGAGGAAGTGGTCAAGACGCTGGTCGAGGCGGTGATCCTGGTGTTCCTGGTGATGTACCTGTTCCTGCAGAACTTCCGCTACACGCTGATCCCCACCATCGTGGTGCCGATCGCGCTGCTGGGCACCTTCGCCGTGATGGCCGCCTTCGGCTACTCCATCAACGTGCTGACCATGTTCGGCATGGTGCTGGCGATCGGCATCCTGGTCGACGACGCCATCGTGGTGGTGGAGAACGTCGAACGCATCATGAGCGAGGAAGGCCTGTCGCCGCGCGACGCCACGCGCAAGGCCATGGGCCAGATCACCGGCGCCATCATCGGCATCACGCTGGTGCTGGTGGCGGTGTTCATCCCGATGGCCTTCTTCGGCGGCGCGGTGGGGGCAATCTACCGCCAGTTCACGGTGTCCATGGTGGCGTCGATGCTGTTCTCGGCGCTGCTGGCGCTGACGCTGACGCCGGCGCTGTGCGCCACCATCCTGAAGCCGGTCGAGAAAGGCCACCACGTGGAGAAGCGCGGCTTCTTCGGCTGGTTCAACCGCGGCTTCAACCGCACCGCGACCAGCTACCAGGGTTTCGTCGGCCGCATGCTGAAGGCAGCCGGACGCTACATGCTGATCTACGGCCTGATCCTGGTCTGCGTCGGCCTGCTGTACACGCGCCTGCCGACCTCGTTCCTGCCGGCCGAGGACCAGGGCTATGCGGTGACCAACATCCAGCTGCCGCCCGGAGCGTCGGCCAACCGCACCGCGGACGTGATCCAGCAGGTCGAGCAGTACTACATGAACGAGAAGAACGTCGCCAACATCGTGGCAGTGCGCGGCTTCAGCTTCTCGGGCAGCGGCCAGAACGCCGGCCTGGTGTTTACGCCCTTCATCCCGTGGGACGAGCGCAAGAACGCCGACCAGTCGGTCACCTCCATCGTCGGCCGCGCGTTCGGCGCACTGTCGCAGATCAAGGACGCGATCATCTTCCCGGTCAACCCGCCGCCCATCCCCGAGCTGGGCAACGCCACTGGCTTCACGTTCCGGCTGCAGGACCGCGCCGGCCTCGGCCACGACGCGCTGCTGGCCGCGCGCAACCAGCTGCTGGGCATGGCCGGCAAGAGCCCGGTGCTGGCGGGCGTGCGGCCGGAAGGCCTGGAAGACACGCCGCAGCTGCAGCTCAACGTCGACCGCGACAAGGCCAATGCGCTGGGCGTGTCGTTCGCCGACGTCAACGCCACGCTGTCGACAGCCTTCGGTTCGTCCTACATCAACGACTTCCCGAACGGTGGCCGCCTGCAGCGCGTGATCGTCCAGGCCGACGCCGAGGACAGGCTGCAGCCGGAAGACATCGGCCGCCTGTATGCGCGCAACACCGCGGGCGACATGGTGCCGTTCTCGTCCTTCTCCAGCACCAGCTGGACCACCGGACCGGTACAGCTGACCCGCTACAACGGCTATCCGGCCATGCGGATTTCCGGCAATGCCGCGCCCGGACGCAGCACCGGCGAGGCGCTGGCCGAGATGGAAAACCTGGCAAGCCAGCTGCCGGCCGGCTTCGGCTTCGAATGGACCGGCCAATCGCTGGAGGAGAAGACGTCCGGCTCGCAGGCGCCGGCGCTGTTCGCGCTGTCGCTGCTGGCGGTGTTCCTGGTACTGGCGGCCTTGTATGAAAGCACCACCATCCCGCTGGCGGTGATCCTGGTGGTGCCGCTGGGCCTGCTCGGCGCGCTGCTGGGGGCGACCATGCGCGAGCTGCCGAACGACGTCTACTTCAAGGTCGGCCTGATCGCCATCATCGGCCTGTCGGCCAAGAACGCGATCCTGATCATCGAGTTTGCGAAGGACCTGCAGGCCGAGGGCATGGGACTGGTCGAGGCCACGCTGGAAGCGGTGCACCTGCGTTTCCGCCCCATCATCATGACCTCGCTCGCCTTCATCCTCGGCGTGCTGCCGCTGGTGCTGGCCTCCGGCGCCGGTTCCGCCAGCCAGCGCGCCATCGGCACCGGCGTGATGGGCGGCATGATTACCGCAACCGTTCTCGCCGTATTCCTGGTGCCGGTGTTCTTCGTCGTGGTGCGCAGCCTGTTCAAGGGCAGCGAGCGCCAGCGCAAGATGTACGCCGCCCATCGCCTTCATCCCGAAGAGGACCAAATATGATGTCTACTCCTGTCCGCCTGTTGCTGGCGGCCGCCGCCGCAACCATGATCGCAGGCTGCTCGCTCACGCCCGAGCTGCAACGTCCCGCCGCCCCGGTGGCGCCGGCTTTCCCGCCGCATGCTGCAGCGCCGACTGATGCGAGCCGCGCCGCCGTCGACATCGGCTGGCGCGAGTTCTTCCCCGACGCCCGGCTGCAGGCGCTCATCGCCAGCGCCCTGGAAAACAACCGCGACCTGCGCACCGCCGCGCTGCGCATCGAGGAAGCCCGCGCCCAGTACAACGTGCAGTCGGCCGACCTGCTGCCGAATGTAAACGCCGGCGTCAGCGGCAGCCGCAGCCGCACGCCCGGCGGCGTCTCGGCCACTGGCCGCCCGCTGGTCACCAACGTCTACCAGGTCGGCCTCAGCCTGGCCTCGTTCGAGCTCGACTTTTTCGGCCGCGTGCGCAGCCTGAACGAAGCGGCGCTGGCCGCCTACCTGGCCACGGAGGAAGCGCAGCGCGCCGCGCAGATCAGCCTGGTGGCGGAAACCGCCAAGGCCTACCTCTCCGAGCTGGGCGCAGGCGAGCAGCTGGTGCTCGCGCAACGCACGCTGGAAGGCCGCGAGCAAGGCTACAAGCTTTCCAAACAGCGTTTCGACGTCGGCGCGTCGTCGGCGCTGGACCTGCGCCTGAACGAAACCCTGGTGCAGTCGGCCCGGGTCTCGGTGCTGCAGCTGCAGCGGCAGCGGGCGCAGGCACGCAATGCGCTGACGCTGCTGGTCGGCACGCCGCTGGGCGACCTGCCTACCGGCGCCGACCTGTCCTCGCAAAACGTGGTGACCGCCATTCCCGCCGGCCTGCCGTCCGACCTGCTGACCAACCGGCCCGACATCCGCGCCGCCGAGTCGCGGCTGGTGGCGGCCAATGCCAACATCGGCGCCGCCCGCGCCGCCTTCTTCCCGCGCATCTCGCTGACCGCGGCGCTGGGCACGGCCAGCACCGCGCTGTCCGGCCTGTTCGAGGCCGGCTCGATGTCCTGGTCGTTCACGCCGCAGCTGGCGCTGCCGATTTTCGACGCCGGCCGCAACCGCGGCAACCTGGACCTCGCCGTGGTCCGCCGCGACCTCGCCGTCACCGACTACGAGCGCACGATACAGGGCGCATTCCGCGAGGCCGCCGACGCACTGGTGGCGCGCGGCACGCTGGAGGAACAGGTGGAAGCGCAGCGCCTGGTACGCGAGGCCCAGGCCGACCGCCTGAACCTGGCCGACCAGCGCTTCCGCGCCGGCGTCTCCAGCACGCTCGACGTGCTGGACGCGCAGCGCGAACTGTTCACCGCCGAGCAGAGCCTGGTGCAGACCAGGCTGCTGCGGCTGACCAATGCGGTGGATGTTTATCGCACGCTGGGCGGCGGGCTGAAGGTGGAGTAATACGAATCCCAAGCCATGGCGTACCGAATGAAATCGATGGCGCCGATGCATCCCCTTGACGCGTAGGGTGTAAAAAGCGCAGCGCATTACACCATGGCCGATCAACCGGCACCGCCTGTCAGCGCCGAATGGTGTAATGCGCTGGCGCTTATTACACCCTACGAATTTTGCTTGAGGCAGGCGATTGCAGGGCGGTCCGAAACTCAGGTTCCCGACGCCAGTACGTTTAACGAACACTGGATCTGGAACATCGTCTGTTCATGCGCTGCCGTGCCTGGCGAGGCCATGATCATTGCACGGGCAAGCACTTTACCCTCGTCCAGGCAGAGCAAATGGTGGGGGACGAGCCGGGCGCAGAGAGCGGCGTCTTTCTCCGCCAATGCGTCCATCGTCCGATTTCTCTGCAGCAGATCCCCTACCCGTTCCATATCCACGGCACACTGCTGCATGCCCGCAAGCCCGGTCATTGCGGGCCTGCCCACGATGGACTGGTCGATCGGATGATTACGTACGACATTCACGTCCATGGCGCTCACGTTATGCTCCAGCCCATGTATGACAAGATCGATTGCCTCGTTTCCGGCCGTATCCGATGGCACGAAGAGCCGGTTGGCGGAAAAGTTCAACGAGGACAAAGTGCTGTTTTTCCTTAGCAGCGTAGCGATGTGCGTGGCGCTTGCATCGGTGAGGCCGTTACCGGTGAGGTCCAGTGTATGCAGCGTGGCATTGCCCTCCAGCGCGTTCAGGACAGGAATGGCGCCGTTCGAACCCAGGCAGTTGTAGGCAAGGTCCAGCGCGCGCAGGGTCGAATTCATTGCCAGCATGTCGACGATCTTGCCGCTACATTCCCCGCCGATCCCGCTGCCTGCCAGGCCGAACTTCCGGATGGAAGTATTGTTCGACAACATGTCCAGCAGGGCCATGGCAGCCGTGGGTCCGCAGTCATTGAATGCCAGATTCACTTCAGTCAACGTACTGTTCCGGCTCAATGCATCTGCCAGCATCGGAATGCCGCTGCCGATATTTAAAAATTGCAAATCCAGTGTCTGCAGCGTCTTGTTATGCGAGATCATTTTCGCAATCGCCGTCGCATGTGCCGCGCCTTCCGGTTCGTTGTGGCCGAGTTCCAGCGAAACGAGTGTGCTGTTTTCCTCCATCGCCGCACAGATCAGCTGCAGCCCCTCCACGCCGAGCCTGTTATCGACGACACAAATTTGACGCAGTGTCTTGTCCGTCTTCAGCACATCCGCAAGCACGCCTGCTGCTTCGCAATCAAGTGAGCGCGCCTTGAGATCAAGGCTTGTTATCGAACCCTTCCTTAAAAATTCGACCAGCCCTTCCGCATCCTTGTTCTTCAGGTACGCCCAGGCGATATTTGCCTGAACCCACTTGTCGTCGGGCATCATGCCATTCCGGTAATAATCTTCATAAGGCTTGGCTGACGCTTCCGAATAGCGGAAGGCTGGAAGAATCACGGCTGGCGCCGGTATCGTCACGCCGGAATTTGCCGTATCCGTGCCAGCGGCCGGACCAGCAAGGACCGGTGTCGGCGGAATGGCAGGGAACAGATTGTTGCGGTTACTTGACGAGGCGGCATGCATGAGCTTGTCCTGGGCGAAAGAAAACGTTGTGTGAATGGAAGGTGGGCGATGCTGGAATGTGGAATTTTTATTTCCCTCGGCATGGCCCGGGGCGCGATGCAATCGAATTAATTGTGCGATTGGCGGCCATTCGTACAACTTATTTTAAAAAGGGTTCAATTCCGAACTTCGGCAACTGAGTCGATTAGGTCACTTAATCGCCTCGCGGCGTGAGTCGATTAGCGGGCATCATCGACTCGTCCTCCACATTTGCGCGAGAAGCGTCGTTTCCGCGCAGCGACAGTTGCTGTTGCATTAAGCTCCGCGCAGCGACAGTTGCGTTTGACGTTCCGCGTAGCGACAGTTGCCGTTGCCGTTGCCGTTGCCGTTGCCGTTGCCGTTGCTTTTGACGCTGCCTTTGACGTGGGTCCCCGTCGATGGCGACACGTCGCTG
>CAUQYP010000119.1:0-12890 GCA_963522035.1 uncultured Noviherbaspirillum sp. | reverse complement strand
CGGCAACGGCAACGGCAACGGCAACGGCAACGGCAACTGTCGCTGCGCGGGCAACAGCAACCGTTATCCACCCAGCCGACGCCAGTCGCAACCACTATCCCACTAACCGCCGCAGCCGCCCCGGCAACCCCATCACCGAGCTCAGCTTCACATCCACATACCCCGGCCGCACCCCTCGCCGCAAACCCGGATGCGGGCTCGCATGCTGCAGCGACGCCGTCGCCCCAGGCAGATACCCCGTAATCCACACGGTACGCATGCCGAGCGAACGCGCCCCCTTCAGGTGGCTTACCGTGTCCTCGACCAGCACCGCCCTCCCCGGCGCAATCCGCTCCCGCGCCAGCAATCTCCGCAGCATCAGCCGCGACGGCTTCGGCCGCAACTGACGATGCACCGTCATCGCCTCGATCGGCACATGCCGCGCAAAATGCCGGTGCAGCCCCAGGTGCCGCAGCACCTGCTGCGAATACAGCCGCGGCGCATTGGTCAGCAGGATCTTGCGCCCCGGCAGCCGCGCCAGGAGCCGCCCCAGGCCGCGCTCGGCGCGGATCATCGTCGCCAGGTCGTCGAACTGGTGTGCGTCGTGCAGGAACTCGTCCGTGCGCACCTGGTGATGCCGCACCATGCCCAGCAGCGTCGCGCCGTAGCGCCGCCAGTAGTCCAGCCGTGCCGCGTTCACCGCCTCCGGCGACGCATCCACGCCGCCTTGCGACAGCACGCGCGCGATCGCCGTGTTCATGTTGGCCGTGATGGCCGGGAAGATCGCATGGGACGCGTCGTGCAGCGTGTTGTCGAGGTCGAACAGCCAGGTCAGTTTGGACATGAAATGGAAAGGGCGCGGCATCGCCGCGCCCTGTGGCAGAGGAAGTTGCGGGATTAATGCGAGCGGATCATGGTGCCGAAGGCCTGCTCGGTCAGCACTTCCAGCAGCAGCGAATGCTCGATGCGGCCGTCGACGATATGCACGGTGTTCACGCCCGACTTGGCCGCGTCCAGCGCCGACGAAATCTTGGGCAGCATGCCGCCGGAGATGGTGCCGTCGTTGAACATCTCGTCGATCTCGCGCGCCGACAGGTCGGTCAGCAGATTGCCCTGCTTGTCCATGACGCCCGGGATATTGGTCATCATGATCAGCTTTTCCGCGTGCAGGATCTCGGCAATCTTGCCGGCGACGACGTCGGCGTTGATGTTGTAGGCCTGGCCGTCGCCGCCGAAGCCGATCGGGGAAATGATGGGAATGAAGGCGTCGTCCTGCAGCGCCTTCACCACCGCCGGGTTGATCGCCTCGATCTCGCCGACGAAGCCGATGTCGAGGAACTGGCCCGGGTTCTCGCGGTCCGGCATCTTGTACCTGCGCGCCCGGATCAGGCCGCCGTCCTTGCCGGTCAGGCCCACCGCCTGCCCGCCGTAATGGTTGATCAGCATGACGATGTCCTGCTGCACCTCGCCGCCCAGCACCCACTCCACCACTTCCATGGTTTCCTCGTCGGTGACGCGCATGCCCTGGATGAAGGTGCCCTGCTTGCCGATTTTCTTCAGCGCGTTGTCGATCTGCGGGCCGCCGCCATGAACCACCACCGGGTTCATGCCGACCAGCTTCAGCAGGATCACGTCGCGCGCGAAACCGTGCTTCAGGCTTTCGTCGGTCATTGCGTTGCCGCCGTACTTGATGACGATGGTCTTGCCGTGGAACTTGCGTATGTACGGCAATGCTTGGGCAAGAATCTCGGCCTTAATGCCGGAAGACACCTGCGACAGATCTGCGAAATCGGTCATGACATTTCCATGTAGAGAGATGGGCGCGATTTTACAACGAAGGCGCCGTCCGTCCGCCGGAATTTCGGCGCGACATGGCCGGGAAACAAGGCGCTCGGCCGCCCGGCCCGGCAAAAGGCCGGTTTCGGCAAGCCGGGCCGCCCGGCAAATACGGCTGCCGCCATCATGGCGCGATCATGCCATGCCGGATAGCAATGAGCGCCAGCTCGGTCTGGTTGCCCACCGCCAGTTTCTGCTTGATGTTGTACAGGTGGGTGCCGGCGGTGCGCGGCGAGATGTTCAGCATGGCGGCCACCTGGTTCACCGTCATGCCGCGCGCCAGTTCCATGAACACGGCGAACTCCCGTTCGGACAGCACATCGACCGGGTTCTGCCCGCCGTCGAAGGCCTGCATCGCCATGCGCTGCGACACGTGGCTGTCGAGGAAGCGGCCGCCGCCGGCCACCGTGCGTATCGCCTGCATCAGTTCTTCGGGCGCGCTGCGCTTGGAGACATAGCCCAGCGCGCCGGCCTTGAGCATGAAGCGCACATAGCTCGGGTCTTCATGGGTGGACAGGGCCAGCACCCGCGCCGCGGGGTCGCGCGCAACGATACGGCGGGTCGCTTCCACCCCGTTGGTGCCGCCCAGCCCGATATCCATCAGGATCAGGTCGACGTCGACGGCCTCGAGCTGCAGATAGGCCGCCTCCGCGGAATCGGCTTCGGCCACCACGCGGATATCCGGCGTGGCGTCGAGCAGCATCCTGAAGCCGATGCGCACCACCATGTGGTCGTCGACCAGCATGACCTTGATGGCGTCCTTCATGCCGTCACCTGCCGCACCGGAATGACGGCCTCGACCTCGAGGCCGCCCAGCGGCCCGGGCCGGATGGCCAGGGCCCCGCCCAGCGCTTCGGCCCGCTCGCGCATGCCGCGCACGCCGTAATGCCCGGCCTTGGAAAACGGATCGGCGGCGCCGCGGCCGTTGTCCGAGACCGTCAGCCGCAGATTGCCGTCGGCGACGGACAGGGCGACATGCACCTTGCTGGCTTCGGCATGGCGCACCACATTGGTCAGGGCTTCCTGCAGGATCCGGTAGGCGCAGGTCTCGACATCGGCATCGAGGCCCTTCATGGCGCCGGCGAGTTGCAGCTCGATGCGCAAGCCGGCGTTGGCCAGCTGCAGCGAGGCAGCCAGGTCGCGCACCGCATTGGCCAGGCCGATGTCGTCGAGCTGCACCGGACGCAGCCGCGGTATCAGGCGGTGCATCGCATCGAAGGTGCTGCCCGCCGTCTCGAACAGCAAGCGGGCCGCTTCGGCGCCTGGTTTGCCCGCAAGGTCGGGGCTTTGCGCCAGGGCGGCGGCGATGCTGCGTATGGCGCTCAGCGACTGGCCCATCTCGTCATGCAGCTCGCGTGCGATCGCGCTGCGTTCGTCCTCGATGCGGCGGTACAGCGCCTGGGTAAAGTCCTTCTGCGCGGCCAGCCTTGCCTGCACCTGCGCCATCTGCTGGCGCGAGGCGATATCGTCCTGCACCGCGTCCGCCATGCGGTTGAAGGCCACGCCCATTTCACCCGACTCCTTGCCCTTCAGGGCCGGCAGCCGGACGTCGAGCCGGCCGCTGCCGATGTCCAGCAGCGCGCGCCGTATCTGCTCGAACGGCGCCAGCCAGCGCTGCATCATCCAGAACATCAGCAGGTAGGCCAGCACCAGCATGGCGGCCTGGCTGGCGACGAAGGAACTGAGGTCGTCCCAGCCGTCCAGCACGGCGCGGGTCGGGTTGGGCGCCACGACCAGCGTGCCGGCATTGATCCGGATGACGGTCGCGCGCATGGCCGGCGTCACCATCGCCGCATACCATTCAGGCGCGTTGCGCCCGGCCTTGTAGGCCGAGGCCGGCGACTCGTACACCAGCTGGCCTTCCTTGTCGTAGAGCCGGATCTCGTTGGCCCGGACCCGGCCGGTTTCGCGCAGCACTTCGGCCAGCGCCCATGGCGCCTGGCGCGCATAGATCGCCGTGATGCGGCCCAGCAGCTGGGTCGCCACACGGTTCGACGCTTCCATCTCTTCCCGTATGCTGTTGCGGGTGGTATGGATTTCCTGGGCAATGAAAACGGCCAGGGCGGCAAAGGTTAGCGTCCCCAGCAGCAGGTTGATCTTCAGCAGCAGGCCGAACTCGCGGCGCTGCGTTGCGGGCTCAGGCATGTGCGCTACCCCAGCCGTCGAAATGTGCGTTGCTTGCATAACAACCCAATGCCTCCGTCAGTGCGGCAGCCATGCCGGGGTGAAAGGGATCATGCCCGGCGCCTTCCACCATGCGCAGACGGCTGTCCGGCAGGCAGCGCTGCAGCAGGCGCGCATTGTACGGCGGGCACACCCGGTCTGCATCGCCATGCAGGATCGCCACCGGCAGTCGGCTCCGCCTGCGCGCCGCCGCCAGCACGCCGTCCTTCCCGATAAAACAGCCATGCAGCAGATAATGCGCCTGGATACGGTAGCGGGCTATCAGCGTCTCGTCCACCACTGGCGGCGGGGCGCAGGCGGCGCCCGATTCGCGTTGCCGTTCATGGCGGCTCCAGGCCAGCGCGATCCGGGCGCATTGCGCCTGGCCGGACGAGGCGAGTTGCCGCGCCAGCCATGGCAGCAGGCGGTCGCGTTGCAGTCCCGGGGCCAGCGCGGCGAATTCATCCCGATCGCCATTCGGCCCCGCTGCCGGCGCGAAAAACGCGTCGATCTCGGCCTGGCTTGCGAGAAAGGGCGCACGCAGCACCAATGCAGCGACCGCTTCCGGGTGCTGCGCCGCATACAGCAGGGCCAGCGCCGCGCCCCAGGAACCGCCGCCCACCACCATGCGGTCGACCTGCAGGTGGGTGCGCAGCATGCCGATGTCGCCGATCAGCAATGACGTTTCATTGTGCAGCAACGCGCCCAGCGGCAGGCTGCGGCCGCAGCCGCGCTGGTCGGCCAGCACCAGCCGGTAGCGTGCGAGGTCGATCAAGCCGATGTGGCGCAGGCTGGACCCGCTGCCCGGCCCGCCATGCAGCCAGAACAGCGGTATGCCCTGCGGATTGCCGTACTGCGCATACCAGAGCGTATGGCCGTCGCCGCAGGCCAGGCGGCCTTCGTCGAACGATGCCGGCAACGCCGGAAGCTTGTCTGGTCTCATCGGACGATTCTAATCAACTTGGCCCGGTTGCCGTAATCCGTAGCAAGGAATCATGAAAATCATGAGCCGCCATTCATGGATTTAGCGCTGCGCTCCGGGCGGCGCGGGGCACACAATGGGTCATCCGGGAAGCGGCCACGTCCCGGGTGACCCTGTCTTTCAACCTTCGAGGAGAACCGTATGACCTGGGAAAAACCACAAGCAGTCGATATGCGCTGGGGCTTTGAAATCACGATGTATATCGCCAACCGCTAGACGAACGCAGGAAGCCGGGGACGCTCATGAAAATACAGGTGCTCGGCTCCGCCGCCGGTGGCGGCTTCCCGCAGTGGAACTGCAACTGCGCCAACTGCGACGGCGTGCGCCGCGGCAGCATCGATGCCTGGCCGCGCACGCAATCGTCGATCGCCATTACCGAAAACGCCGAGGACTGGGTGCTGGTGAATGCATCGCCCGACCTGCTGGCCCAGATCAAGTCCGCGCCCGCGCTGCAACCGGCGCGCGCCGTGCGCGACAGCGGCATCGCCGCGGTGATTCTGATGGACGCCCAGATCGACCATGTCACCGGCCTGCTGATGCTGCGCGAGCGCGGTTCGCCGCTGCCGCTGTATGCGACCGAACAGGTGATGGCCGACCTGCGCGACGGCCTTTCCATCGCCCGCGTGCTCGACCATTACTGCGGCCTGGCCTGGCAGCCCGTGCTGCCCGGCAACGGCGACTTCCGGATCGCGCCGCTGCAGCACACCCGCTTCGCCGCCATTGCGCTGGAAAGCAAGGCGCCGCCCTATTCGCCGCATCGCAACGACCCGCATCCGGGCGACAACATCGGATTAAAGATAAGCGACGGGCCGAGCGGCCGCTCGGCGTTCTACGCGCCCGGCCTGGGCGAACTTACGCCCGCGGTGGCCGAAGCGATGGCCAGCGCCGACGTGCTGCTGGTGGACGGCACCTTCTGGAACGCGGATGAAATGATCCGGCTGGGGCTGTCGCGCAAGACCGCCGCCGACATGGGCCATCTGCCGCAAGCCGGCCCGGGCGGCATGATAGCCGTGCTCGACCGCATGCCGGCCAGCCGCAAGATCCTTATTCATATCAACAACAGCAACCCCATCCTGCGCGAGGACAGCCCGGAGCGGGCGCTGCTGCGGCAGCATGGGATCGAAGTGGCTTTCGACGGCATGGAGATCAGCCTGTGACTATGAATACTGAACCCGCTACCGCGCCAGCCACGGCGCCGGCCTGGAGCCGCGCGCAATTCGAGGAACGGCTGCGCGACAAGGACCGCAATTACCATATTCACCACCCGTTCAACCTGCGCATGAATAGCGGCCAGTGCTCGCGCGAGCAGATCCGCGGCTGGGTCGCCAACCGCTTCTACTACCAGTGGATCATTCCGCAGAAGGATGCCGCCATCATTGCCAATTGCGATGACCGCGCCACCCGCCGGCTGTGGGTCACGCGCATCCTCGACCATGACGGCCACGGCGATTACCAGGACGGCAGCGCAGGCGGGCTCGAAGCATGGACCCAGCTCGGCATGGCGGTCGGCCTGTCGCGCGACGCGCTGTGGTCGCTGCGGCATGTGCAGCCCGGCGTGCGCTTTGCCTGCGACGCCTACCTCAACTTTGCGCGGCGCGCACCGTGGCAGGAAGCGGTCTGCTCGTCGCTCACCGAAATGTTCGCGCCGCAGATCCACAAGGACAGGCTGGCCGGCTGGCCGTCGCACTATCCGTGGATCGCCGCGTCCGGCCTGCACTACTTCCGCAGCCGCATTCCGCTGGCCCAGCGCGACGTGGACCACGGGCTGGCCGTGACCCTCGACTACTTCACCACCCGCGTGCAGCAGCAGCGCGCGCTCGAGATCCTGCAGTTCAAGCTCGACATCCTGTGGAGCATGCTGGACGCGATAGAAAAGGCGTATCCCGAATGACCCGGCTTCCCGACATGCCGCGCCTGAACCGCCGCTTCCGCATGCAGTGGGAAGAAGCCCAGCAGGCGCATGTGCTGCTGTATCCGGAAGGCATGGTCAGGCTCAACCAGAGCGCCGGCGAGATACTGAAGCGCTGCGACGGCGCGACCACGGTGGACGACATCGTGCTGCAGCTGGAGCAGCAGTTCAACACCGGCGGACTGCGCAATGACGTGCTCGACCTGCTCGCGCATGCGCTGGAAAAGGACTGGATAGCATGAGCGTCGCACCGCCCTACTGGCTGCTGGCCGAGCTGACCTACCGCTGCCCGCTGCACTGCGCGTTCTGCTACAACCCGGTCGACTACGCGGCCATACGCGACGAGCTCGATACCGCCGGCTGGATCCGCGTCATGCGCGAGGCGCGCGCGATGGGCGCGGTGCAGCTGGGTTTTTCCGGGGGCGAGCCGCTGGTGCGGGACGACCTGGAAATACTCGTCGGCGAGGCGCACCGGCTCGGTTTCTACACCAACCTGATCACCTCCGGCATCGGCCTGACCGAGCCGCGCATTGCTGCCCTCAAGGAAGCCGGGCTCGACCATATCCAGCTGTCGTTCCAGGACTCCACGCGCGAGATGAACGACTTCCTCAGCAGCACCAAAACCTTCGACCTGAAGAAACGGGTCGCGGCGCTGATCAAGAAATATGATTACCCGATGGTGATGAACTGCGTGCTGCACCGGCACAACCTGGCGCACGTGGACAAGATCATCGAGATGGCGCTGGAACTGGATGCGGAATACCTGGAGCTTGCCAATACCCAATTCTATGGCTGGGCGATGAAGAACCAGCAGCAGCTCATGCCCACGCTGGCCCAGGTGCGGGAAGCGGAACAGGTGGTGCAGCAGTATCGTGAAAGGATCGGCAAGCGCTGCAAGATCCTGTTCGTGATTCCGGATTATTACGAAGACCGGCCCAAGGCCTGCATGAACGGCTGGGGCGCGGTGTTCCTGGCGGTGGCCCCGGACGGCGCCGCCCTGCCCTGCCACAACGCGCGCAGCCTGCCGGGCATGGTGCTGCCGAATGTCAAAGAGGCGAGCCTCGAATGGATCTGGCAGGAAAGCCCGGCGTTCAACTTGTTCCGCGGCGACGACTGGATGCAGG
Source organism: uncultured Noviherbaspirillum sp. (assembly GCA_963522035.1). Lineage (GTDB taxonomy): Bacteria > Pseudomonadota > Gammaproteobacteria > Burkholderiales > Burkholderiaceae_D > Noviherbaspirillum_A. Next base: position 4,897 of record CAUQYP010000119.1, on the reverse strand, counting down.
AGCCATGCCGCAGCTGCCCGGAAAAGGCCATCGACTTCGGCGGCTGCCGCTGCCAGGCCGCGATGCTGGCAGGCGACGCCCGGGCGGCCGACCCGGTCTGCTCGAAGTCGCCGCAGCGCGGCAAGGTCGACGCCATCATCTTCCAGGCGGCGCACAAGGCGGCGCCGGACGTGCAGACGAAGCCGATACTGTTTCGCACCGATGCCAATTCACGTGCGCTGATTGCGTTGATACCAGCCACGGCCAGGCCCGCTTGACGGTGCGGACACTGCCCGCTGCCGTGAACGCTTATGGCAAATTAGGACAGCACTGTTGAAAAACTGAGCAGTCCGACGGCGGCAACAGCGCGGCGCAAAGCACGCGTTACCGGGACAATCGAAATAAATTCGTAGGGTGTAATAAGCGAAGCGCATTACACCATGGGCCGTCAAGCCACTGCATACGCCTGCCATGAGCGACGAACGGTGTAATGCGCTGTCGCTTATTACACCCTACGAGCTGCGTTCCTCTTTCCGTTTATCCCTGCTTTTCTCCCCTCGCCAACATCGCTGCGCACCCGGCGCAGGCCGGCATGCCTGCGTTCAGGCACACGAATTGCGTTAGTCGCCATGCAGGCAAAACGACACAACCGTCCCGACCGGACCAGATAAAGAGGAAGACACCATGAATCTCGCAGACATCAGCAAGCTCGGCATCAAGAACCCGTTCAAGGAACGCTACGACAACTTCATCGGCGGCAAATTCGTGCCGCCGGTGAAGGGGCAGTATTTCGAGAACATCAGCCCCGTCATCGGCAAGACCTTTTGCGAAGTGGCCCGTTCGACCGCCGAAGACGTGGAGCTGGCCCTGGATGCCGCCCATGCGGCGAAGAAGGCATGGGGCAAGACCTCGCTGGCCGAGCGTTCGCTGGTCCTGAACCGCATCGCCGACCGGATGGAAGCCAACCTCGAACTGCTGGCGACCGCGGAAACCATCGACAACGGCAAGCCGATACGCGAGACCATGGCGGCCGACATACCGCTGGCGATCGACCATTTCCGTTATTTCGGCGGCGTGATCCGCGCCCAGGAAGGCTCGATCGCGCAGATCGATGCCGAGACCTATGCATACCATTTCCATGAGCCGCTGGGCGTGGTCGGCCAGATCATCCCGTGGAATTTCCCGATCCTGATGGCGGTATGGAAGCTGGCGCCAGCGCTGGCGGCGGGCAACTGCGTGGTGCTGAAGCCGGCCGAACAGACGCCGGCCTCCATCATGGTGCTGATCGAACTGATCGCCGACCTGCTGCCGCCGGGCGTGCTCAACATCGTCAACGGCTTCGGCCTCGAATGCGGCAAGCCGCTGGCGTCGAGCAAGCGCATCGCCAAGATCGCCTTCACCGGCGAAACCGGCACCGGCCGCCTGATCATGCAGTATGCGTCGCAGAACATCATCCCGGTCACGCTGGAGCTGGGCGGCAAGTCGCCCAACATCTTCTTCGAGGACGTGATGGATCACGACGACGCCTACTTCGACAAGTGCCTGGAAGGCTTCGCCATGTTCGCGCTGAACCAGGGCGAGGTCTGCACCTGCCCGTCGCGGGTGCTGGTCCAGGAATCGATCTACGAGCGCTTCATGGAGCGCGCGGTCAAGCGGGTCGAGGCAATCAGGCAGGGCAACCCGCTGGACGCGACGACCATGATCGGCGCGCAGGCCTCGCAGGAGCAGCTTGAAAAGATCCTGTCCTATCTCGACATCGGCCGCCAGGAAGGCGCGAAGGTCCTGACCGGCGGCGCGCAGAACATGCTGGAAGGCGACTTCGCCGGCGGCTACTACGTCAAGCCGACCATCTTCGAAGGCCACAACAAGATGCGCATTTTCCAGGAAGAGATCTTCGGCCCGGTCGTCTCCGTGACGAAGTTCAAGGATGAAGCCGAAGCGCTGGAGATTGCCAACGATACGCTGTACGGCCTCGGCGCCGGGCTCTGGACCCGCGACAATGCGCGCGCCTTCCGCGTCGGCCGCGAGATCCAGGCCGGTCGCGTCTGGACCAACTGCTATCACCTGTATCCGGCACACGCGGCATTCGGCGGCTACAAGCAGTCGGGCATCGGCCGTGAAAACCACAAGATGATGCTGGAGCACTATCAGCAGACCAAGAACCTGCTGGTGAGCTACAGCCCGAATGCGCTCGGTTTCTTCTGAGCCTTGAGGACGCGGGGCGCGTGCGCCCCGCAGTGCCGGACCTACCGGGAATGGACACCTGATGCAAGCACTGATACCACGCGTCATTGCAACGCCGGAGGCGCTCGCGCTGATCGCCGAACTGCGCGACCGGCATGGCCCGCTGATGTTTTTCCAGTCTGGCGGCTGCTGCGACGGCAGCGCACCGATGTGCTACCCGGCCGGCGATTTCCTGGTCGGCGACGAGGACGTATTCCTGGGCCAGCTGGACGGCGTGCCGTTCTACATGGGCGCCGCGCAGTTCGAGTACTGGCAGCACACGCAATTGATCATCGATGTGGTCAACGGCATGGGCGGCATGTTTTCGCTGGATAACGGCACCGGCAGGCGCTTCCTGACACGCTCGCGGCTTTACACGGACGAGGAATCCGCTCTGCTCGGGGCAAGGCGCACCTACGGGGACAGTGTGCGGGCAGGGTCCTGACGCTCGCCGGGCCAATGGCAACAACCAACTGAAGTCAAATCGAGGAGACAGTCATGCGCAAGAACCGCATCGCCATCAGCATTGCCCTGGCCTTAAGCGCGCCCCTGGGCGCGCAGGCCGCAGGCGTGACCAATGCCATGTTGGAAAACGGCGGCAAGGATACGGCCAACGTCCTGAACTGGGGCATCAACCAGGAAGGCCAGCGCTATTCGCCGCTCACGCAGGTCAACGGCAAGACCGTGGCGAAGCTGGTGCCGGCCTGGTCCTTTTCCTTCGGCGGCGAGAAGCAGCGCGGCCAGGAGTCGCAGCCGCTGATCTATAACGGCAAGATGTTCGTCACCGGATCCTACTCGCGCATCTTCGCGCTCGACGCCAAGACCGGAACGAAGCTGTGGAAATACGAGCACCGGCTGCCGGACGGCATCATGCCCTGCTGCGACGTGGTCAATCGCGGCGCGGCGCTGTACGACAACCTGGTCATCTTCAGCACGCTGGATGCGCAGCTGGTGGCGCTGAACCAGGACACCGGCGAGGTCGTCTGGAAGGAAAAGGTCGACGACTACGCCGCCGGCTATTCCAACACCGCCGCGCCCCTGATCGCCAAGGGCCTGCTGCTGACCGGCGTGTCCGGCGGCGAATTCGGCGTGGTCGGCCGGGTTGAGGCGCGCGATCCGAAGACGGGCCAGCTGGTGTGGTCCCGTCCGACGGTCGAAGGCCACATGGGCTACAAGTACGACGCCGACGGCAAGAGCACCGACAACGGCATCTCGGGCACCACCAACAAGACCTGGCCGGGCGACCTGTGGAAGACCGGCGGCGCGGCGACCTGGCTGGGCGGCACCTACGACCCCGGCACCGGACTCGCCTATTTCGGCACCGGCAACCCGTCGCCATGGAACAGCCACCTGCGTCCGGGCGACAACCTGTTCTCGTCGTCCACCGTCGCCATCGACGTGGCCACCGGCCAGATCAAGTGGCACTACCAGACCACGCCGCACGACGGCTGGGACTTCGACGGCGTCAACGAGTTCGTCACCTTCGAGCAGGGTGGCAAGCGACTGGGCGGCAAGGCGGACCGCAACGGCTTCTTCTACGTGATCGATGCGAAGAACGGCAAGCTGGAAAACGCCTTTCCCTTCGTGAAGAAAATCACCTGGGCCAGCGGCATCGACCTCAAGACCGGCCGCCCCAACTTCATTCCCGAAGGCAGGCCGGGCGACCCGACCAAGGGCGGCGATGGCAAGAAGGGCGAGGTGGTGTTTTCCGCGCCGTCCTTCCTGGGCGGCAAGAACCAGATGCCGATGGCCTACAGTCCCAAGACCAAGCTGTTCTACGTTCCCGCGAACGAATGGGGCATGGAGATCTGGAACGAGCCGGTGACCTACAAGAAGGGGGCTGCGTTCCTGGGCGCAGGCTTCACCATCAAGCCGCTCAACGACGACTACATCGGCGCATTGCGGGCGATGGACCCGAAGACCGGGAAGATCGCCTGGGAAGTGAAGAACAATGCGCCGCTATGGGGCGGCGTGCTCGCCACTGCCGGCGACCTGGTGTTCTATGGCACGCCCGAAGGCTATCTCAAGGCTGTCGACAGCAAGACCGGCAAGGAAATGTGGAAGTTCCAGACCGGCTCCGGCGTTGTTGCGCCGCCAGTGACCTGGCAGGAAGGCGGCACGCAGTACGTGGCTGTCGTGTCCGGCTGGGGCGGCGCGGTGCCGCTGTGGGGTGGCGAGGTCGCCAAGAAAGTGAATTTCCTGGAACAGGGTGGATCGGTCTGGGTGTTCAAGCTGTCGTCGCTCTGAACGCATCCGCAGCATGAATTGATTCTCTCTCCTGCTGCTTCAGGCAGTTTTGCCGGCGACCGCAAGTCGCCGGCTTTTTTTATGTGCATAGCAAGGGGGATAAGGGATCGAGCGGAAGCTTTCATCGGTAGCTATAGCGGTTCCATGCTGGCTTGCCCAGCCAGCCTGTAAGCGATATTGCTTGGTACGCGCAGCGACAATTGCCGTTGCAGTTGCCCGCGCAGCGACAGTTGCCGTTGCAGTTGCCCGCGCAGCGACAGTTGCCGTTGCAGCTGCCCGCGCAGCGACAGTTGCCGTTGCAGTTGCCCGCGCAGCGACAGTTGCCGTTGCAGCTGCCCGCGCAGCGACAGTTGCCGTTGCAGTTGCCCGCGCAGCGACAGTTGCCGTTGCAGCTGCCCGCGCAGCGACAGTTGCCGTTGCAGTTGCCCGCGCAGCGACAGTTGCCGTT
>CAUQYP010000118.1:0-12946 GCA_963522035.1 uncultured Noviherbaspirillum sp. | reverse complement strand
GGCATTGCGGCCGCAAAACGCAAGGCGCCATTGCAGCGCGTGCTGGACGGGTGAAACGTCGAATCGCTCACTGCCGTGGGGAGTAGCCGGGTGTTCGTCCCGGCGGCCGACCCGCTTTTTTGCTCCGCCAAAAAAGTGGGGCAAAAAAGGCGGCCCCTACGACGGCGCCCCGCTGCGCGGGGTGCACGCGCCGCCAGGGACTGAAACGGGAAGCGTCGGAAACTCGCTTCGCTCAGACAGCCGACGCTTCTTTATCCGTTTCAGTCCCTGGCGACGCGTCGCCGTCTAACGGGGATCCACGTCAAAAACCGCGTCAAAGGCAACGGCAACGGCAACTGTCGCTGCGCGGAGCAAGTAATATTGCTTACAGGCCGGCTTGGGCAAGTCAGCACAAAACTGCTTTAGTCTGCGTCCCATGCGACGCGTCAGGGAGTTCACCATAATGAAACCGCACGTCAGTCTGATTACGCTGGGCGTCACCGACCTGGATACCGCCGTCCGTTTCTATCGCGAAGGGATGGGACTGCCTACCGATGGCATCATTGGCAAGGAATTCGAACATGGTGCTGTCGCTTTTTTCGATCTCCAGCCTGGACTCAAGCTTGCGCTGTGGCCACGTGCGAGCATTGCCCATGAAACAGGCCTGCCGCCCGCTTCGCCAGGCTCGGGCCAGTTCACGCTCAGCCACAATGTTGCCTCGCGCGCCGAGGTCGATGCCGTAATACGCCAGGCCGCCGAAGCCGGCGCCCAGGTCGTGAAACCGGCAATCGACACATTCTGGGGTGGCTATGCCGGCTATTTCCTGGATCCGGACCAGCATTTATGGGAGGTTGCCTGGAATCCCGCCATGCCTTCAGTCCAGGCTGCGCAGTGAGGCACAAATTTTGCTAAAAATACTCCGCTGGAAGTCTGCCTGCAGTCCTGTTCCAACCCACCACAAAAACAATCACCAAGGAAAACCCTCGATGAGCAACAACACGCGCGCCCCAGCCCGCTTCACGCTTTGCACCACAATGGCGCTCCTGTCCAGCCCCGCCTTCGCGCACGACGGCCCGCACCAGCTGACTTACCTGCAAGCCTTGCTGCACGACCTGGCCTATGCCGACTATCTGCCCGCCGGGCTGGCGCTGACTGCAGCAGTTGCCGCAGTGTCCTGGCGGCTGGCGCGCCGCAAGGCTTCCCGCACGAAACTGTAGGAAAATTCCCACAGCCAAATGCGATGGCCGCCGATACTGAATTTGCAACAGTCCCAGTAGAGTCGCGATTCTGCCCAGCGTGTGACTGATACCAACAAACACAGCAGTCAACAACAGCGCGGGCCATTCAAAATCTGGCAAAGGGGAGTCAAATGGGGAGAGCGCGCGTATTGCTCGTGGCGTCGGAAGCGGTGCCGCTGGTCAAGACCGGCGGTCTGGCGGATGTCATCACGGCGCTGGCCGCCGTGCTGGTGGAGCATGGCGTGGATGCGACCATCCTGATGCCTGCCTACCCCGCCGCAGTCGAACGCGCAAGCAGCCTGCGCCAGGTCGGACAACTTTTCGACGACCTTCCCGGCGGCAGCGGCCGGCTGCTGCTGGGCACGCTGCCCGGCTCGCCGGTGTCGGTGCTGCTGCTCGACACCGAACGCTTCGCCCGGCGCAGCGGCGACCCCTACGTCGATGAACACGGCAATGAATACGAGGACAACGCGCTGGCCTTCGGCGACCTGGCCGAAGTCGCCGCGCGTATCTGCGCCGGCCAGACCATGGTGCCGGCGCCGCACGTGGTCCATGCCAACGACTGGCATGCGGGCCTGGTGCCGCTGCTGCTGCGGGTACGCGGCATTACCGGCGTCGGCTCGGCCCTGACCATCCATAACCTCGCCTTCCAGGGCAATGTCGACATGGGCCTGGCAAGCAGGCTGGGCGTGCCGGCCGACATGCTGCATGCCGAAGGCGTCGAGTTCTGGGGCAAGCTCAGCTTCATGAAGGCCGGCATCCTGTGCGCCGACCGCATTACCGCGGTCAGCGACACCTATGCGGAAGAAATCCTGACGCCGCGTTTCGGCCATGGCCTGGACGGCCTGCTCGGCAGCCGCCGCGACGCGCTGCTGGCGATACCGAACGGCGTCGACACCGCGGTATGGAACCCGGCCCGGGACCCACTGATCGCGCGCCCTTTCAGCAGCGTGGACATGGCGGGCAAGGCCGCATGCAAGCGCGACCTGCAAAGGCAGTTCGGCCTGCCGGTCGAGCCGTTCGCGCCCGTGCTGGCGTTGGGCAGCCGCATGACCCACCAGAAGATGGCCGATGTCGCGCTCGACGCGCTGCCGCGCCTGCTCGAGCGTCACCCAAGGCTGCAGGTCGTGGTGCTGGGCCGCGGCGACCATGGCTACGAATCCCGTTTTCAGCAACTCGCCGCCGATTATCCGGCGCGCTTGGCGGTCCATGTCGGCTACGATGAAAAGCTGGCGCATGCGCTACATGCCGGCGCCGACATGCTGCTGCACGGCACGCGCTTCGAACCGTTTGGCCTGACCCCGATCTACGCCATGCTGTACGGCACCATCCCGGTGGCATCGCGCGTCGGCGGCCTGTGCGATACGGTGGCCGATGCCGGCGCCGGCGAGGTGCCCAACGAGTCCGCCAACGGCGTGCTGTTCGACGGCGACAGCGCCGACGACATGAGCGCGGCGGTAGAGCGGGCATTGGCGCTGTTTGCCCAGACCAGGCACTGGCAGCGGCTGCAGCGCAATGCGATGCAGGCCGACTTTTCCTGGTTCGGGCCGGCGCGCAAGTACCTGCGCATGTATGCCGACATTGCGCCGGCCGGCGCCCGCGCGCTGTTCGAGGCCACGCTGATGCCGCGCGCGTCGGCTGGCGACAACAGCGCCGCGACCGCCGGCTGGAAGCGGGCCTGAGCAAAAGCGCATGGCGACTAACGTAATCAGACAACACCGAGGAATCCATGCAGCAAGATACTGAACAGGAACGCCGGGCCGTGGTTTCAGCCGGCGAAGGCCTTATCGCGACACACCTGGTCGATGCGCTGGCCGAAGGCCGGGCACATGACCCGTTCAGCATCCTCGGCCCGCACATGGCGGGCCGCAGGCTGCAGATCCGCACCTGGCAGCCGGGCGCGCTGAAGGTGCAGGCCATCGGCCTGCGCGGCGGCATGCTGGGCGAACTCGCCAGGGTGGACGAACGCGGCATGTTTGCCGGCACGCCGGCGCGGATGAAGCCCGGCCAGGCCTACCGGCTGCGCATCACCTGGCCCGACGCCGAAGGCCGCGAGACGATCCACGAAACGGAAGACCCGTACAGCTTCGGCCTGCTGCTGACGGACCATGAACTGGGGCTGCTGTCGGGCGGCGTGCATTACCGGCTCGGCCGCTGCCTCGGGGCGCAGCCCATGAGCATCAACGGCGTCGCCGGCACCCGCTTCGCGGTCTGGGCGCCGACCGCGCAACGGGTTTCCGTCGTGGGCGACTTCAACCTGTGGGACGGCCGCCGCCACCCGATGCGGCTGCGCCACGAGGCCGGCATCTGGGAACTGTTCATCCCGCGCCTCGGCGTCGGCGAGCGCTACAAGTTCGAGCTGCTGTCGGCCAGCGGCCACCTGCTGCCGCAGAAGGCCGACCCGGTCGCCCGCGCCACCGAGGTGCCGCCGTCGACCGCGTCCATCGTGGCGCCGGCCCAGGTCCACGTATGGCAGGACGACGCCTGGATGGCGGCGCGGCCCAGCCGCGAAACGCCGAACGCGCCCATCTCCATCTATGAAATGCATGCCGGTTCCTGGCAGCGCGAAGCCGGCGAGTCCAATCGCAGCCTGACCTGGGACGAGCTGGGCGACCGGCTGATACCGTATGTGACCGACCTCGGCTTCACCCATGTGCAGATGCTGCCCGTGATGGAACATCCGTTCGGCGGTTCATGGGGTTACCAGCCGCTGGCGCAGTTCGCGCCGACCGCCCGCTTCGGCCCGCCCGAAGCCTTCGCCCGCTTCGTCGACCGTTGTCATGCGGCCGGCCTGGGCGTGCTGCTGGACTGGGTGCCCGCGCACTTCCCGTCCGACGCCCACGGCATCGCCCGCTTCGACGGCACCGCGCAGTACGAGCACGAGGACCCGCGCGAAGGCTTCCACCACGACTGGAATACGCTGATCTACAACTTCGGCCGCAACGAGGTGCGCGACTTCCTGATTTCAGGCGCGCTCGAATGGCTGGAGCAGTATCACATCGACGGCCTGCGGGTCGACGCCGTGGCCTCCATGCTCTACCGCGACTACAGCCGGAAGCATGGCGAGTGGATACCCAACATACACGGCGGCCGCGAGAACCTGGAGGCGGTCGCCTTCCTGCGCGAGCTCAACACCGTGGTGGCACAGCGTTGCCCCGGCGCGCTGATGATCGCCGAGGAGTCGACTTCCTGGCCCGGCGTCACCGCGCCCGTGGACCAGGGTGGCCTGGGCTTTGCCTACAAGTGGAACATGGGCTGGATGCACGACACGCTGCAGTACATCGAGCGCGACCCGCTGCACCGCAGATATCACCATGGCGAACTGCTGCACAGCATCAGCTACGCCTGGAGCGAGCGCTATGTGCTGCCGGTGTCGCACGACGAAGTGGTGTACGGCAAGCACTCGCTGCTGGGCAAGATGCCGGGCGACGAATGGCAGAAGCGCGCCAACCTGCGCGCCTACCTGGGCTTCATGTGGACCCATCCGGGCAAGAAGCTGCTGTTCATGGGCAGCGAACTTGGCCAGTGGGAAGAATGGGACCATGACGGGGCGCTGCCCTGGCACCTGCTGGACGACGACCGCCACCTCGGCATCCATACGCTGGTGCGCGACCTCAACACGCTGTATGCGGCCGACCCGGTCATGCATAGCGGCGACACCGACCCGAACGGCTTCGCCTGGATCGTCCGCGACGACGCGGCCAACAGCGTGCATGCCTACCTGCGCCAGGGCGATGCGCTGGTCGGCGACGACCCGCTGCTGGTGGTGCTGAACCTGACACCCGTGGTGCGCCATGACTACCGGCTCGGCGTGCCCGGCGTCGAAGGCCAGGGCATGTCTGCCTGGCGCACCATATTGAATACCGATGCCGCCGTGTACGGCGGCAGCAATGTCGGCAATCCCGAAACAATCGTGGCGCACGATCACCCCAGCCATGGCTATCCGCAGTCGCTGGTGATGACCCTGCCGCCGCTGTCCGCAATGATCTTGAGAAGGAGTACCTGAAATGGCGCTTGCCAGACCCCCCGCCCGCATGACTGCAGGCACGCCCTACCCGCTGGGCGCAACGCCTGATGGCTCTGGCACCAACTTCGCCGTGTTTTCCGCGCATGCCGAGAAGATCGAACTGTGCCTGTTCGACCCCACCGGCCGGCGCGAGATCGCCCGCCATGCGCTGCCCGAATGCACCGACGAGGTATGGCACGGCTACCTGCCGCGCATACAGCCGGGCCAGATCTACGGCTACCGCGCCTACGGCCCCTACCAGCCGGAGCACGGCCACCGCTTCAACCACAACAAGCTGCTGCTGGACCCGTACGCGAAGTCCGTCCACGGCACGCTGCGCTGGAGCGATGCGCTGTATGGCTACCGGCTGGAATCGTCCCGCGCCGACCTCTCCTTCGACCGCCGCGACAGTGCCGCCTTCATGCCCAAGGCCATCGTGGTCGACGACTATTACAACTGGGGCAATGACCGCTCGCCCGAAATCCCGTGGGAAAAGACGGTGTTCTACGAGGCCCATCTGCGCGGGCTGACCATGCGTTCGGACCATGTCGACCTGGAGTCGCGCGGCACCTTCGCTGCGCTGGCCGACCCGGCCATGGTCGAGCACCTGGTCAAGCTGGGCATCACCTCGGTCGAGCTGCTGCCGGTGCATGCGTTCCTGCAGGACCGTCGCCTGCAGGAAAAGAAGCTGCGCAACTACTGGGGCTATAACACCATGTCCTTCTTCGCGCCGGAACCGCGCTACCTGTCGGACGGCTCCATCAACGAGATGCGCATGGCGATACGGCAGCTGCACAAGGCCGGCATCGAGGTCATCCTCGACGTGGTCTACAACCATACCTGCGAGGAAAGCGAGCTCGGCCCGACGCTGTCGTTCCGCGGCCTCGACAATGCCAGCTACTACCGGCTGCACGCGGACAACCCGCGCCACTGCGTCAACGACACCGGCTGCGGCAACACGGTCAACCTGACGCACCCGCGCGTGCTGCAGATGGTGATGGACTCGCTGCGCTACTGGGTCGACAAGTTCCATATCGACGGTTTTCGTTTCGACCTCGGCGTGACGCTGGGCCGCGAGGCACATGGCTTCGACCCCAACAGCGGCTTTTTCGACGCCGTGCGCCAGGACCCGACGCTTTCCAGGGTCAAGCTGATTTCCGAGCCGTGGGACATCGGTCCCGGCGGCTACCAGATCGGCAACCATCCGCCCGGCTGGGCCGAGTGGAACGGCGCCTACCGCGACGACGTGCGGCGTTTCTGGAAAGGCGACAACGGCGTGCGCCCGGCGCTGGCCGCGCGCCTGCTGGGTTCGGCCGACCTGTTCAGCCAGCGCCGCCGCCGGCCCTGGGCCTCGGTCAACTTCATCACCGCCCATGACGGCTTCACGATGAACGACCTGGTCAGCTACAACGAGAAGCACAACGAGGCCAACGCCGAGAACAATCAGGACGGCGCCAATGACAACCAGAGCTTCAACTGGGGCGTCGAAGGCCCGACCGATGACGCCGGCATCATCATCACCCGCGAAAAGATCAAGCGCGCGATGTTGATGACGCTGATGTTTTCCAACGGCACGCCGATGCTGCTGGGCGGCGACGAGTTCGGCCGCACGCAGAACGGCAACAACAATGCCTACTGCCACGACGACGAGCTGAGCTGGTTCGACTGGAGCGCGCTGGAAAGCGACGCCGGCCAGGCGATGACGGACTTCACGCGGCGCTGCATCGCCGCCCGCGCCGAACATCCGACATTGCACCTGCCGCGCTTCTACACCGGCCACACCGAAGTCGCGCCGGGCCTGATGGACGCCAGCTGGTTCGACGAGACCGGCAACGGCATGACGCCGGAGATGTGGCAGTTCGCCGAAGGCCGCATGCTGATGCTGCGCCGGGTCGCGCAGTCCGAAGGCGGGCGTGTGTCGGCCACGCTGCTGCTGCTTAACGCGTATTCGGAAGAGCGTGAATTCACCTTGCCGGAACCGGTGCTGGACTGGGAGATCCTGGTCGACGCGGCCGAGAAGATCGCGGTGGAGGAGAAGCCCGCGCAGGCCGAGTCAGACGCAGAAGCCGAAGCAGCGCCTGCGCCGGCCGAAGACGAAGGCGACGTCGCCACGGAAGTCATGGCTGAAGCCGGCGCAGTAATCGAAGCCGCCAGGACCATGCGCGCCGTGGTCGACAACCGCATATCCGTTGCTGCGCACAGCGCGGTGCTGCTGGGCGTCAGAAACATCACACTCTGACCCAGAACCAAGGACCCGGAGACTACCTTGAGCAATGAAACCCTGTTGGCGCTGGCCGAAATGGCCGGCATATCGCCCACCTGGATCGACGCGTTCGGCTCGCCGCAGACCGTGTCGCACGACTCCATACGGGCAATGCTGGGCGCGCTGGGCATGCCCAGCGCCACCGACGAGGAATGCGAAGCCAGCATCGCCGCGCTCGCCACCGAGCGCGCCACCCGGCCGCTGCCGCCGCTGCTGACCGCGCAAGTAGGCATGGCCATCCCCGTCGGCCGCCACCCGGTTCTGCGCGGCCGCCCGTACCGGGTCGAACTGGAAGACGGCAGCGTGGTGGAAGGCCGTTTTTCCGAAGACCCGGAACAGGCGCTGGAAATCGCGCCGCTGCAGGCCCACGGCTATCACCAGCTGGAAGTCGGCGAGCACCGCGTCACGCTGGCCGTGGCGCCCACCCGCTGCTACAGCGTGTCCGACGCCGCCGCCAGCAAGCAGGGCACGCCGGTCAGCGAGCCGCGGCTGTGGGGCATCAGCACGCAGCTCTATTCGCTGCGCCGGCGCGGCGACGGCGGCATCGGCGACTTCGGTGGCCTGGCGCGCTTCGTGCGCGAGGCGGCGCAGCGCGGCGCCGCCGCGGTGGCGATCAGCCCGGTGCACGCGATGTTCTCCGACGACCTGCACCGCTTCAGCCCGTACGGCCCATCGAGCCGCGTGCTGTTCAATGCGCTGCATATCGACCCGTCGGCCGTGATGGGCGAAGACGCGCTGCAGCATGTGCTGCGCGAACACGGCCTGGCCGAGGAAGGCGCGCGGCTGGAAGCGAACGAGCTGGTCGACTGGCCTTCGTCGTCGGCATGGAAACTCAAGGTGCTGCGCGCGCTGTATAAGCGCTTTACCGCCGCCGGCGGCGCCCAGCGCGCGGCCTTCGATTCCTTCCGCGCCGAGATGGGCGACGTCGTCGAAGACCACGCGGTATTCGAAGCCATGCATGCATGGCTGCGCAGCGAAGGCCGCAACGGCGACTGGCGCAGCTGGCCGGAAGAGTTCCGCGACCCGCGCGGCGAGGCCATTGCCGCATTCGCCGCCGAACACGCGGACGAGGTCGGCTTCCATGCCTTCCTGCAGTGGCAGGCCGCGCTCGGGCTGCAGCAGGCGCAGATTGCCGCGCGCGAAGCCGGCATGGCGATCGGCCTCATCAGCGACCTTGCGGTCGGCGCCGACCCGGCCGGCAGCCAGTCATGGAGCCGGCAGAACCAGATGCTGGGCGGCCTGTCGGTCGGCGCGCCGCCCGACGTGCTGGCGCCCCTGGGCCAGAATTGGGGACTGGGCGCCTTCTCGCCGATGGCGCTGCGTCGCCATGGCTTCCAGGCCTATCTTGAAATGCTGCGCTCGGCCTTCCGTCATGCGGGCGGCGTGCGCATCGACCATGTGCTGGGCCTGTCCCGGATGTGGCTGACTGCCGATGGCTTCTCGGCCAACGAGGGCGCCTACCTGCGCTTTCCGTTCGACGACCTGCTGCGCCTGATCGCGCTGGAAAGCTGGCGCCACCGCGGCATCGTCATCGGCGAGGACCTCGGCACGGTGCCGCAGGGCTTCGATGAAAGGCTGGCCCATGCCGGCATCCTCGGCATCCGCGTGCTGTGGTTCCAACGGCGCGACAGCCGTTTCCTGCCGCCGTCGGCCTGGTCCAAGGACGCGATGGCGACCACCACCACGCATGACCTGCCGACCGTCGCCGGCTGGTGGAAGGCCCTGGACATCGGCTGGCGCGCGCGTCTCGGCATGCTGGGGCCGAACGCCACCGAGTCGGGCGAGCTCGACATCCGCAACGGCGAGCGCAGCGCGCTGTGGCAGGCGATGTCGGAAGCCGGCGTGCTGGAAGCGCGCGACAGCCTGGAGCAGCCGTCGCCGGAGCAGCCGCCGGTCGACCATGCGCTGGCCTATGTCGGCATGACGCCGGCGCCGCTGGCGATGATCCCGATCGAAGACCTGCTGGGCGTGGAGGAAGCGCCCAATCTCCCCGGCACCACCGACCAGCACCCGAACTGGCGGCGGCGCCTGCCGGGCACGGTCGACACCATGCTGGGAACGCCGGCGGTGCAGGCGCGCATCGCGATCCTGAACCAGACCAGGCAAGCACCGGAGCCACAGGAATGAGCATCCCGCGCGCCACTGCACGACTGCAGTTCAACAGTGCGTTCACGCTGGAAGACGCGCTGGACGTGGTCGACTATTACGCCGACATGGGCATCAGCCACCTTTATGCGTCGCCGCTGCTGGGCGCGCGCAAGGGGTCGACCCATGGCTATGACATCGTCGACCCGACCCGGGTCAACCCCGAACTCGGCGGCGAGCCCGCGCTGAAGGCGCTGGTGGCAAAGCTGCGCCAGCGCGGCATGGGCCTGCTGCTGGACATCGTGCCCAATCACATGGGCGTCGGCGGCCCGGAAAACCCGTGGTGGCTGGACGTGCTCGAATGGGGCCGGCAGAGCGTCTACGCGCACTGGTTCGACATCAACTGGCAGGCTGCCGACCCGGCACTGACTGGCAAGATCCTGCTGCCCTTCCTTGGCGCACCGTATGGCGAGGCGCTGGCAAACGGCCAGATCGAATTGCGCTTCGACGACGCCACCGGCGGCCTGTGGTTCTCGCATTACAACGAGCGCTTCCCGCTGGCGCCGTCGACCTATGCGCAGGTGCTCTCGGCAAACCCGGCCTTGCGCGCGATGACATCCACGCTGGAAGCCGGCGCCGGCGACGCCGACGCCGAAGCCGCCCGTCGCAGCCATGCCGCCGCCTGCGCGGCGCTGCGCGAGCTATGGCAAAAGCCCGACGGCCGCGCGGCGCTGGAACAGGCGCTGGCCCTGTTCTCGGCCACCGGCACGGACGGGCAGCAGCGGCTGCATGCGCTGCTGGAGCAGCAGCACTACCGCCTGACCTGGTGGCGCAATGCGGCCGAGGAAATCAACTGGCGCCGCTTCTTCGAGGTCAGCGAACTGGCGGGCGTGCGGGTGGAGGCCGACGATGTGTTCGACGCCACCCATGCCTGCATCTTCCGGCTCTACGCGGAAGGCGTGATCGACGGCGTGCGGGTCGACCATGTCGACGGCCTGGCGCTGCCTGCACAATACTGCCGCAAGCTGCGCGAGCGGCTGCAGGCGCTGACCAGCCAGCGCCCGGCCGATGCGCCGGGAGGCGAACCCTACATCGTCATCGAGAAAATCCTGACCGGCGATGAAACCGTGCGCACCGGCTGGAAGGTGCATGGCACCACCGGGTATGAATTCATGGACCAGGTCAGCGCCTTGCTGCATGACCCTGACGGCGCCGAGCCGCTGCAGAACCTGTGGATGGAAGTCAGCGGCGACAGCCGCAGCTTCGACGCCCACGTGCAGGCAGCGCGGCGCCAGCTGCTGGCGGAAAATTTTGTCGGCGAGACCGACGCGCTGGTGCGCGCGCTGCATCGGGTCGCACGCTGCGAACTGGCGACCCGCGATGTCGCCGCAGCACCGATCCGGCGGGTGCTGCTCGAGCTGCTGGTCGCCTTTCCGGCCTACCGCACCTACGTGCATGATGACGGCCGCGAGCCGGAAGACCAGGCCCTGCTGGCACGTGCAATCGACGAAGCCCGCACGCGCGTGCGCACTGCCGACCAGCCGCTGCTGGAGTTGCTGGCGCGCTGGCTGGGCGGCGAGACGCCGTCATCCATTACCGACCCGGCGGCACGCGCCGAGCGTCTCGCCGCCATCACCCGCTTCCAGCAGCTCACGCCGCCGCTGGCCGCGAAGTCGGTGGAGGACACGGCCTTCTACCGCTACGGCCGGCTGCTCTCGCGCAATGAAGTCGGCGGCGACCCTGGCCGCTTCGCGTTGACGGCCGACGCCTTCCACCAGGCCAACCTGCACCGGCTGCACGACTTCCCGCACACGCTGCTGGCGACCGCGACCCACGATCACAAGCGCGGCGAGGACGTGCGCGCACGCCTGGCGGTGCTGTCCGAACTGCCGCAAGCTTGGGGCGAGTCGGTGCGCAAGTGGATGACGCAGCACCAGCCGCTGCGGGTCGACCTCGGCGACGGCCAGTTCGCGCCGACCGCGCCGGACCAGGCCATGCTGTACCAGATGATCATCGGCGCCTGGCCGCTGGACCTGGCGCCGGAAGACCATGACGGCCTGAAGGCCTACGCCGAGCGGGTCGCGGTCTGGCAGGAAAAAGCCTGGCGCGAAGCCAAGCGCCAGACCAGCTGGGTCACGCCGAATGCTGCCTACGAGGCCGGCTGCCGCACTTTTCTCATGCACCTGATGGACGGCGGCCGCTGCGCCGCCTTCATCGCCGACCTGCGCACCTGGGTCGACCGGCTGGCGCTTCCCGGCATCTGCAACAGCCTGGCCCAGACCGTGCTGCGGCTGGCCTCGCCCGGCGTGCCCGACCTGTACCAGGGCGCCGAGTTCTGGGACCTGAGCCTGGTCGACCCCGACAACCGCCGCCTGGTGATCTACGACGCCCGCCGCGCGGCGCTGGCGGCGACGCAGCAGCAGCCGGACTTCGACCCGATGCTGTGGCAAAGCATGGAGGTCAAGCAGCCGCTGATCCAGCGCGTGCTGAAACTGCGCGCGGCCGAGCCGGCGCTGTTCGACCAGGGCGACTATGTGCCGCTCGAGGCGCGCGGCACAAAGGCCGGCCACGTGGTGGCCTTCCTGCGCCGCCACCAGGGCCGCAGCTTGCTGGTGGCGGCATTGCGCCTGCCGGCAAGCGGTCCGCAGCCCGGCAGCGATGGCTGGGGCGACACCGTGCTGGTCCTGCCGCAGGCGATCGGGCAATGGCGCGACGTGCTGTCGGCGGATCACGTGCTGCAGGCGGACGGCGACACGCTGGCGCTGGGTATGGTGCTGGGGGAAAGACCGGTCGCGGTACTGCTGGCGCAGTAATCCCCACGCCGAACTCGTCGATACTCTGTGCAAGAGAGGTGAGTCGCATGCGCAGCGACCAAGCACTGCCGCGATTGACCGATGATCGTGGCGGTGGGAAGGCCGCGTGCCATCTGTGTCGAACCGGCTATCCCCCGCCTAGCGCCATATGGATGCCGCGGCATGCGCAGCACCGCCGCCACCACAACCGGCGCCGATGGAGCGAACCATGTTCAAGGTCGGCGACAAGGCGGGCTTCACCGACAAGCATTTGCGCGAAAGAGTGGGGACAGTCATACGCGTGAACGAACGCACGGTATCGCTCGATTGCGATGGCGAGCGCTGGCGGGTATCGCCACATTTCCTGCGCAAGGTCATCGACGTCTGAACGGTCATACAGTTTCTGCGGTTCGTCTAAAGCAGTTTCGCGCTGACTTGCGAAAGCCGGCCTGTAAGCCATATTGCTTGCTGCCTGCAGGGACAGTTGCCGTTGCAGTTGCCCGCGCAGCGACTTTGCTTTTGCTTTTGCTTTTGCTTTTGCGTTTGCTTTTGCTTTTGACGCTGCCTTTGACGTGAATCCCCG
>CAUQYP010000117.1:0-13091 GCA_963522035.1 uncultured Noviherbaspirillum sp. | reverse complement strand
CGGCAACGGCAACTGTCGCTGCGCGGAACGTCAAACGCAACGGTCGCTGCGCGGGACGTCAAGAGCAACGGCAACCGCAACGGTCGCTGCGCGAAGCTGGCCGATGCCGCGGTGCTTGCCTAGCCCAGTGGAGGACCACCCTACATCAACACGATGTCGTACTGCTCCTGCTGGTACCCGGTCTGCACCTGCAGCGCAATCGGCTTGCCGATGAAATCCCCCAGCTGCGCCAGGTTCTGCGACTCTTCCTCAAGGAACATGTCGATCACCAGCTGCGACGCCAGGATGCGGAATTCGCGCGGGTTGAACTGCTTGGCTTCGCGCAGCAGCTCGCGCAGGATCTCGTAGCACACGGTGCGCGGCGTCTTGACCTGGCCCTTGCCTTCGCAGGCGGGACAGGGCTCGCACAGGATGTGTGCGAGCGACTCGCGGGTGCGCTTGCGGGTCATCTCCACTAAACCGAGCGACGAGAAACCCGACACCGACACCTTGGTGCGGTCGCGCGAGAGCGCCTTGTGCAGCTCGGCCAGCACCGACGACTTGTGCTCGGCATTTTCCATGTCGATAAAGTCGAGGATGATGATGCCGCCCAGGTTGCGCAGGCGCAGTTGGCGGGCAATGGCTTGCGCCGCTTCGAGGTTGGTCTTGAAAATGGTGTCGTCGAAATTGCGGCCATGCACATAGCTGCCGGTATTGACGTCGATGGTGGTCATTGCCTCGGTCTGGTCGATGATCAGGTAGCCGCCCGACTTCAAATCCACCCGCCGCCCGAGCGCCCGCTGGATTTCCTCCTCGACGCCGTACAGGTCGAACAGCGGCCGCTCGCCGGTGTAGTGCAGCAGCCGGCTCAGCACCGACGGCGTGTAGACCTGCGCGAACGCCTGCAGCTTCTGGAAGTTCTCGCGCGAGTCGACCTGGATGGTGGTGGTGTCGTCGCCGACGAAGTCGCGCAGCACGCGCTGCGCCAGGCTCAGGTCCTGGTACAGCAGCGTCGGCGCCGGGCGGCTCTTGGCCTGTTTCGTGATGCCGGCCCAGGTCTTGCAAAGGTAGTCCACGTCCATCTTCAGATCGGCGTCGGACGCGTCCTCGGCCATGGTGCGGATGATGAAGCCGCCGCGCTCGTCCGGCGGCAGCAGCGCCTGCACTTTCTGCCGCAGCGCGTCGCGCTCGGCCTCGTTCTCGATGCGCTGCGAAATGCCGATATGCGGGTCCTGCGGCAGGTAGACCAGCATGCGCCCCGCAATCGATATCTGCGTCGACAGCCGTGCGCCCTTGGTGCCGATCGGGTCCTTCACCACCTGCACCATCACCGACTGGCCGTCGAACAGCAGCCGTTCGATCGGCTGCGCCGCGCCGTTGCTGCCGTCGTGCGGCCGCGCTTCCCAGATGTCGGCCACGTGCAGGAAGGCCGCGCGTTCCAGGCCGATGTCGATGAAGGCCGACTGCATGCCCGGCAGCACCCGCACTACCTTGCCCAGGTAGACGTTGCCGGCACGGCCGCGCAGGTTGCTGCGCTCGATGTGCAGCTCCTGCACCGCCCCCTGCACGATCAGCGCGACCCGCGTTTCCTGCGGCGTGACATTGATGAGGATGTCCGTGCTCATAGGAGGCGTATGCCTGCCTGTTGCAGGAGCTGGGCAGTCTCGTGGAGCGGCAGTCCCATGATGCCGGAATGGCTGCCGGCGATATGGCTGATGAACTGCGCGGCGCGGCCCTGTATCGCGTAACCGCCTGCCTTGTCATACGGTTCGGGCAAGGCGCAGTAGGCGCGCATCGTTTCCTCGCTCAGGGTTGCAAAGGTGACTTCGGACGTATGCGTGGTCTGCCAGAATTCGCCCAGGTGCTTCAGCGCGATGCTGGTCAGCACCTGGTGGGTGCGGCCGGACAGCAGACGCAGCATGGACAGCGCGTCGGCGACGTCGGCCGGCTTGTTCAGGATGCGGCCGTCCAGCGTGACGGTGGTGTCGGCGGTCAGCACCGGCCGCACCCGCAGCCGGCGCGACAGCATGGTGGCGCTGGCGGTCTCGGCCTTTTCCCTGGTGACCCGTTCGACATAGGCACGCGGCGCCTCGCCGGGCTGCACCAGTTCGGGCACGTCCGGGCCGCGGGCGGTATTCTCGCGCAGCAGCAGCAGTTCGAACTCGACGCCGATCTGGCGCAGCAGTTCACGGCGGCGCGGGCTTTTCGACGCCAGATAAATTTTCTGGTCTATGGGTCTCATGAGGGCTTGTGTTCCGGAGGCGCTTGCCGCATACGGTCAGACTCGGTGATAAGGATGGTTCTGGGTGATGGACCAGGCCCGGTAAAGCTGCTCGGCCAGCAGGACCCGCACCATGCCGTGCGGGAGCGTCAGGCTGGAAATGCGCAGCAGCATGTCGGCCTGCTGCTTGAACTGTGCATCCAGCCCGTCAGCGCCGCCGATGACGAATGTAACATCAGTGCCGCCCTGTTGCCACTGCGTCAGGTTTTTGGCCAGCTGCATGGTGGTGGCGTCGCGGCCATGCTCGTCCAGCGCGACGACTTTCGAGCCTTTGGGGATGACCGCTTCGATGCGGCTTCTTTCCATCGCCATCACGGTTTCCGCGCTGCGGCTGCCGGAGCGGTCCACCGGCTTGATTTCCTTCAGCACCAGCCGGCAGTCGGGCGGCATGCGCTTCGCGTATTCGGAAAAGCCGGTCTCGATCCAGGCCGGCATCTTGTGGCCGACCGCGGCGATGACAAGCTGCATGCGCTTCCCGGCTTATTCGGCCTTGGCGCGCTTGGCCGGCGCCTTGCGGGCAGCGCTGCGCGGCGCCGCCACCTTGACGGTCTTGCCGGCCGGGGTCTTGGCGGCCGTTTTCCGGGCGGTCTTTTTGGCGGCGGTCTTGACCGCGCCGGTCGCCGACTTCGCTGCGCTCTTGCGCGCCGGCTTGGCCGGCGCTTCGCCGTCGACGGCGGCCTGCTGTGTCACGGTCAGGTGCCGCGCCGGCTTCTTCGCCACCGCATCTTCCCCATCGGCGGTTTTTTTGACCCGCTTGGCGGCGCCCATTTTCACTTCCTTGTCGCCCCAGATTTCCTCGAGGCGGTAATACGCGCGTATTGCCGGCTGCATGATGTGGACGATCATGTCGCCCAGGTCGACCAGCACCCACTCACCGGTGTCCTCGCCTTCCAGGCTGACGATCTTGCCGCCGTTTTCCTTGACCTTGTCGCGCACCGAGGCGGCCAGCGCCTTGGTCTGCCGGTTGGAGGTGCCCGATGCAATGGCAATACGGTCGAACAAACTGGTCAGGTGGGTGGTGTCGTAGACCACGATGTCCTGCGCCTTCACGTCTTCCAGCGCATCGACGACCAGTGATTGGAGTTTCTTGATATCCATTATGTTTTATATAAGTTATGTTGTTCGATATAGTCTAGCACCGAGGCTGGCAACAACTCTTGAGGCCGCTCGCCCTGCGCCAGCAGGGAACGGATTTCGGTTGCCGATACATCCACAGCCAGGTTCAGCGCCAGGAAAGTCAGGCCATGCGGCGTCTCGCGCAAATGTGCTGCCGGGGCGGCGCGCCGGCTGAATTCGCGCGCGACGTCCGGCGGCAGCGACCCCATGTCGAAACCGGGGCGCGACGCCGCGCAGATATGGGCCAGGTCGAACAGGGTCCGCCATTCATGCCAGGTGTTCAGATGCAGCAACTGGTCGGCGCCCATCACGAAGGCAATCGACGCCTCGGGTCCGGCTTCGGCTCGCACCGCGCGCAGCGTGTCGATGGTGTAGCTGCCGTTCTGCCGGTGTATTTCCTGCTCGTCGACGACTACCGGCACCGGCTGCCGGTCGAACGCCAGGCGCAGCATGGCGACGCGGTCGGCGGCGGACGCATTGAGCGGATCTTTCTGCCACGGGTTGCCGGCCGGGATGATGCGCAATTGGTCCGGCACCAGCAGCCGGGCGAAGTAGCTGCCGAGCGCGACGTGGGCATTGTGTACCGGGTCGAAGCTCCCGCCCAGGAGCACCAGGCAAGGCCTGCTCACGCGGTCCAGTCCCGGTGCACCAGGAAGTCGGTATACAACGCGGCTTCCGGCGTGCCGTCGGCCGGATGCCAGTTATAGCGCCATTTCACCACCGGCGGCAGCGACATCAGGATGGACTCGGTGCGCCCGCCCGACTGCAGGCCGAACAGCGTGCCGCGGTCGAACACCAGATTGAACTCGACATAGCGGCCGCGCCGGTAAGCCTGGAAGTCGCGCTCGCGCTCGCCATACGGCGTGTCCTTGCGGCGCTCCAGCAGCGGCAGGTAGGCCGGCAGAAAATGGTCGCCAACGCTTTGCATCATGGCGAAGCTGTGGGCGAAGTCCTGTTCGTTATAGTCGTCGAAGAAGATGCCGCCGACGCCGCGCGGCTCCTGCCGGTGCTTCAGGTAGAAATAGTCGTCGCACCATTTCTTGAAGCGCGGATGCAGGTCGGCGCCAAAAGGGGCAAGGGCGTCGCGGCAGGTGCGGTGGAAATGCTGCGCATCGTCGACAGTGGCGTAATAGGGCGTCAGGTCCATGCCGCCGCCGAACCACCAGACCGGTTCCAACCCTTCGGCCATCGCGGTAAAGAAGCGCACGTTCATGTGCACGGTCGGCGCGTACGGATTGCGCGGATGCAGCACCAGCGACACGCCCATCGCTTCCCAGTGCCGGCCCGCCAGCTCCGGCCGGTTGGCCGCCGCCGACGGCGGCAGGTTGCGCCCGGCGACATGCGAAAAGCCGACGCCGCCGCGTTCGAACACATTGCCTTCCTCGATCAGCCGTGAAATGCCGCCGCCGCCTTCCGGGCGCTCCCAGCTGTCGACGATGAATGGCTTGCCGTCGATTGCTTCCAGCGCCGCGACGATGCGCGCCTGCAGGCCGAGCAGATAGGTTTTGACGTGGGCGGGGGAAGGGGAATTCGGGTTCAAGGCGGGGCGGCGGAAAGAGTCGAGACCGGATTGTACCTTGCCGGATGGGGCGGGGGAAAACTGCTGCAGGCCGGCGCCGGTGCTGAACTGGGGACCGACGTCCAGGAAAGCGGGCCTTGTGTCGCGGCTTCGGGCAAGAAGGGTGCGCTATCCGAATCGAGCGGGCAACTTCGTCATGGCGGTAATTTCCTCCTGCCTTTTTTTCCAGCCCGCATCATTTCGGTTTGCCCGGTTCACCGAACTGAGTATGGCTGCAACGCCGGGTTTCAAGGCATTCCGATGCGACCATTGTTTACGAATAAAGTTGGTGAGAGTTCCTGACGTTCTTGCATGAAACTTCATTCTCAGTGAGGCCCAGGTTGATTGCCGACGGATCGAGCAGCAGTTCCTGAATGCGCAGCGCTTCCAACAGCGCCTCCTCGCCACGCACTGCGGCAAACATCATGATGATCGGGTCGTCGCTATTAAGCAGATTCCATCTGCCGCCTCGAGCAAGCAGAGTCTCCACAATGGCGGTGTGGCCTTTCGAATGTGCAATCATCAGGGCCGTCCCACCGTCCCGCCGGACCTTGTTCACATAGGTGCCTGCGTCAATCAATCGCTGCACAATCGCTTTGTGGCCGAACGCAGCGGCAATCATCAGCGGCGTGTCCCCATATAGTTTTGCTCCAACGTTCAGCTTCAGTCCGGCTTCGATGTGACGTATTACCGATTCAAGGCAGCCATTCTGGACAGCGTCGGCGAACGTTTCGGCGGTGTACCGGGAAGTCAGTCCGCTGGGTGACGTCGTCGTTTTCTCATTGGCAATCGCGACAGGCTTGCTGTGCTGGGCGACTAGGGAAGACGTTGTCTTGTACGAAGGGGCGGCTATCGTGGTTTGGGGAAGCGATGTTTCTTGCGTCACCGCCGGCTTTTTCGGCATAACGGTGTGATCGATTGCATGATAAGCCGTTCGGACGACGGGCCGGGCCGGGGTGCTCGGAAAGTCGTGGTCAAGGCTGTAAATGTCGATTTCTGGTCGGAGCGATGGGTGGGCGAAGAAAGTAATCATGGCGTTGCAGACGTTTCGCATGGGAATCCGGTTTGAGTTGATCCGGCTCGCAACAGGCATGGGCGCCACGACGAGCCGGCTCATCCTTGATAAATGAATGAGCCGGCTGGGTACCGCTCTTATCCGTTAACGATTCGATTTCTTTAAAAGATTGAATCGAAGAAGCGGTCACGCCCAACAAAAAAGCCGGCGCAAGGCCGACTTTCGATAGGGATAAAAACCTCAGCCATGCCGCCTGATCGCCCGCCAGCCAATATCGCGCCGGAACTGCGCGCCGTCGAAATGGATGCGGTCGACCACCGAATAGGCCTGCTTCTGCGCCATCTTCACGCTGTCGCCCAGGCCTACCACGCACAATACCCGGCCGCCGTTCACGGTCAGGGTATTGGCCGCCAGCGTGGTGCCGGCGTGGAAAGTCACCGATTCCGGGGTTTCTTCCGGGATGCCGCTGATGACGTCGCCGCGGCGCGGCGCATCCGGGTAGCCGGCGGCGGCCATCACCACACCCAGCGCAGTGCGGCGGTCCCATTCCAGCTTGACCTCGTCCAGCGTGCCGTTGACCGCATGCTCCATCACGCCCACCAGGTCGGTCTTCAGGCGCGCCATGATGGGCTGGGTTTCCGGGTCGCCCATGCGGCAGTTGAATTCAAGCGTGCGCGGGGTGCCGGCGGCGTCGATCATCAGGCCGGCATACAGGAAGCCGGTGTACGGTATGCCGTCCTTCGCCATGCCCTGCACGGTCGGTACGATGATTTCCCGCATCACGCGCGCATGCAGTTCCGGCGTGATGATGGGCGCCGGCGAATACGCGCCCATGCCGCCGGTGTTGGGGCCGGCGTCCTGGTCCTGCAGCCGCTTGTGGTCCTGGCTGGTGGCCAGCGGCAGGATGTTCTTGCCGTCCACCATGACGATGAAGCTGGCTTCCTCGCCGTCCAGGAACTGTTCGACGACCACGCGCGCGCCGGCGTCGCCGAGCCGGTTATCCGACAGCATCATGTCGATGGCCGCATGCGCTTCGGCCAGGTCCATTGCAACGACCACGCCCTTGCCGGCGGCCAGGCCGTCGGCCTTGATGACGATGGGCGCGCCCTGCGCATCGATATACGCATGGGCGGCTGCCGCGTCGGAAAAGGTTTCATAGGCGGCGGTCGGTATGCCGTGGCGTTGCATGAACGCCTTGGCATAGTCCTTCGAACTTTCCAGCTGCGCGGCTTCGGCGGTTGGGCCAAACACCTTCAGTCCCTGCTCGCGGAAGACGTTGACGATGCCGGCCGCCAGCGGCGCTTCCGGACCGACCACGGTCAGCGCCACATGCTCGCGGCGGACGAACTCGGCGAGTTCCTTCGGGTCGGTCAGCGCGATATTGCGCAAGCGCGCATCGAGCGCGGTGCCGCCATTGCCCGGCGCGACATAGACGATCTGGATCCGTTCGGACTGTGCCAGCTTCCAGGCAAGGGCATGTTCGCGGCCGCCTGAGCCTACAACGAGAATTTTCATGAGAGATGTGATGCGTTTGACTTGGTCTTTGCCGATGGCGGCATGCCATCCTGTCGGGCCCGGCAGCAAGCGCCGGGCGAGCCTGCAAGCGGTTTATTCGTCGATGACGGCGTTGGTATAGACCTCCTGCACGTCGTCCAGGTTTTCCAGCGCGTCCAGCAGCTTCTGCATTTTTGCCGCGTCGTCGCCCGCGAATTCAATGGCGTTCGACGGCTTCATCGTGATCTCGGCCAGTTCCGGCTTGAAGCCGGCCGCTTCCAGCTTGCCCTTGATGGCGGCGAATTCGTACGGGTCGCACAGCACCTCGAAGCCGCCTTCCTCGTCCTGCACCACGTCGTCGGCGCCGGCGTCGAGCGCGGCTTCCATCAGCGCGTCTTCGTCGGTGCCCGGCGCGAAGAACAGCTGGCCGCAATGCTTGAACAGGAAGGCCACCGAACCCTCGGTGCCCATGTTGCCGCCGAACTTGGAAAATGCGTGCCGGACCTCGGCCACGGTGCGGACCCGGTTGTCGGTCAGGCAGTCGACGATGATCGCCGCGCCGCTCAGACCGTAGCCTTCGTAGCGGATCTCTTCGTAGTTCACGCCTTCCAGGTCGCCGGTGCCGCGCTGAATCGCGCGGGTGACGTTGTCCTTGGGCATGTTGGCGTCGGCGGCCTTTTCAACCGCCAGCCGCAGCCGCGGGTTGGCGCCGATGTCGCCGCCGCCCATGCGGGCCGCGACGGTGATTTCCTTGATCAGGCGCGTCCATATCTTGCCGCGCTTGGCGTCAGTGGCCGCCTTCTTGTGCTTGATATTGGCCCATTTGCTGTGTCCTGCCATGAGGCTGCTTTCTGTAAGGTTTCGTGCAAGTTTGCGGGCCTGGAAGAATGCGCAATTAAAACCGGTGACCGGTTTACAATCCGTTCCAGCCGTGCTTGAAAATTTCGGCGATTTTAACATATGGCTCCCTCCCCAAATTCCCGCAAATTCCCGATTACAGGCCCCAGACCATGCCCAATCCGCTCCTGATCGCAAAAAACAAGACCCACGATCTGCTGCTCCTGCCGCAACTGGTCAACCGGCATGGCAGCATCACCGGCGCCACCGGCACGGGCAAGACGGTGACCCTGCAGGTCGTCGCCGAGGCGCTGTCGAAAATCGGGGTGCCGGTGTTCATGGCCGACGTCAAGGGCGACCTGTCGGGCCTCGCCAAGGCCGGCGCGCCGACCCCGAAGATTACCGAGCGGCTGGCCTCGCTGGGACTGGAGGCGCCAAAGTGGGCGGCCTGCCCGACCACGTTCTGGGACGTCTACGGCGAGCAGGGGCACCCGGTGCGGGCCACGGTTTCCGACCTCGGGCCGCTGCTGCTGTCGCGCATGCTGAACCTGAACGAGGTGCAGGAAGGCGTGCTGCAGCTGGTGTTCAAGATCGCCGACGACAACGGCCTGCTGCTGCTGGACCTGAAGGACTTGCGGGCGATGCTCAGGCATGTTGGCGAGAATGCCGCGTCGTTCCAGTCCGAGTACGGCAACGTGTCGGCGGCCAGCGTCGGCGCGATTCAGCGCGGGCTGGTGGCAATCGAGGAGCAGGGCGGCGACCAGTTCTTCGGCGAGCCCATGCTCAATATCGAGGACCTGATGCAGACCGACGGCAATGGGCACGGCGTCATCAACATCCTGGCGGCCGACAAGCTGCTCAACGCGCCGCGCCTGTATTCCACCTTCTTGTTGTGGATGCTGTCCGAACTGTTCGAGCAATTGCCCGAAGTCGGCGATGTCGACAAGCCGAAGCTGGTGTTCTTCTTCGACGAAGCCCACCTGCTGTTCGACGATGCGCCGCGGCCGCTGCTGCAAAAGATCGAGCAGGTGGTGCGGCTGATCCGTTCCAAGGGCGTCGGCGTGTATTTCGTCACGCAGAATCCCATCGACATACCGGACACCGTGCTGGGCCAGCTGGGCAACCGGGTCCAGCATGCGCTGCGCGCCTATACGCCGCGCGACCAGAAAGCGGTGCAGGCGGCGGCCCAGACCTTCCGGCCGAACCCTGAAATCGACGTCGTGCAAGTGATCAGCGAAATGGGCGTGGGCGAGGCGCTGGTGTCCTTCATGGACGAGAAGGGCCGGCCGGAGCCGGTGCAACGCGCCTTCATCCTGCCGCCGGCCTCGCAGATCGGGCCGCTCTCGGTCGAGGAAAGGCGTGCCGTCATCGATGCTTCGCTGGTGGCGGGCGTCTATGAAAAGACGGTGGACCGCGAGTCGGCCTATGAAACGCTGAAAGGCCGCACGGCGACCCGTGCGCCGGTGCGCGACGAGCAGGCGGTGCCCGGGCCGATACCTGGCGCGCCGCCGCCTGCCGCCGGCGCGTCGATCGGCGACCGGGTACAGGACGCGCTGGGTGGCCTGCTGGGCGGCGGCAACAGCCGGCGCAAGGACACCGTGGTGGAAGCCATCGTCAAGTCCGCTGCGCGGTCGATCGGCTCCAGCGTCGGACGGGAGTTGATACGCGGCGTGCTGGGCTCGCTGATGAAGCGGAAGTAATAGACCGCAGCGTGTAATACGCTGCGCCGACGACGCTCGCCTGCTTGCGATGCCGAACCTGCCCGCAAGAAAGCGCCGTTTTCTCTTACAATCCGTTAATGAATTCTTCCTTACCGCAGCCGGCGCAGCGCCAGGCTTTCCTGGCTGGCCTGGCGATCGCGGTGGCCGGGGCCGTGCTGTTTTCCACCAAGGCCATCGTGGCCAAGCTAATTTACCGTTATAACGTCGATGCCATCACGCTGATCGGTTTTCGCATGCTGTTCTCGCTGCCGTTCTTCGCCGCGGTCGCGCTCTGGCATGCGCGCAAGTCACCGGCGCTGGGCTGGGGCGACCGCATCCGGATCGCGGTGCTGGGCCTGCTCGGTTACTACCTGTCGAGCTTTCTCGATTTCCTTGGACTGCAGTACATCAGCGCCGGGCTGGAGCGCCTGATCCTGTTCCTCACGCCGTCCTTCGTGCTGCTGATCTCGGTGTTCTTCCTGAAAAAGAAGATCGGCCGCTACGAATGGCTGGCGCTATGCGTGTCCTATATGGGCACGGTGCTGGTTTTCCTGCACGACGCCCGCACCGGCGGCCCGGATGTGCCGCTCGGCAGCGCTTTCGTGCTGGCCAGCGCCGTGACGTATGCGATTTACCTGCTGATGTCGGGCGAACTGGTGCGCCGGGTCGGCCCGATGCGTCTGGTGGCCTACGCCATGTGCGTTTCGAGCTTTGCATGCATACTGCAGTTCCTGCTGTTGAAGCCGGTCGCCACGCTGGCGCAGCCGGCGGCGGTCTACTGGCTGTCCCTGACGAACGCGGTGTTCTGCACCGTCTTGCCAGTGTTCCTGACCATGCTGGCGGTGGCCCGCATCGGCGCGCCGACGGTGTCGCTGTCAGGCATGGTCGGGCCGGTATCGACGCTGTTCCTCGGTGCGCTGATACTGGACGAACCGATCACGGCTATACAGCTGGCCGGCACCGCGCTGGTGCTGACCGGTATTTATTTACTCTCAAAAAAGAAAGCGTAGGCAAGAGACATGGACCTCGGAATCAAGGGCAAGACCGCGCTGGTGTGCGGCGCATCGAAGGGATTGGGACGCGGATGCGCGGAAGCGCTGGCGGCGGACGGCGTGAACCTGGTGCTGGTGGCGCGCAACGCCGAGGCGCTGGAGCGCACCGCGGAGGACATCCGCCGCGCGCACGGCGTCGATGTCGTCGCCGTCGCCGCCGACATCACGACGCCGGAAGGCCGGGCGCAGGCGCTGGCCGCCTGCCCGTCGCCGGACATCCTGGTCACCAATGCCGGCGGCCCGCCGACCGGCGACTTCCGCGACTGGGGCCGCGACCAGTGGATCGCCGCGCTGGACGCCAACATGCTCACGCCGATCGAACTGATCAAGGCGACCGTGGACGGCATGATGGAACGCGGCTTCGGGCGCATCGTCAACATCACGTCCAGCGCAGTCAAGGCGCCGATCGATATCCTGGGCCTGTCGAATGGCGCACGCTCCGGCCTGACCGGCTTCGTCGCCGGCATCGCCCGCAAGACCGTGGCGAAGAATGTCACCATCAACAACCTGCTGCCAGGACCCTTCGACACCGACCGCCTGGCCGCCACCATGAGCGGCGCCGCGAAGGCCGCGGGCAAGAGCATCGACGAAGTCAAGGAAGCACGCCGCAAGCTGAACCCGGCGCAGCGCTTCGGCACCGCGGCCGAATTCGGCGCGGTATGCGCGTTCATGTGCAGCGCGCATGCCGGCTACATGACCGGCCAGAACGTGCTGCTCGACGGCGGCGCTTACCCCGGTACGTTCTGATCATTCCCCTAATCAGCGAGATGAAAACATGAGCAAGGCAATCAGACTGTTCAAGACCGGCGGGCCGGAGGTAATGGAGTTCGTCGACGTCGAGGTCGGCGAACCCGGACCCGGCGAAGCCCGGGTGCGGCACCATGCGTGCGGCCTGAACTATATCGATGTGTATTTCCGCACCGGCCTGTACCCGCAGCCGCTGCCGGCTGGCCTGGGCATGGAAGGCGCCGGCGTGGTGGAAGCGGTCGGCAGCGGCGTCACGCACGTCAGGGCTGGCGACCGCGTTGCGTACGCGGGCCGTCCGCCCGGCGCCTATGCCGAAGCGCGCGTGATGCCGGCGGCGTTGCTGGTCAAGCTGCCTGACAGCATCGACTTCGACACCGGCGCGGCGATGATGCTGCAGGGTCTCACCGTGCAATACCTGTTTCGCCGCACCTTCCCGTTGAAAGGCGGCGAGACCGTGCTGTTCCATGCGGCCGCCGGCGGCGTCGGCCTGATTGCCTGCCAATGGGCGCGGGCGCTGGGCGTGACGCTGATCGGCACCGTGGGTTCGGACGCAAAAGGCGAACTGGCGAAGCAGCATGGCGCCGCGCACGTGATCAACTACAACACCGAAAACTTTGTCGAGCGGGTCAGGGAAATTACTGGCGGCAAGGGCGTGCCGGCGGTGTACGACTCGATCGGCAACGACACCTTCAAGGGTTCGCTCGACTGCCTGTCGCCGCTGGGGACCATGGTGAGCTTCGGCAGCGCATCCGGGCCGGTGCCGCCGTTCAGCCTGAATGAACTGGCGTCGCGCGGGTCGCTGTTCATTACGCGGCCGACCTTGTTTACCCATACCGCACAGCGTGAAGACCTCGATGCGATGGCGGCCGACCTGTTCGACGTGGTCGGCAGCGGCAAGGTGAAAATCGAGATCAACCAGCGCTATGCATTGAAGGACGCCGCCCAGGCGCATATCGAGCTGGAGTCGCGCAAGACGACCGGCTCTTCCATCCTGCTGCCCTGAAGGTCACGATGACGACGCCAGAACGCGAACCGGGCGGCAACCCGATGAATCATCCGGAGGAGCAGCCTGCGGGAAGCGACGGGCAACCGAAGTTCGGGCGGCTGCTGATCGTGCTGGCAGCGGTGGTGGCGATCATCGTGCTGGTGACGTGGGGGTCGGAGGCTTACTTCACGCGGTGAAGCGATCGCTGGCGAGCGCCGGGTGCAAGCACATCCTGCTGGGGGAAGCGCCATTTCCGCGTAGCGACAGTTGCGGTTGACGTTCCGCGTAGCGACAGTTGCCGTTGCCGTTGCCGTTGCCGTTGCCGTT
>CAUQYP010000116.1:0-13102 GCA_963522035.1 uncultured Noviherbaspirillum sp. | reverse complement strand
GTCGCTGCGCGGAACGGCAACTGTCGCTGCGCGGAACGGCAACTGTCGCTGCGCGGAACGGCAACTGTCGCTGCGCGCGACAAGCAACATCGTTTACAGGCCGGCTTGGCAAGTCAGCACGAAACTGCTTTAGCCACGGTAATGGGCGATGCAGGCCTGCGCCAGCGCCAGCGTCGGATCGATGCAGATCGGCAAAAGCCGCGACCCGATGTGCTCCAGCCCGACCGGCACTTCGGTGCAGGCCAGCAGCAGGCGGCTCGCACCACGCGCCACCAGCGCATCGGCAAGCGTTTCGAGCAAGCGTCCGCCGTCGCCGACCGCGCCGCGCTTGATCGCGTAACAGCCCGGCACGAACAGGCTGTTCATCTGCTGCGCATCGGGCACCAGGCAGTCGATGCCGGCGGGCTCCAGCAGGTCCTGGTACAGCCTGGCGGCAAGCGTGCCGTGCGTCGCGACCAGCCCGACCGGGCCGCTCGCGCCGCTGTCCTGCTCGCGCTGCAGCACCGCCAGGGTGATGCGCGCGATATGCAGGATAGGCGCACTGCTCGTCGCTTGCAGCGCGTCATGCCAGTGATGCGCGGTATTGCAGGCAATGGCAATGCATGTGGCGCCGGCGTCGTTGAGGCGGGCGATGCCTTCCTGCATGGCCGGCAGCGGCGAAGGACCGTCACCCGCCAGGGCGCGCTGGCGGTCCGGCACCTGCGGCACGTTCCAGGCGACGACCGGGACATGGTCCTGGTCGCGCGTTGCCGGCGTATGCGCGATGATCTTGGCCATCAGGTCTACCGTGGCCAGCGGCCCCATGCCGCCGAGTATGCCGACCAGGCGGCTCACGGCGCGCGGCTCATGGTGCGAAACTCTCGCGGTAGCCAAACAGGCCGACCGAGCCGCCGGTATGCACGAACACCACGTTCTCGTCTTTCCGGAAATGTCCGCGCCGGACCAGGTCGATCAGGCCCGCCATGCCCTTGCCGGAGTAGACCGGGTCCAGCAATATGCCTTCCATCCGGGCCAGCATCTGCACCGCTTCGATCATGCCCGGCGTCGGCACGCCATAGCCGGCGCCGACGTAGTCGCAGTTGGCCTGCACGCTCTCGCGTGCCAGCGTGCCGGACAGGCCAAGGTGTTCCCAGGTGGCCTGCGCCAGCGCATGCACATTGGCTTCCTGCCGTTCGCGCGGCGCGCGCACGCCGATGCCCAGTACCGGGATGCCGGTGTTCATGGCCTGCAGGCCCACTACCAGGCCGGCCTGTGTGCCGCAGCTGCCGGTCGCGTGCACCACATGGTCGACACGCAGCTGGCGCTCATTGGACTGCATCAGTATTTCCTGCGCGCAGACCACGTAGCCGAGCGCGCCGATGGCGTTCGAGCCGCCGCCGGGGATCAGGTAGGGCTTCTCGCCCTGCTGCCGCAGGCGTTCACCGACCGCCACCAGTTCCTGGTTCATGTCGAGGCCGGCGGGGCGGCTTTCCAGCGTGCAGTTGAAGATTTGATCGAGCAGCACATTGCCGCTGTTGTAGTACTCGGGCGCGCCGTCGGCGACGCGCACTTCAAGCAGCGCCGTGCAGCCCAGGCCGAATTTCGCCGCGGCCGCGGCGGTCTGGCGCACATGGTTGGACTGGGTCGCACCCTGGGTCACCAGGTGCGTGGCGCCCTGGGCCAGCGCGTCGCCCAGCAGGAATTCAAGCTTGCGGGTCTTGTTGCCGCCGCTGGCAAGCCCGGTGCAGTCGTCGCGCTTGATATAGATGGTGGGGCCGCCCAGATGTTGCGACAGGCGGGTCAACGGCTCGAGCGGCGTCGGCGCATGGGACAGCGCAACGCGCGGGAATCGGGACAGGTGCATGGGGTCTTGGCCTTTCGAATAAAAATGGGTAGTGAGGGGGAGAGGAGGGCACGGCCGCGTCAACCGGGACGTGCGTCGATGCGGCGAAATGTCAGGTTGATGCGCGGACCTTTTTCGCGGTTTTCCTTTGGCACCGCATGCTGCCAGTTGCGCTGGGTGTCACCTGCCATCAGCAGCAGGCTGCCATCGGTCAGGCTGATATTGAGCGGCGCATGGAGACGTTCGCGGTGGCGCAGGCGAAAGCTGCGCGTGGCACCCAGGCTGAGCGACGCAATGACCGGCGCACGGCCCAGCTCGCGCTCGTTGTCGCTGTGCCAACCCACGCTGTCGTGCTGGTCGCGATAGAGGTTGAGCAGCACGCTGTTGTAGCGGTAGCCGGTGGCGGCTTCGACATCCTGCCGCAGGCGTGCCAGCAAGGGCGTCCATGGACAGGTGGCGAGCGTAATGCCGGAATAAGTGTAGCGGGTGCCAGGGTCGCCATGCCACGAGGTCAGGCGCGGCTGGTCGTGGACCTTGCCCCAGACCTCGATGCGTTCCTGGTGCCATGGGGTCTCGGCCATCAGTGCCGCGAACAGCGCGGCGCAGTCGTCCGGTGGGTAGAAAGCATGCATGAAACGCAGGTCGGCGCCGGATGCCGCAAGCGGTTCAAGCTGGCGCGGCGCGTCGAACAGGTCATGGGTGGCAGGCATTGCCGGTCCGCGTTCAGTTACCGGGGCTGACCCGGATCGTCACATCGCCGACCGTTACCACCTGGCCGGCCCGCACCTTGCAGGTCTTGCGCAGCTCGGTCTTGCCGTCGACCTTGACATCGCCGCTGGCGACGATCATTTTTCCCGCGCCGCCGCTGTCGCAGATACCGGCCAGCTTGAGCAGCTGGTTAAGTTCGACGTAGTCGCCGTTGAGATTGAAGGCTATGGTTTGCATCGACAGATTATAAGCCTGCGCTGCATGGTCCCGCCA
This sequence comes from uncultured Noviherbaspirillum sp., assembly GCA_963522035.1. Taxonomy (GTDB): domain Bacteria; phylum Pseudomonadota; class Gammaproteobacteria; order Burkholderiales; family Burkholderiaceae_D; genus Noviherbaspirillum_A. Next base: position 10,299 of record CAUQYP010000116.1, on the reverse strand, counting down.
GGCAAAGCGAGTGTTCGGCAACGCACAGACGCTTTGGAAGGACACGCGTATCGTCCTTCCTCAGGCTGAACGCTTACCTATTCGGCGTTTGCATTTTCGGAACAGATCGCCGCGGCTGTCGCTGCGGTACTCCGTAACCAAGATAAGGAAACTCCAGATGAAAAACGTACGCAACCTGCTCCTCGCCGCCACCATGATGGCCGCTTCCGCTTCCGTGATGGCGCAAGCCAACCAGACGCCTAATCCGGCCGGTCCGCCGACCGCAGGCACCGGCGCCACTACCACGCCAACCCGCGGCACCGGCGCGCCGCTGTCCCAGCCGAATGCGGTCAACGCAACCGCCGTGCAGAGCTCGGGCCAGTCGAACGACCCCTATGTGCAGAAGCGCCAGAAGGATGCCGAAGCCAAGGCTGAATACAAGGAACGCAAGGCGGAAGCCAAGCGCGAAGCCAAGATGGAAAAGAAAGCAGCCAAGGCCGAGATGAAACAGGAAAAGCGCGAATCGACCGCCGCGCGCAACGAGGCGCTGGCGCCAGCCGCCACCGTCAAGTAAGACACCTTGCCGACCTGGCGCCAGCCAGGCCGGCGAGTGCAGGCCGCAGCATTGCCGCCCGATCAGGGCGCCAGTCCTGCGGCCTTTTTTCCGTCCGCAGTCAGTCGCATGACATGCATGCCGCTGCCGGCGCGGTCTACGCTGTAGATCAGGCCGCGTTCATCGACTTCGACGTTGTTGGTCTGGGTCGCTGGCCGGCAGTCCTTGTCGCCGCGCGCGCATTGCGGTTCGGTACGCGCATTGACCGCGGGGATGTAGTAGCCGATTTCCTTCATTGCGTACGGGTCGCGTATGTCGACAGCGCGCACGCCGGCATTGAAATGCGCCAGGAATACCACACGTCGGAAATACACCGCGGCCGTGCTTTCATTCGACGAATGGGTGCCGAAGCGCCCCGAGCGCCGGCAGAAGTCGCCGCTCTCCTCGGGCACGGTGATGCGCGACACTACTCTGGGCTGCGCTTCGCTGCCGACGTCGACCATCCACGCCATCTGCCGGGTTTCGCGGCAATGGTCGGCGAGCGCCTCGCCCACCACCATGACGAAATCGCGCTTGCTGCCGTCGGGCATGGGCATGGCAGGCAGCGGCAGGGCAGTGTGCGCGCCGATGGTCGGGCCGAGATCCAGCCTGCCCACTTGCGGCGAGACCAGGTTGTCTGCGGTCGGCTCTGCCGGTCCTTCCAGCAGCTTCCGGCGGTCGACGATCTGCAGCACGCCGTCGCTATTGAGGCCGTAGCCGAAGTAGACGCGGTTGGCCGCCGGGCCTAGTGAAATGGCGCCATGCAAGCCGACCGGCTGGCGGCCGGAGGCGCCGGGCTGCTGGCCCGGCAAACCGAACTCGCGCACCAGCCGCGGCGTTGCCGGGTTGCCCAGGTCGACCACCTGCGTCATGCGGCGCGTGCGCCAACCCGGCGCACCCGACACCAGGTAAGCCACCCCGCTGTCGCACTCCCAGAAATTCTTGTGGGTGCCGCTGATGCCGTCCATGCGCGCGATGCGCCGCGGCGCGGCAGGCGTGGTCACGTCCCAGACTTCATGCGCCTCATTGCCATAGGTGCGCAGCAGGTAATGATGGCCGGGTGTGCCATGCGGCAGGCTGCTGCCGGCGCAGACCCGCGCCATCTGGGCGCCGCCGCCTTCGCCTTGCCCGGACGCGCCTGGAATATGGTGCAGCATGCGCGGCGAGGCCGGGTCGGTGACATCGACGACCGATGTGCCGTTCGCCTCGCTGCGCCCGGTCAGCGGGTTGAGCGCCTTGCCGCCATGGTGGCCCACATAGGCGATCCATCGGCCATCCTGCTGCTGGATCACCGGCTGGTAGGCGCTGCGCCCCTGCAGGTCGCTATAGCCGGCGAGCGCCATGTTGCGGGCCTCGGCCGGCTCTTCGGCCAACGCCGGCAGGGTGGCGGCGCAGATGGCGCATGCAGCAATCATTGGTAGGCGCATCGTCGTTCCGGTCCATGAAGGTTGGGCCGATTGTAGGCGATGCGGCTGCCGCCTGCAGGCATGCACGGGCGCCGGTATCATGCAGGTCATGCCACCAGACCGGCCACGCCATGCCACGCTGACCGATGCCGCGCAACACCTGCTGCGGCGGCTGGTCGACGTGCGGCCGGGAGAGACGGCTGCGCTGATGGCCGGCTTCGCCTACTTCTTCTGCCTGCTGTCGGGCTATTACCTGCTGCGGCCGCTGCGCGACGCCATGGGCCTGGTCGGCGGCGCGGGCCAGTTGCAATGGCTCTTCACCGCCACCTTCATCGTCATGCTGGCGCTGGTGCCCGTGTTCGGCTGGCTGGCGCGGCGCTGGCCTCCCAGTCGCTTCGTCGCCATCATCTACCGCTTCTTCGCCTTCAACATCCTGTGCTTCGGCGCCCTGTTCGCGGCCGGCGTGCAGGAACTGGCGGTGTCGCGCATTTTCTTTGTCTGGATCAGCGTCTACAACCTGTTCGTCGTCAGTATCTTCTGGAGCGTGCTGGCCGACCGCTTCAGCAGCGAGCAGGGACGCAGGCTGTTCGGCTTCATCGCCGCCGGCGGCACCGCGGGCGCGTTGGCGGGTCCGGCGCTGGCGGCGCTGCTGGCCAAAAGCGCAGGGGTGGCATGGCTGACCGTGCTGGCTGCGCTGCTGCTGGAAATGGCGCTGCAATGCTGCCGCCGGCTGCAGCGTGAAGCGCCGGGCAACAAGGCCAGCCTCGGGCGCGACCAGGCGCTGGGCGGCAGCGTATTCGCCGGCGTCAGGCTCATCCTGCGCGACCGTTACCTGCTGGGCATCGTCGCCTACCTGCTGCTGCACAGTTTCGCCTCGACCTTCCTCTACATGGAACAGGGCCGCATCGTGGCTGCCAGCCTGGCGACGACCGCGGCACGCACGCAGCTCTTCGCAACCGCCGACCTGGCGGTCTCCTGCCTGTCCATCCTGTTGCAGGCGGCAGTGACCGGGCAGGTGCTGCGCCGCTTCGGGGTGGTGGCCGGGCTGGCCCTGTTGCCGCTGGCTGGCATGACGGCGTTTGGCGCGATTGCGCTCTGGCCCACGCTGCTGGTACTGGTCGTGGCGCAAGGCCTGCGCCGTGCGGTCGATTACGCGCTGTCGCGGCCGGCGCGCGAAGTCTTGTTTACGGTCGTCGGCAGGGAAGCCAAGTACAAGGCCAAGAACGTGATCGAGACCGTGGTCTATCGCGGCGGCGACGCCGCCAGCGGATGGCTGGCGGCGCTGGCCACGACCGCCGGCATCGGATTCGGCGGCGTGGCATTGATCTGGCTGGCGCCGGTTGCCGGCTGGGTCGCTCTGTCGGCCTGGCTGGCGCGGCGGCAGGAAACGATGGCGTCGGCTGCCAGGCCGGCGCCCGGCCCGGCAAATAGTGCAGAACCTTTCTCCAGGAGCGCAGATGAAAACATTCCCCAATAATGAGCATGGTGACCCCGCAAGCATCCACCGCGCCCGTTTCCTGCGCCTTGGCGCCGCCGTGGCGGCGCAGCTGGCGCTGGCGCCGCTGCATGCGCAAAATACGGCGCCGGCAACGCCGCAGCGCATGCAGCGGCGCGCCATACCGTCCAGCGGCGAACAGTTGGGCATCATCGGTTGCGGCACCTGGCAGACCTTCGATGTCGGCAGCGCCGCAGAAGACCGCAAGCGCCTGGCCGATGTATTGCGCATCCTGTTCGACGCCGGCGGCTCAGTGGTCGACAGCTCGCCGATGTATGGCCGCTCGGAAGCCGTCACCGGCGACCTGCTGACACAACTGGACATGCATGACCGCGCCTTCGTCGCCACCAAGGTCTGGACCCGCGGCGCCGCGGAAGGCGTGCGGCAGATGGAGGAATCGATGCGCCTCCTGCAGCACAAGCGCATCGAGCTGATGCAGATCCATAACCTGGTCGACTGGCGCACGCATTTAAAGACCCTGCGGGCCTGGAAGCAGGAAGGGCGCATCAAATACCTCGGCATCACGCATTACACGGAAAGCGCCTTCGGCGAACTGGAGTCCATCATGCGCGCTGAAAAGCTGGACTTCGTGCAGCTCAATTACTCGCTGGACGACCGTGCCGCAGAAGCGCGCCTGTTGCCGCTGGCTGCCGAGCGCGGCATTGCGGTGCTGGTGAACCAGCCTTTTGGCGGCGGCGGATTGCTGCGCGGCCTGGCGGACAGGCCGCTGCCCGCATGGGCAGGCGAGATCGGTTGCGCCAGTTGGGCGCAGGTGTTGCTGAAATATGTGGTCAGCCATCCGGCGGTCACTTGCGCGATTCCCGGCACCAGCAAGCCGCAGCACATGCGGGACAACGTGGCGGCCGGGATGGGCGTACTGCCCGACGCGGCGATGCGGCGCAGGATGGCGGAGGAATGGCGCAGGCGCTAAACTGGCACGCAGGCTGCGCTCGCTCCAATAACAATAACGGGACAATGCTTCATGCCTAACCGTCTTCCCTTTCCCTGGTGGTCGCTGGCGCTGGCCGGCCTGTGCGCGAACCTGATAGGCATCGGCATCGGGCGGTTTGCCTACGTGCCGCTGCTGCCGGTGATCATCGATGCCGGCTGGGCCACGCCGGCCGGGGCGGCGCAACTCGCGGCTGCCAACCTGATCGGCTACCTGCTCGGCGCGCTGGCTGCGCATCCGCTGGCGGTGCGGCTCGGCGCACCGGTGGCCATACGCGGCGCGATGCTGGCCCTGCTGCTGAGCCTGGTGGCCTGCGCGTTCCAGCCCGCGCTGGCCTGGCTGTGGGTCTGGCGCTGCCTCGCAGGCGCTGCCGGTGGCCTGGTCATCATCCTCGCCGCGCCCCATGTGCTGAGCCAGGTCGAGCCCAGGGTACGCGGCAGGGCAGTGGGGCTGGTGTTCTCGGGCATCGGGCTGGGCGTCGTGTTTTCCGGCTTCGCGGTGCCCGCGTTCGGCGCGCGCCACCTGCAGGCGGCATGGCTGGCGCTGGCGGCATGCGCTGCCATTGCGATCGTCTATGCATGGCCCAAATTCGCCAGCGAGGTGAAGCCACGCATGGCTGCGCCGCCCGGTCCGCTGCTGCCGCGCGGCGCCATGCTGGCGCTGCTGTGCGCGTATCCGCTCGACGCCATCGGCTACCTGCCACATACGGTGTTCTGGGTCGAGTACCTGGTGCACGGCCTGTCCTTGCCGATGTCGGTGGGCGGCGCCTTCTGGGCCGTGTTTGGCGCCGGCGCAGCCATCGGGCCACTGTTGACCGGCATGGTCGCGGACCGGCTCGGCTTCCGCATGACCGTGATCGGCTGCCTGGCGCTGAAGGCGGTCGCGGTGGCGCTGCCGCTGGTGTCGACCTCGACGACCGCGCTGTTCATTTCCTCCTTCATGGTCGGCGCGCTGACGCCGGGGCTGGTGGCGGTGGCGTCCGGCCGGGCGCTTGAAATCGTCGGACCCGGCGCCCACCAGCGCAACTGGGCCATGATGACCTTCCTGTATGCGCTGATGCAGGCGCTGGGCGGCTATGCGATGGCGGCGTTGTATGGCGCGCTGCATTCGTTCGACCTGCTGTTTGCGATCGGCGCGTCGGTGCTGCTGCTGGCGGCGGCGATTGCCGCCGTGGGCGGCAGGACGCCCGTGGCGGCAGGCGTCAGACGATAACCTCGTCCGGCTGCGGATGGTCGCGCAAGCCGCGCGGCGCTTCCACCAGGCCGGTCTGCATTCTTTCCTCGACCCGCTTGCGATTTTCCGACTCGGTGGTGCGGGCATTCTCGCGGTGCCACAAATGGAAGACCTCGGTGGCGAAGGCGCCGCCCTTGCGCTTGACGCCGGTGCGCGCAAGGCGCAGCACCAGGTCGGCATCTTCATGCCCCCAGCCCTGGAAAGTCTCGTCGCAGCCGTTGACGCGCGCGTAGTCGCTGCGCCACATGCCCAGGTTGCAGCCCTTGATGCGCTGCCATTTCACCTCGCTGTAATGACGCATCGCCGTGTCGCCGAAGGAAAGCAGCGGCACGAACTTGTTGATGTTGCCGGTCAGGCGCTGCGCCAGCCAGTAGCCCAAACCCTTGCGATGCACAGCCGGTTCCGCCTCGGCGAGGAAGCGCGCGGTGAGCCGCTGCGACAGCAGCACCCGGCTACCCGAGACCATGTAGCCGGGTTCCGCCAGCGCGCGGTGGCGGCTGACGAAATCCTTTTGCGGAACGCAGTCGCCGTCCAGGAATATCAGGTAGTCGCCGCTGGCTGCGTGTACGCCCAGGTTGCGCACGGCAGACAGCCGGAAGCCGGTGTCGGCATGCCATGCATGCAGCAGTTTCGGCCTATCCAGTCGCCGTTGCTGGAACGATGCGACGACATCGCGCGTCTCTCCGGTCGAGCCATCGTCGGCGACGACGATCTCGAAGCGGCGGTCGGTCTGGTCCACCAACCCTTCCAGCACCAGGGCCAACGCATCGGGACGGTTATAGGTCGACACAATGACCGAGATCGGCATGTTGTCCTTCACGGTTTTTTCGCTTTCTCCTGTTGCTCCAGGTGCCAGATCTTCACATAGCGGTAATAACTGCCTTCGGCATTGGAAATGGCCAGTGCCAGGCCGTGCTGGCCGTCCAGCATGCCCAGGCGCAGGAAGTAGGTGCGCATGAAGGCCCACCAGCCGTGCAGCAGCGCCGTAAATACCGTGGCGCGCTTGCCGCGTGCATAAGCCTGCCTGGCCGACAGCGAGGAATAATGGTCGACCTTGCCCAGTACCTGCGAGAAGTCGCTGAAGCTGTAATGCAGCAGCAGGGCCCCCAGTTTGCGCGGCGTGCCATCGGCCAGCACCCGTTCATGCACGATATGGTCGCTGAAGCGGGCGGTGCCGCGCCTGAACAGCCGCAGCACATAGTCCGGCCGCCAGCCTGCATGGTGGATGAAGCGGCCGCAGTACCAGGACAGGCGCGATATTTCATACGCATCGGCCGCGCCTGGCGCCGCGATCACCTGCCGGATCTCTGCCGCCAGTTCCGGCGTGACCCGTTCGTCGGCGTCGAGCGACAGCACCCACTCGCCGCCCGCGGCGTCCAGCGCCCGGTTTTTCTGCGGCCCGAAGCCCGGCCAGTCGGTTTCGATCACTGTTGCGCCGGCGGCGCGGGCAATGGCCACGGTGCCGTCGGTGCTGCCCGAATCCACTATAATCCGCTGATCCGCGAAGCTGACACTGTCCAGGCAAGCCTGAATGTTGTCCGCTTCGTTTTTCGTAATGATGATGACCGACAGTTTCATGAGAGTGCAATGAAGGCAATGTTGCATGACCGCGGCGGGCGCCGCGCGGCATGGATTGTAATCGGTTTAACCCATCGCTTCCTGCTGCTGCGCAGCCTGAACGGACTTCCTTTTCCCATGATCCACCGCGTTCAACCATGAAGATCCCGCCGCATTTCAGGCGGGCGCTCGCCATGTTCCGGCCGTACAAGGGCAGGCTGGCGCTGGCCTTCCTCGGCATGATCCTGACTGCCTCGACCGAACCGATGTTCCCCGCCGTGATGCGCCTGCTGCTGGACCGCGGCTTCGTCGGCAAGCCCACGCTGCAGCTGTGGATGGTGCCGGTGGCAGTGGTCGGCATCTTCGTGTTGCGCGGCATGTCGACCTTCCTCACCAGCTACATGATGACCTGGGTGACGACCATGCTGCTCAACGCCATCCGGGCGCAGATGTTCGCCCGGGTGCTCGACGTGCCGGCGGCCTTCTATGCCAGCAGTTCGGTCGGCAAGGTCATCAACGGCATGATGTTCGAGGCGCAGCAGGTAATCGACATGGTGCGCAATGTGCTGACCTCCCTGATCCGCGACAGCCTGACCGTCATCGTGCTGCTGGCCTTCCTCATCTGGCTGAACTGGCGCCTGACCATCGTGGCGGCGGTGCTGCTGCCGTTGACCGCGGTGGTGGTGCGCCTGACCGGCAAGCGGGTACGCAAGCTCACCCGCGAGTACCTGGAGATCAATGCCGAGCTGACCCAGGTGATCGAGGAAACGACCCGCGCCAACCAGGTCATCAAGATCTTCGGCGGGCAGAAGTACGAGAACGACCGCTTCGAGGCGCGCGCCGCCAAGCTGCGCCGCTACTCGATGCGCATGGCCAGCACGCTGGCGGCAACCGTGCCGATCACGCAGATCATGGCTGCCTGCGCGGTCGCGATCGTGATCGTGATCGCGCTGATCCAGTCCTCGCGCGGCGAGTCCACCGTCGGCGACTTCGTGTCCTTCATCACCGCGATGCTGATGCTGCTGACGCCGCTGAAGCGCCTGGCCGAAGTCAGCGGCCCGCTGCAGCGCGGCCTGGCGGCGTCGGAAGCCGTGTTCGGCCTGATCGACGCCGAGCCCGAGCGCACTACGGGCGAGCCGCTGACGCAGCGCGCCAGCGGCAAGCTGGAGTTCGCCGATGTCAGCTTCATCTATCCGGGCCAGGCGCAGCGCGCACTGTCCGGCATCAACCTCGGCATCATGCCGGGCGAGACGGTGGCTTTCGTCGGCATGTCCGGCGGCGGCAAGTCCACGCTGGTGAGCCTGGTGCCCAACTTCTTCAGCGCCACCACCGGCGAGATCCGGCTCGATGGCCGCAACATCGAGGAGATTGCGCTGCCCAGCCTGCGTGCGCAGATTGCGATGGTGAGCCAGAGCGTGGTGCTGTTCGACGACACGGTCACTGCCAATATCGCCTATGGCGACCCGGAGCCGGACATGGCGCGGGTGCAGGCGGCGGTGCGGGCAGCGTACCTGAGCGATGTGGTGGCGCAGTTGCCTGCCGGGCTGGACACCGTGATCGGCGACAACGGCAACCGGCTTTCCGGCGGCCAGCGGCAGCGGATGGCGATTGCAAGGGCAATCTACAAGGACGCGCCCATCCTGATTCTCGACGAAGCCACCTCGGCGCTCGACACCGAGTCCGAGCGCGCAGTGCAGTCGGCGCTGGACACCCTGATGGAAGGCCGCACCACGCTGGTCATCGCGCACCGCCTGTCCACCATCGAGCGGGCGGACCGCATCGTGGTGCTGGTCGGCGGGCAGATCGTGGAAGTCGGCTCGCATGCGCAGCTGCTCGAACGCGACGGCACCTATGCCAGCCTGTATCACCTGCAGTTTGCGAAGGATATCGCCGCATGAGCGGCGGCACGGCGCCGCGGCTGCTGGTGATTTCGCCGAACTGGATAGGCGACGCGGTGATGGCGCAGCCGCTGCTGCAGCTTTTGCGGCGGCAGCAACCGGAGGCCGCGATCGATGTGCTGGCGCCCGGCTGGGTGGCGCCGGTATGGCGGGCGATGGCGGAAGTCGACACTGTCATCGAAGCGCCGTTCCGGCATGGCGCGCTGCAACTGCGCGAGCGCTGGACCTTTGCGCGGCAGCTGCGGCAGCGCGGCTATGGCGCGGCTTACGTGCTGCCCAACACGCTGAAGTTTGCGTTGATCCCGTGGCTGGCCGGTATTCCGAAGCGGGTAGGGTATCGCGGCGAAATGCGTTATGGACTGCTGAACGTGGTGCACCGGGACGAACGCAGGCCGAAGCGGCCGATGGTCTCGTTCTATGCCGCGCTGGCGTCGGCGCCGATTGCGGTGGCGCCGCGCCCGGACGCCTTGCCGCGGCCGGCGCTTTATGCCTCTGCAGTGCAGCAGGCTTACGCGCTAGGGCAGGCCGGGCTGGATGCATCGCGGCCGCTGTTGGTGTTCGCGCCGGGTGCCGAGTTCGGCTCGGCCAAGCGCTGGCCTGCCGCGCATTTTGCGGCGCTGGCGAACACCGTCCTTGCCAGGATGCCCGGCATGCAGGTTGCGTTGCTGGGCTCGGGCAAGGACAGGCCGGTCTGCGACGAGATCGTGGCGCTGGCGCCGGCTGCCCATAACCTGGCAGGGTCCACCTCTCTGGTCCAGGCGATTGCGCTGATCGCGGCATCGGACGCGGTTGTCAGCAATGACTCCGGGCTGCTGCACATCGCCTCGGCGCTCAATCGCTCCATCGTGGCGCTCTACGGTCCTACCGACCCGGCCCATGCGCCGCCGTTTTCCGATATCGCGCAATCGCTGTGGCTGCAGCTTGAATGCTCGCCCTGCCGGCAGCGCGAATGCCCGCTTGGGCATCACAATTGCATGCGGCAGATGACGCCGGACATGGTGTGGCAGCCATTGGCGCCCATGCTGACGAACCGTAGGGTGCAATAAGCGAAGCGCATTGCACCATAGTGCCGTGACGGCCACGGCCGTTGCCCGCGCAGCGACAGTTGCCGTTGCCGTTGCCGTTGCCGTTGCAGTTGCCTTTGACGCTGTCTTTGACGTGGATCCCCGTTAGACGGCGACGCGTCGCCA
>CAUQYP010000115.1:0-13109 GCA_963522035.1 uncultured Noviherbaspirillum sp. | reverse complement strand
GGGCTGCGCTGACCGCGCGCCTGTGCGCTGCGCGCCTCGCGAACACCGCGAAGACCGCCGCCCACGTGGTCGAGATGGCGGTGACATCGGCGGCGATACCGGTGCTGGCGGTGTGGTGGCGCATCGTGGGCGCACTGAAATTCCGCGTGCTCTTTCTTTGAACGCCTGGCGGCTCTCTCGACAAGGACTCCCTGCATGCGCCCACTGGACATTCTTACCTGGCACACCCATGGCAGCTACCTGTATTACCTGACGCAGGTTCCGCATCGCTTCCATGTACTGTCGCGACCGGGCCGGCCACCGGGCTACGGCGGCCGTTGCGGCCATATACCGTGGGGCGAAAACGTGATCGACCTGCCGGTTGAGCAGGCGCGCCACCAGCGCTTCGACTGCATCCTGTTCCAGGACGACGACCAGTACCTGACGGACCAGCACCTGTTCCTGACGCCGGCCCAGCGCAGGCTGCCGCGCATCTACCTCGAGCATGACACGCCGCGCGCGCATCCGACCGACATGCGGCACCCGGTGGACGACCCGGACGTCCTGCTGGTCCACGTCACCCATTTCAACGCGCTGATGTGGGACAACGGCCGCATGCCGGTGCGCGTGATCGAGCACGGCGTCATGGTGCCGCTGGAGGCGCGCTACACCGGCGAGATGGCGCGCGGGCTGGTGGTCGTCAACCACCTGGCCCGGCGCGGGCGGCGCCTGGGTGCGGATGTGTTTGCGCACGCACGGAAGCGGGTGCCGCTGGACCTTGCAGGCATGGGCGCGGAAGAGCTGGGAGGCCTGGGCGAGGTCCGGCACGCACAGCTGCCGGCATTCGCCGCGCGCTACCGCTTCCTGTTCAACCCGATCCGCTACACCAGCCTCGGGCTGGCCGTGATCGAAGCGATGATGGTGGGCCTGCCGGTGGTGGCGCTGGCCACGACCGAGGTGGCAACCGTGATCGAGAACGGCCACTCGGGCTATGCCGACACCGATGTCGACGCGCTGGTCGAGCGCATGCATGAATTGCTGGCCGATCCGGCGCTCGCGCGCGAGCTGGGCGCCGGCGCGCGTCGGCGTGCCCGGGAGCGTTTCGGCATCGGCCGCTTCGTCGACGACTGGATGCGCGCGTTCGCCGAAGTCACCGGCACTGGGGTTCAGGCCGGTGCGAGCACACGTTCTGCATGAGGAGATGCGATGACGGGATTTGCCAGCTGCCTGCTCGACCGCGAGGCTGCCGCGCGGGCGGTCGACATGGCCCTGCCGATGATACGGGCCGCGATTGAAAACAGGAGCGCCGGCGAAAGCGGCTTCTTCTACCTGGTGGTGATGCGCCCCGGCAGCAGCCCGGCCAGTTCAAGCTTCGAGGACGCCATCCTGTACGAGCAAGCGGTCGGCGAGCGCGACCGGTGGGACGCCGACTATCGCGGTTTCGCGCTGGCCAAGGCTCGCATTGCCTGGCGCACCGGGCTGGACAGCCACGTCGTCCAGGAACAGCGTCCCTACCTGCTGGAAGACGGCGACACCGTGTTGTGGGGCAGCGTGGCAATGGACGGCATCGTGGTTGCAGCCAGCGGCGCCGACGCCTGGTACGACGAAGCCTTTGCCGGGGCGGTCGCGCTATGCCTTCGGGCGCAGGCCAAGGCTGCCATTGCACGTGAGCGAAGCAAAGCATTGTTTCTGGAGCCGGGCAGGCATGACCCGCCGGTGGATGCTTGAAAGGCAGTCAACATGAAGGTGCCATCATGAGAAGAATCGCGCTGGTCAGTGAACATGCATCGCCGCTCGCCGCTCCCGGCAGCGTCGACAGCGGCGGCCAGAATGTCTATGTCGCGCAGGTGGCGCGCCACCTGGCGCAGCAGGGCCACATGGTGGATGTCTACACCCGCTGCGACGACGCGTCGCTGCCGGGCACGGTGCACTGGGAGCCAGGCATACGGGTGATCCATGTGCCGGCCGGCCCCGCTCGGCCGGTGCCCAAGGAAGCCATGCTGCCCTACATGGACGAGTTCGGCCGCTACATGATTTCGTTCGCGCGCCGGCATGGCGGCTACGACCTGGTCCATGCGAATTTCTTCATGTCTGGCATGGTCGCGCGGCAACTGCGGGCGGCGCTGGGCATACCCTATGTGATCACCTTCCATGCGCTGGGCCGCGTGCGGCGCCAGCACCAGGGCCGCGCCGACGGCTTCCCGGCGGAGCGCGAGCACATCGAGGAAAGCCTGATGCGGGACGCCGACCATATCATCGCCGAATGCCCGCAGGACCAGGAAGACATGGCTATGCATTACCGGGCGCCGGCAGAGCGCATCGCCGTGGTGCCGTGCGGCTTCGACCCGCAGGAATTCTGGCCCGCACCCCGGCTGGCACGCATGGCGCTGGGCCTGCATCCGCGCGAGTTCGTGGTGCTGCAGCTGGGCCGCATGGTGCCGCGCAAGGGGGTCGACAACGCGATCCGCAGCATTGCCGTGCTGCGCGATGCGTTCCACGTCGGCGCGCGCCTGCTGGTGGTCGGCAGCGACGCGCAGGGCGACGGACGCCCCGGCCCTGAAGTGGCGCGGCTGCAGTCGCTGGCGCGCGAGCTCGGCCTGGAACGGCAGGTGGACTTCACCGGGCAGAAGCCGCGCACCGAGCTGCGCCATTACTACAGCGCGGCCAATGTCTTCGTTTCCACGCCCTGGTACGAACCGTTCGGCATCACGCCGCTGGAAGCCATGGCCTGCGGCGTGCCGGTGGTCGGCGCCGCGGTCGGCGGCATCAAGGACACCGTGGTGGACGGCCGCACCGGCTACCTGGTGCCGCCGAACGACCCGATGGCCGTGGCCGAGCGCCTGGCGCTGCTGCACCAGCGGCCCGACGAGGCAAACCGCATGGGTCGCGCGGGCTTGCGACGGGTGCACCAGCGCTACACCTGGCGCAGTGTCGCTTCCCGCATCGCCAGGGTGTACGAGCACGTCCTGGCAGCCGCTTCCACCCCCCTGCCGCAGCCCTGCCAGGCGAGCGGCGGCCTTCACCAGACGGAGCTTCAATGGACCAACTAGACTCGACGCCGCCGATGCCGGCTGAATCCGACCGTAGCCTGGCCGGGCGCACCGCCCTCGTCACCGGCGGCGCCAGCGGGCTGGGCGCCGCGCTATGCCGGATGCTGGCCGCGTCCGGCGCCGATGTCCTCATCGGTGACCTCGATCCCGGCCGGGCCGAGGCCATGGCCCGAAGCATCGCGGAAAACTGCGCCGACGGCGCCAGCAGGCTGCATGCGCTGGGTTTCGACGTCGCCGATCCCGCAGATGCGCAGCGTGCCGTGGCTGCCACGGTCGAACGCTTCGGCAAGCTCGATGTGCTGATCAATAATGCCGGCACCGATGTGACCCTGCCGATGGCCGAGCTGACACCCGAGCAATGGCTGCGGGTCATCGGCACCAACCTCAACGGGCCATTCATGATGGCCAAGTACGCGTCCGTGGAAATGCAGCGCAACGGCGGCGGCCAGATCGTTAATATCGCGTCCACCGCGGCCAAGCGCGCCTGGCCCAACGCCGCGCCCTACCACGCCAGCAAGTGGGGCCTGCTGGGCCTGTCGCACGCGATGCATGCCGAACTGCGTTCGCATAACATCAAGGTCACCGCGGTGATTGCCGGCGGCATGCGCACGCCCTTCCTGCTCGACCGCTTTCCCGACATCGACATCGGCACACTGCAGGAGCCGGACAATGTGGCAAGGGCGGTGAAGTCGGTGCTGCTGCTGCCGGACGAGACCGTGGTGGCCGAGATCATCGTGCTACCGATGCGCGAGACTTCGTGGCCCTGAACTCTGCCGGCTGTCCATGCTGATGCGCGCGGTCTTTCTCGACAAGGACGGCACGCTGGTCGACGACCTGCCCTTCAACGTCGACCCGGCGCTGCTGGCGCTGGCCGACAAGGCGGCGCCGGCGCTGCGGCTGCTGCGTTCGCTGGGCTACCGGCTCTACGTGATCAGCAACCAGTCCGGCGTAGCGCGCGGCCTGTTTGCCGAAGCCGCGCTCGGCCCATTGTTCGCGCGGCTCGAAGCGATGCTGGCGCAGGAAGGCGTGCGGCTCGACGGCGCATTCTGGTGCCCGCACCATCCGCAGGGCACAATTGCGCCGTATGCCATCGACTGCGCCTGCCGCAAGCCGCAGCCCGGCATGCTGCTGCAGGCCGCGTCGCAGCATGGCATCGATCTCGCCGCCTCCTGGATGGTGGGCGACATCCTCGACGACATCGAGGCCGGGCGGCGCGCGGGCTGCCGCACCGCGCTGGTCGATAACGGCAATGAAACCGAGTGGCTGCTGTCGCCGCAGCGCATGCCGCACCTGCGCGCGCCCGACCTCCTCGCGGCGGCGCTGGGCATACAGCGGCACGATGCGCTGCGCCAGGCCGGCCGGGGGCTGCGATGAGCGCGCGCTGGGATGAAGCGCTCAACGTCCTCTGCGTACGCCTCGACTACCTCGGCGACGTGCTGATGTGCACGCCGGCAATGCGGGCCCTGCGCGAAGCGGCGCCCGGCCGGCGCCTGACGCTGCTAAGCTCGCCGGGCGGCGCCGCACTGCTGCCGCATGTGCCGGAACTCGATGCGGCAATGGCATACGAGGCGCCGTGGATGAAGAGCAGCCGGCCGCAGGACGCCGCCGACCTGCTTGGCATGGCCGCCGCCCTGCGCGAACGCCGCTTCGATGCGGCAGTGATCTTTACCACCTACAGCCAGAGCGCGCTGCCGGCAGCCATGCTGTGCCACCTTGCCGGCATACCGCTGCGCCTGGCCTGCTGCCGCGAAAACCCGTACCAGATGCTGAGCGACTGGGTGCCGGAAACCGAGCCGAGGCAGCCGCCGCGGCACGAAGTGCGGCGCCAGCTCGACCTGGTCGCGACGGTAGGCGGATACACCACCAATGAACGGCTTTCGTTTTCGGTGCTGCCCGCCGACCTGGAATGGGCGCGCCGCCGGCTGGCGCAGATCGGCATCGGGCCGCGCCAGCCATGGCTGCTGATGCATCCGGGCGCGAGCGCGGCATCGCGCCGCTATCCGCCGGAACACTGGGCCGGCGCGCTGCGGCTGCTGGCGGCCGACGGCATGCCGGTGGTCTTCACCGGCAGCGAAGAAGAGTGCCCGCTGGTCGACGCCATCCTGGCTGGCGCCGGCGTGCCGGCGCACAGCCTGGCCGGCGCAGCCACGCTGGGCCAGCTGGGCGCGCTAATTTCTCTGGCCACCGTGATGGTGTCCAACAACACCGGCCCGGCCCACATCGCCGCGGCGCTCGCCACGCCGCTGGTGGACCTGTATGCGCTGACCAATCCGCAGCACACGCCGTGGCAGTCGCCGAGCCGGGTGCTGTTTCATGACGTGCCGTGCCGCGACTGCTACCGCAGCATCTGCCCGATGGGACACCATGACTGCCTGCGCAAGGTCATGCCGGAACAGGTGGCGGAGGCGGTGCGCAGCCTGGCGGCCGACACGGGTATCCGTGCCGTCCTCCCCTGACGCTGGCCGTCAGGTCGCAGCCGGCGCGACCACTGATGAGCCTGCGCAAGTCCATACCCATCCGGCAGCGGCGCTTGCCGCCAGTCTATTTAAGATGAGCGTTGAAGCCGGCCGCGGCGCAGCGCCCGCGGCCCGTGCAACCCGACGACCGAGGACGCTTCCCATGACCAAACCACGCACCGGCCAGGCCGGCGAGAAAATCGACCGCCAGGAATTCCATCTGCGTTTCCACGGCTCGTTCGGGCATCCGGATTTCGAGAAAGTCAGCGGCGCGCTGGCGCAGGTCGAGGAAGTGGCGTGGCAGGCCTACATCGACGGCAAGAAGCCGGCGCGCACCGAGAAGGCCGGCCCCGGCTTTGCCGACCCGGACTACGAGTTATCGGTCGAATGGCGCGAGACGCGCGACCGGCTGCTGGCCGCGGAAGCCGTGCAGAAGAACCCTGCCACCCGCTCGCGCGTGCTGCTGATCTGCGGCTCCGACCGCAACGACGGCAGTTGTCCCGGTGAGATATCCAAGAGCTACCGCATGACGCAGATGGCGCGCGAGGTGCTGGACGCCGAGGGCATCGAGGTCGATGTGCTCGACCTCAGCCGGCTGATCAACGAGTACGACCTGCATATCCATCCGTGCAAGGGCTGCGTGTCGACCGCGATGCCGTTGTGCCACTGGCCCTGCAGCTGCTATCCGCATCATGGCCTGCGCCAGACCAACGACTGGATGGGCGAGATCTATGAGCAATGGGTGGCGGCGCACGCGGTCATCATGATCACGCCGGTCTACTGGTACCAGTCGCCGAGCGCGCTGAAGCTGATGATAGACCGGCTGGTCTGCGCCGACGGCGGCAACCCGGACCCGAGCAGCACCCATGGAAAGAAGGCCGAGGAAGCCAAGGCGATGGAGCTGGCCGGCTGGTCCTATCCGAAGCACCTGGCCGGCCGCGCCTACGGCCTGGTGGTGCATGGCGACGTCGCCGGCATCGAGGGCAACCGCCGCGCGCTGTCGGACTGGCTGGACTGGATGGGCCTGGTCGACGCCGGCCCCCAGGCCAGGCTGGACCGCTATATCGGCTATTACGAATCGTATGCGCAGAGCCACGAGGTGCTGGACCGCGACACCGCAATGCAGGAGGAAGTGCGCAACGTGGCCAGGGCCGTCGCGAAAGCAGTCGGCGAACTGCGCCAGAACCGCCTGTCCATGCCGGATGCCGGGCTGGAGCGTCCAAGGCCGAAGTAATACCAATCCCAGGTAATAACGTCCCAGGAAAATTCGTGGAGAATTCGTAGGGTGTAATAAGCACCAGCGCATTACACCGCTCGTCGCTTGCCGGGGATGCGTGTTCACCGGCCATGGTGTAATGCGCTTCGCTTATTACACCCTTCTATGATCTTTCCGAAGTCAAGTCTTTTTCAAAGCAGTTTTCCTTAATTCTGTCAGTTCTCCCTTATCCGTCTCGTAGCAGGGTCAAGGGCGGGCTGCAACGCAGCCCGGCGAAGCGGACCCTTGATGCTGCGTAGAGACCATACGCTGTGCAATGGCTGGGGCCACGGCATGTTGTGGCCTCAGCCATGCAAATCCATGGCGCCGTTAGCAACACGCCCGGCATCTGCCATCCTGCCTGTGGCTGCCAGCTCGAAGCCCCTGGTCATCAACCGTAAGACCTGACGTCTTACCACCTTCTATCCGCCGATCCGCCGGGCCGGCCCAATCCTGCATGCGCATGAACGCTGGTTGACCAGGATACGAACAAGCCCCATCTACGAGAGTCGGTTGTCGATGCAACCAGGGTGTAATACGGGCTTGCCTACTTCTTGCCTTGCGGCCTACTGCCTGATGCGTGTCTGCCGTGCTGTTGCCGGCCCAGACCTTGCCTCAGCCTTTCATGGCCGCCCCCGCCGGGACCAGCCCATGTTCGAGATACTTCCACAAATCAATCACCAGCCGCCGCGCCACCGCCACGATGGCCACTCGCTTGCCGCGCTTGTTCTGCCCCTGCGTGCGCTGGGCAAACCAGGCCGCCAGCGCACTCCCGGGCTGATAGCGCAGCCACATCCACGCCATCTCGATCAACAAGGAGCGCACCCGCCGGTTGCCCTGCTTGCTGATGCCCTGGTCGACCCGGCTCTGGCCGCTGTCATATGGCTGCGGCACCAGCCCCACGCACGCGCCCACCTGTCGTCGGTTCTCGAACCGGCGCCAGAACAGTTCCAGCACCAGCCGCATCGCGCCGACCTGGCCCACGCCTTTCAAGCTCGACAGCTGCGCAATCTTCTCCTGCGCCGGCGCCGGCAACTGCTGCACCAGCGTTGCCTCCAGCGCCTGCAACTGCTGTTGCGCTAGCGCCAGCCGTTCGCATTCGTGCTTTAACCGCTGCGCCAGTTCCGCTGGCAGAACGCGTCCATCGTGGCAGCGCACCTGGCCCTGCGCGAGCTGCAGCGCAAAGTCGTTGCCGATGGCCTCCCAGCAGCCCACGGTGCGCAGCAGCTTGCGCATGCGGTCCTCATGCTGCGTGATCTCCTTTTGCAACTCGCCACGCTCGCGTACCAGTTGCCGCTGCGCCTCGGCCTGCGCCTCGGGCACACGGACCACATGCATGGTGTCACGCTCCCCGCGCAGCCAGGCACGCAGGCTGTTGACCAGCCGGATGGCGTCAATGCGGTCGGTCTTGGCACGACGCGCTTGCCGCGCAACAGGCAGGCTGGCCGGGTCGATCACCTTGACCTCCACACCGTACTGCGCCAGCGCACGCGCAATCCAGAAGCCATCCTGGCCGGCTTCGTAGACCACCACCACTGGCGCCTCTGCGCTCAGGCCCCACTTGCGTTTGCTTGCCTCGATCGCCCTCAGCGCTTCGTCGAGCCGGGCCTGCGCCTGCTCGGCCTTGACCGTGACAATTGCCGGCGCATCCCTCTTGCCATCGTGAAAGGCCAGCTTCCAACTCGCCTTGGACAGTTCGAATGCCACGCATAGTGTCGTTGCAGCCGTCGTGATATCGTTGCCTTGAGTCGCTTGCATTTGCTTCTCCTTTTACCGGTTGTGTCGAAACTCCAGTTTAGGACTGCTTTGCCAGCGACTCACCTCTCATGTACATAGTATCTACGAGTCACCGGGGTGTATCGGCGCCATCGATTTCAATGAGGCGCCCTCTTCTTCAACGCGCGCCGCGATGCGCCCATCCCGTCGTGCGCTTCTCGATGACGGCGAACAGCTCATACATCGTCATCGCCATCGCGCCGATCACGACCAGGCCGGCGAAGGCGAGCGGCATGCGCATCGACGAGCCGGCCGACACCAGCAGGTAGCCGATTCCCTCGTTGGAGGCCGTCATCTCGGACACCGTGGTGCCGACGAAGGCCAGCGTGATCGCCACCTTCAGCGAGGCGAAGAAATACGGCATCGAGCGCGGCAGGCCGACCTTCAGCAGCACGTCCATCCGGCGCGCCCCGAGCACCCGCAGCACATCCTCCATTTCCGGCTCCAGCGTCGCCAGCCCGGTCGCGATATTGACCATGATGGGGAAGAAGGAAATCAGGAAGGCGGTCAGTATCGCCGGCCCCGCGCCGATGCCGAACCAGACCACCAGGATGGGCACGAAGGCGGCCTTGGGCAAGGCGTTGAACGCGGTCATCAGCGGATACGCGGCGGCGTAGAGGAAAGGCGACGAGCCGATCGCCATGCCGAGCACGACGCCGACCAGGACGGCCAGCGCGAAGCCGGCCATGGTGACCCAGAACGTGCGCCATGCATGCAGCGCGATGGGCCCGGCGAACTCGACGAGCGACTGGACGATGGCGACCGGGCTGGGGAAGACGAACTCGGACACGTCGAAGACGCTGCAGATCAGTTGCCATGTGACCAGCACGGCCGCCAGCAGCAGCCACGGAGCACTTTTTCGCGACAGATTGTTTTTCATGGAACGCCCTCAGGAAGTACGCACGCGGCCGATATGCTCGCGCAGTTCATGGACCAGCGCCGTGAACGGCTCGGTATAGGTGATGTCCAGCTCGCGCGGACCCGGCAGCGGGTTTTCCCTGCGGGCCACGATGCGTCCCGGGCGCCGGCTCATCACGTAGATGGTGTCGGCCAGGAAGGCCGCCTCGCGCAGGTCGTGGGTGACCAGGATGACGTTGAACTGCTGCGCCGCCTGCAGGTCGCGCAGGATGCACCACAGCTCTTCGCGGGTGAAGGCGTCGAGCGCGCCGAACGGCTCGTCCAGCAGCAGCATCTTGGGCTGGTGGATCAGCGCGCGGCAGATCGATGCGCGCTGCTGCATGCCGCCCGACAGCTGCCACGGAAACTGGTTCGCATAGCCGTCCAGGCCCACCGCCTTCAACAGCGTCAGCGCCTGCGCCTCGTACTCCGCGCGGTGGCGGCGAAAGCGGCTGCGGTGCGGCTCGACGATTTCCAGCGGCAGCAGCACATTGTCCAGCGTGGTCCGCCACGGCAGCAGCGTCGGCGCCTGGAACGCCATGCCCACGATCTTCAGCGGCCCGGTGACGGGCGAGCCGTCGATGCTGACGCTGCCGCGGGTCGGCGCCTTGAGCCCTGTCGCCAGCTTCATGAAGGTCGACTTGCCGCAGCCGGACGGGCCGACGATGGCAATGAACTCGCCCTGCCGGGTCGTCAGCGAGATGTCTTCGACTGCAAAGTCGTTGCTGCCTTCGTAGGCCAGGAAAACGTTCTTGAAATCTACAAAAGTGTCGGTCATGGATGTTTCAAAAAAAAGCCCCCATCGGCATGATGAGGGCCGGTTGGAACGCGCCGCTTATTTCGGAAAGACGTCGAGCGCGGCCTTGGACGGCAGGAAGGACGCATTCCACACCGCGTTCGGGTCGACCCGGGTCTTGGTGTTATACGCGTCCGAGACCTGCGAGGCCATTAGCGACAGGCGCGGCGCAGACACCTGGCCATAGCCTTCGGCACGGGCGTTGGCCGTGGCGATGGAGCTGGCGATGGTCAGCTTCAGCCGGCGTGCTTCCAGCTTTTCGTCGACCAGCGCGTCGCGCGCCTTGATCGTCGCCACGGCCGCGTCCGGATTCGCCATCACGTCCTTCGACGCCTTGGCAAAGGCGCGCAGGAAACCCTTGATCGCTTCCGGGTTCTGCTTGACGAACGCGTCCGACGCGATGATCGCATTGCCATACAGCTTCACGCCATGGTTAGGATACGGCAGCACGACGATGTCCTCGTCCTTCACGCCGCGCGCATTCAGGTTCAGCAGCGAGGTGAAGTAGAAGCCGGTAATGGCGTCGACATCGCCGCGCGCCAGCATGGTCTCGCGCAGCTGCGGGTCCATGCTGACCCAGTTGACCTTGGCGGCGTCGAGGCCGTTGGCCTTGGCGAAGATCGGGTAGGCGCGGCGGCCGGCGTCGAACACGGGCGCACCGAGCTTCTTGCCGGCGAGGTCGGCCGGTGTCTTGATGCCGGACTTCTTCAGCGCCAGCACCGCGGCCGGCGTGTCGTTGTAGACCATCATCACCGCCACCGGCTTGCTGGGCGCGGTCGGGTTGTTGGCGGTGAATTCCATCAGCGCGGCCATGTCGGCGAAGCCCATGTCGTAGCTGCCCGATGCGACCCGGTTGACCGCGTTACCAGAGCCGTTGCCGGCGTCGATGGTTACGTCCAGCTTTTCCTGCTCGAAGTAACCCTTGCTCTTGGCCACCAGGAACAGCGCAGCCGGACCTTCGAAGCGCCAGTCGAGCTGGAACTTGACCTTGGTCTCCTGGGCCAGGGTTTGGGCAGACGCCGCGCACAACAACAGTGCGGCAACGAGATGAAATGACTTGAAACGGGGCATGGCAGTCCAATCGTATGAGAATGTTCCAGAATGGTGCGCACCGGATTCGGGCAAGACTTCACCGGAACAGTAGCGTAACCCCGATTCAGCAAGTTTCATACCTGAAATAAACCTGGCAATGGCCGTGGCAGGAAACTTGCTGCATAGCCTGCCTGTCCAGACTACCAGCCACCGCACGATGACCACGACTTCCTACCTGCTGACCAATATCCATTCCATCCTGACTGGCCGCGCCGACGACGGCGGTCGTGCCGTCGGCCCGGACATCCGCGTGGCCGACGGCCGCATCCAGGCCATCGGCCGGCTCGCGCCGCTGCCCGGCGAGCGGGTGCTGGACGCCGGCGACTGCGTGGTCTACCCGGCCTGGGTCAACACCCATCATCACCTGTTCCAGTCGCTGCTGAAGGGCGATCCGTCCGGCCTGAACCTGTCGCTGACCGACTGGCTGGCGGCCACGCCCTACCGCTATCGCGCGCGCTTCGACGACAAGCTGTTCCGGCTGGCGGCGCGCATCGGCCTGGTCGAGCTGGCGCTGTCCGGCTGCGGCACCGTGGCCGACCATCATTACCTGTACTACCCCGGCATGCCCTACGACAGCTCGGCCATCCTGTTCGAGGAGGCCGACGCACTGGGACTGCGCTTCGTGCTGTGCCGCGGCGGCGCGACCCAGACCCGACAGCTCGAAGCCGAACTGCCCAGCGCGCTGCGGCCGGAGTCGCTGGCGGACTACCAGGACGATGTCGCGCGGCTGGCGCGGCAGTATCACGACGCAGGCCCGGCCTCGATGCGCCGCATCGTGATGGCGCCGACCACGCCGCTGTATTCGGTACAGCCGGCCGAACTGCGCGAGCTGGCCGCCTTTGGCCGCAGCCTGGGCCTGCGGCTGCACAGCCACCTGTCGGAGACGGTCGAATACCAGCAGGCCGCGCGCGCCAAGTTCAACTGCTCGCCGGTGGAATTCGTCGCCGAGCATGACTGGCTGGGGCCGGACGTCTGGTATGCGCACCTGGTCAAGCTCGACGCGCACGAGATCGCGCTCCTGGGCCAGACCGGCACCGGCATTGCCCACTGCCCGCAGAGCAATGGCCGGCTGGGCAGCGGCATTGCGCCGGTGCGGCAGCTGGAAGCAGCCGGCGTGACGGTGTCGATCGGCGTCGATGGCGCCGCGTCGAACGAAGCGGCCGACATGATTTCCGAGACCCACGCAGCATGGCTGATGCAGCGCGCGCGCGGCGGGCAGGATGCGCTACCCGGCTATGCAGGGGGCACGCACGAAGGCGGCGCCGACGCCGCCAGCATCGAGGACGTGGTGCGCTGGGGCAGCACCGGCGGCGCTCGCGTGCTGGGGCTGGACGGCCTGCAGGGCATTACGGTCGGCGCCTGTGCCGACATCGCGGTGTACTCGCTGGACGACCCGCGCTATTTCGGCCTGCACGATCCGGCCATCGGCCCGGTTGCTTCAGGCGGGCGGCCGCACCTGAAGTGGCTGCTGGTAGATGGCCGCATCGTGGTGGAGGATGGCCGGTTGCCCGGCGTGGACACTCGGGAGCTCGGGCGCGAGGCGCGGGAGGCGGTGCGCCAGTTGCTGTCGGCGTAGAGCGGAACTAGCCTGACTCGCTCAGGCCAGCCTGTAAGCGATATTAATTGTTGCGCGCAGCGACAGTTGACGTTGCCGTTAGCTCCGCGCAGCGACTGTTGCAGTTGCCGGTAGCTCCGCGCAGCGACAGTTGCGGTTGCGGTTGCGGTTGCGGTTGCCGTTGCGGTTGCCGTTGCGGTTGCTTGTGAAGTGGTTTTTGACGTGGATCCCCGTTAGACGGCGACGCGTCGCC
>CAUQYP010000114.1:0-13134 GCA_963522035.1 uncultured Noviherbaspirillum sp. | reverse complement strand
TCGCTCAGACAGCCGACGCTTCTTTATCCGATTTCGGCACCAGCGACGTGTCGCCCTCGACGGGGGCCCACGTCAAAAGCAACGGCAACGGCAACGGCAACGGCAACGGCAACGGTCGCTGCGCGGAACGTCAAACGCAACTGTCGCTGCGCGGGCAAGGGCAATTGCAGCGATCGAAGCGCGAAGCTTGCTGCAGCTTGCAAGGCTGCGGGCCAGCACCGCGCTGCTCCTATGGCTTAGCCGGTGCCGCCGCAAGATAACTGTTGCCAACTCGTTGAAATAAAGGGATTTTTCGAAGATTCGTGCGTCTCAGCATGATACAATGCGCGTCTTCCGTAATTCCGCCCCACACGCAGACAAGAGATCATGTCAAATATTAAACGCGCAATTCGCAACATCGCCATCATCGCCCACGTCGATCACGGCAAAACCACGCTGGTCGACCAGCTGCTACGCCAGTCCGGCACGTTCCGCGATAACCAGCATGTCGATGCGCGCGTGATGGACTCCAACGACCTCGAGAAGGAACGCGGCATTACCATCCTGTCGAAGAACTGCGCGGTCGAATACGAAGGCACCCACATCAATATCGTCGACACCCCGGGCCACGCCGACTTCGGCGGCGAGGTCGAGCGCGTGCTGTCGATGGTCGACAGCGTGCTGCTGCTGGTGGACGCGGTCGAAGGCCCGATGCCGCAAACCCGTTTCGTGACGCGCAAGGCGCTGGCGCTGGGCCTGAAGCCCATCGTCGTCGTCAACAAGATCGACCGTCCGGGCGCACGTCCTGACTGGGTCATCAACGCCACGTTCGAACTGTTCGACAAGCTGGGCGCGACGGAAGAACAACTCGATTTCCCGGTCGTCTTCGCCTCGGCGCTGAACGGCTATGCGTCGCTCGACGCCGAAGTTCGCGAAGGCACGATGAAGCCGCTGTTCGACGCCGTGCTGGAACACGTTCCGGCCCGCGAGGACGACGTCGACGGCCCGCTGCAACTGCAGATCTCCTCGCTCGATTATTCTTCGTACGTCGGCAAGATCGGTATCGGCCGCATCACCCGCGGCCGCGTCCGCGCGCTCCAGGACGTCATCATCATGGACGGCCCGGAAGGCACGCCGGTCAAGGCGCGCATCAACCAGGTGCTGAATTTCAAGGGCCTCGAGCGCGTGATCGTGGACGAAGCAGTCGCCGGCGACATCGTCCTGATCAACGGTATCGAAGAGCTGGGCATCGGCACCACCGTCTGCGCGCCGGAGCGTCCGGACGCGCTGCCGATGCTGAAAGTCGACGAGCCGACGCTGACCATGAACTTCATGGTCAACAGCTCGCCGCTGGCCGGCCGCGAAGGCAAGTTCGTTACCAGCCGCCAGCTGCGTGACCGCCTGGAACGTGAATTGAAAGCCAACGTCGCGCTGCGCGTGGCGCCGACCGACGACGACACCATCTTCGAAGTGTCGGGCCGCGGCGAATTGCACCTGACCATCCTCATCGAAAACATGCGTCGTGAAGGCTACGAGCTGGCTGTGTCCCGTCCGCGCGTGGTGTTCAAGATGGTCGACGGCGTTCGTCACGAGCCGTTCGAGCTGTTGTCGGTCGACGTCGAGGAAACCCACCAGGGCGGCGTGATGGAAGAGCTGGGCCGCCGTCGCGGCGACCTGCAGGACATGCAGTCCGACAGCAAGGGTCGCGTGCGTCTCGAGTACAAGATTCCTGCCCGCGGCCTGATCGGCTTCCAGGGCGAGTTCATGACGCTGACCCGTGGCACCGGCCTGATGAGCCACATTTTCGACGAGTACGCACCTGTCGACAACACAAAGGGCGAGTTGGGCAGCCGTCGCAATGGCGTGCTGATTTCGCAGGATGACGGCGCCGCCGTTGCTTATGCGCTGTGGAAGCTGCAGGACCGCGGCCGCATGTTCGTGATCCACAACGACCCGGTGTACGAAGGCATGATCATCGGCATCCACTCGCGTGACAATGACCTCGTGGTCAACCCGATCAAGGGCAAGCAGCTGACCAACGTGCGTTCTTCCGGCACCGACGAAGCGGTGCGCCTGGTGCCGCCGATCCAGATGTCGCTCGAATACGCGGTCGAGTTTATCGACGACGACGAACTGGTCGAAATCACGCCGAAGAGCATTCGCCTGCGCAAGCGTTACCTGAAGGAACACGAGCGCAAGAAGGCCTCGCGCGAAGCCGCGTAACACGCAGCCGGTCGCAAGACGACCCGCGGTAGCAGTCGCCAAAGGCGGCCGCTTCCGCGGGTTTTTTTATTGGCGCCACGCTTCCAGGCATGGTCTCTCCGGCCATGCCGTTATCACTCCGCCATCATTCCGGGTGGTCTCGGTCTTCCTCTGCCGAACAGGCCCTGAAATCCCTGCCTGTTTATCGCATGCACCCCTAAAGAGCGCGTTTAAGCTGTCGATAACTTTACAGAAGGCAATTTTGTGTAAAGCACTTTCTGAAAAGGTCAAATTCATGCATACCAGCGTTTCCACTCTCAGCAGCGCCAATCCCATTCCTCCCGGCAGCCACGCGGACATCACCGCCGGCAGCGAATACCTGGCGTTCAAGCTCGGCGACGAGGAATACGGCATCGATATCCTGAAAGTCCAGGAGATCCGCGGCTATGAAAACGTTACGCGCATTGCCAATGCGCCGGAGTTCATCAAGGGTGTGATCAACCTGCGCGGCATCATCGTCCCGATCGTCGACATGCGCATCAAGTTCAATCTCGGCGAGCCCAGGTACGACCAGTTTACGGTCGTGATCATCCTGTCCATCGCCGGCCGCGTGGTGGGCATGGTGGTCGACAGCGTCTCGGACGTGACGACGCTGCAGCCGGAGCAGATTCGCCCGGCGCCGCAAATGGGTTGTGCGCTCAATACCGATTACCTGGTGGGCCTTGGCACGGTGGAAGAGCGGATGCTGATCCTGCTCGACATCGAGCGCCTGATGTCGTCCGCAGAAATGGGCCTGCTGCAGCAAGCCTGAAATTGAAAGCAAGGAAACCGGAATGAATTTCCAGAACTTGGAAGTGCGCACCAGGCTCAGCCTGGGCTTCGGCGCGATGGTGGCGGTCGTGGTTGTCGTGGCATCGGTCGGGCTGCTGAAGATGAGCCAGATCCAGCGGCACCTGGAAGACATCGTCAACTTGAACAACGTTGCGACCTCCCAGGTCCTGGCCATGCGCGGCACCGTGATGGACCGCATGGTCGCCTTGCGCAATCTGGCATTGATGACGGACACGGGCGAGATGAAACCGGAGTTCGAGCGGCTGGAGACGCAGGCGCGCGTGTATGGCGAAGCCGAAACACGACTTCTTTCCCTGTTCAATACGCAAGCCGATACCACGCCGGAAGAAAAAGCGCTGCTGGCCCGCATCCGTGAAGCAGGCCAGGCTGCGCTGCCGATCATTGAACGCGCAGCCAGGGCGGGCCTGGCGAATGATGCCGAAAATGCCAGGAAGATCCTGGTCGGCGACCTGCGACTGGCCCAGCGCAAATGGATAGACCTGCTCAATGAACTGGCGGCACTGCAGGAAAAGCTTTCCGGGCAGGCCGTGGCAGAAGCGAGCAGCAACTACGTCCAGGCGCGCAACCTGATGCTCGCCTGCAGCGCACTGGCATTGCTGATCGCAGCAGCCGCCGGTTATTTGATCACCCGTTCGCTGACACGCCAGCTCGGCGGCGAACCTGGCGAAGCCGCCGCCATTGCGTCGCGCATCGCCGCCGGCGACCTCGCCACGGATATTACGCTTCGCGCCGGCGACACCAGCAGCATGCTGTTCGCAATGAAGACCATGCGCGACGACCTGGCCGGCATCGTCAGCCAGGTGCGTTCCGGCACCGACACCATCGCCACCGCGTCGGGCCAGATTGCTTCCGGCAACCTCGACCTGTCCTCGCGCACCGAGCAGCAGGCGTCGTCGCTGGAAGAGACTGCGTCTTCGATGGAGGAACTGACCTCCACCGTCAAGCAAAATGCCGACAACGCGCGCCAGGCCCGGCAACTGGCCGTGACTGCGTCGAATGTCGCATCCGAAGGCGGCTCGGTGGTGGCGCAGGTAGTCGAGACGATGGGCGCGATCGATGCGTCCTCGCGCAAGATCGTCGACATTATTTCCGTCATCGACGGCATCGCATTCCAGACCAATATCCTGGCGCTGAACGCGGCGGTCGAAGCGGCGCGGGCCGGCGAGCAAGGCCGCGGCTTCGCGGTGGTGGCGACCGAAGTGCGCAGCCTGGCGCAGAAGAGCGCCGCGGCGGCGCGCGAAATAAAGGGACTGATCGCCAACTCGGTGGAGACAGTCGAGAACGGCGGACGGCTGGTGGCCAAGGCGGGCGCGACGATGCAGGACGTGGTCGCCAGCGTGCAGCGGGTAACCGACATCATGGCCGAGATCAGCGCGGCTAGCCATGAGCAGAGTGCCGGCATCGAGCAGGTCAACCAGGCGATCGCGCAGATGGACCAGGTCACGCAGCAGAATGCCGCGCTGGTCGAAGAGGCCGCCGCTGCAGCAGGCTCCATGCAGGACCAGGCTGCCAGCCTGTCGCGGGTCGTCAGCGTGTTCCGCCTTGGCGACAGCGCCGCAACCCCGGCGGCGGCCGCCAGGGTGGTGGTGCCGGCGATCCAGCGGCCAGCCGAAGCGGCGAAAGCGTTGCCGGCGACACGCAGCCACGGCGTGGCGCGTGCCGGATCGGCAGCGCCTGCAGCCAGCGGCGCCAACGGAGACTGGGAAGAGTTCTAAATTGCCGGCCGGGGCCCAGTCGGGCGAGCCGGCGGCTGAACGTCACGGAAGACCTATCACATGCCAGTAGCAATCATGCAGGACGTAGTCGACGATATCTTTCTCGGGAGGCAGCCCATCGTCGACCGGGCGCAGCAGCTTCATGGATTCGAGCTGCTGTTTCGCAACAGCCATGCCAATCATGCGGCGGTGACCGACGACCGGGCGGCGACGTCCAGCGTCATCGTCAATACGCTCAGCGAGTTTGGCATCGACAGCGTGCTGGGCGGTTTTTCCGGCTTCATCAATTGCGATGCGAATTTCCTGATGAGCGACGCGATTGCCCTGCTGCCAGCGGACAAGGTGGTGCTTGAGTTGCTGGAGTCGACCGTCAGCAATCCCGACATACAGCGCCGCTGCCTGGAACTCAAGGCCCTGGGCTTCCGGCTGGCACTGGACGACTTCCAGGGCGCAACCGACTACAACCGCAGCCTGCTGCCGATGATGGATATCATCAAGGTAGACCTCAACGGCCTGTCGACGCCCGAACTCGACATCCTGTCGCGCGACGTCCGTACGCTCAATGCCATTCGCCTCGCCGAAAAGGTGGAGACCGCCGCGCAATTCAGGCATTGCGCCGACCTCGGCTACCACCTGTTCCAGGGCTATCACTTCTCACGGCCTGAAATGGTCAGCGGCCGCCGGCTCTCGCCGTCCCACGCCGCGTTGCTGCGCCTGCTGGCCATGCTGCAGCAGGACGCCGACATCCGCCAGATCGAGGATGTGTTCAAGCAGAACCCGGCGCTGTCGGTCAACCTGCTGCGGCTGGCCAACTCGGCGGCGATGGGCCAGCGCCAGCCGCTGCGCTCGGTGGCCAATGCGATCGTGGTGCTGGGCCGGCGCCAGTTGCAGCGCTGGCTGCTGCTGCTGATGCTGGCCACCACCGACCAGGGGCAGACGCCGCGGCCGGCGCTGCTGCACCTGGCCGCCACCCGCGGCAAGCTGATGGAGCTGCTGATGCTGCAGGACCATCCGACCATGGCCGACAGCGCCTTCGTCGCCGGCATCGTCTCGGTAATGGACGCGTTGCTGGGCCAGGACATGCAGCAAGTGGTGGACGCGTTGGGCCTGGCGGACGACATGCGGCGCGCGCTGTTGCAGCGCAGCGGTCAAATAGGGCGGCTTCTGGCCCTGGTCGAGGCACTGGAAGTCGACGAGGACGGCGGCAGGGACCGGGACGTGCTGGCCTATCTCGACGAAAATGACAGCCGCGCGGCGAAGAAGCTCAACCATAGCCAGGGTCTCGCGCTGGCATGGGCAAACCAGGTGTTGCAGGCCGCATGATGCAGGACCGGACGACAGGTGGCGCCGCGCCGATACGCGTGCTGGTGGTCGACGACTCGGCGCTGATACGCAGCGTGCTGCGTGAAATTATCGGCAGCCAGCCGGACATGGAAGTCGTGGGCGTGGCGCCCGACCCGATCGTCGCGCGCGAGATGATCCGCCGGCTGGACCCGGACGTGCTGACGCTGGACGTGGAAATGCCGCGCATGGACGGGCTGGATTTCCTGGAAAAGCTGATGCGGCTGCGGCCCATGCCGGTGGTGATGGTGTCGACCCTGACCGAGCGCGGCTCCGAAATCACGCTGCGCGCGCTCGAACTGGGCGCCGTCGACTTCGTCACCAAGCCCAAGATCTCGATACAGCACGGCATGCAGGAGTATGCCGACACCATCGCCGACAAGATACGGGCGGCAGCGCGCGCAAGGATCCGGCGGGCGCCGCCGGCCTCCGCCGTAAGCACAGCCGAGCCGGCCTTGCCGAAGTCCCTGGGCAACCCGCTCGCCAGCAGCGAGAAGCTGATCATCATCGGCGCGTCCACCGGCGGCACCGAGGCGATCAGGGAGTTTCTGGTGCAGATGCCGCCCGACTGTCCCGGCATCCTGATCGTGCAGCACATGCCCGAAGGCTTCACGCGCTCGTTTGCGCAGCGGCTCGACAGCCTGTGCCGGATCGCCGTGGCGGAAGCCACGCATGGGGAACGGGTGCTGCCTGGCCATGCCTACCTGGCGCCCGGCCATTCGCACCTGCTGCTGGCACGCAGCGGCGCCAATTATGTGACGGCGCTGGACCAGGGTCCGCCGGTCAACCGGCACCGGCCGTCGGTCGACGTGCTGTTTCGTTCGGCTGCGCTGCATGCCGGCAAGAACGCGGTGGGCGTGATCCTGACCGGCATGGGGCGCGATGGCGCTGCCGGCATGCTGGAAATGCGGCAGGCGGGCGCATGGAACGTGGCGCAGGATGAAGCCAGCTGCGTGGTCTTCGGCATGCCGCGCGAGGCGATTGCCGCCGGCGCCACGCACGAGACCGCGCCGTTGAAGGAACTGCCGGGACTGGTGCTCGGCCATCTGTCACGGCATGGCGGAAGGGCGCTGCGGGTGTAGGAAATTGATCAAATGTGTCTTGGCGAACCTGGCCGGGCTAAAGTTTTTACCGTGTTGTGCCGATATGCAGATGTCGGTTTAAAGAGTTAATGGAGCAATGATGGCTGATCCGAAAATGAAGTTTCTGGTAGTGGACGATTTCTCGACGATGCGCCGCATCGTGCGCAACCTGCTGAAGGAACTGGGCTACAGCAATGTGGACGAGGCCGAAGACGGCGCGATGGCGCTGACCAAGCTGAAGAACGAGCAATTCGACTTCGTCATCTCGGACTGGAACATGCCGGTGATGAACGGCCTCGACATGCTCAAGAGCATCCGCGCCGACGCCACGCTGGCCAAGCTGCCGGTGCTGATGGTGACGGCCGAGGCGAAGAAGGAAAACATCATCGCCGCGGCCCAGGCCGGCGCCAACGGCTACGTGGTCAAGCCGTTCACCGCGGCCACGCTGGACGAGAAACTGGCGAAGATCTTCGAGAAACTCGACAAGGTCGGCGCCTGACATGGACGCGGCACGGCCAGCCGTGACGGCAGAGGAGGCCGGGGACGGCCCGGCGACGCAGGAAGCGCTGCTGGCGCGGGTCGGCCAGATGACGCGCAGCCTGCACGACAGCCTGCGCGGCCTCGACTTCGACAAGCTGGCTGCCCGCGCCGCGCACGACATACCCGACGCCCGCGACCGGCTCGACTACGTCGCCCGCATGACCGAGCAGGCGGCGCAGAAGGTGCTCAATGCGACCGAGGCGGCCAGTCCGCTGCAGGAACGCATCGGCGGCGGCGCCAGGGCGCTGGCGCAGCAGTGGCGCGACGCGCTGGAAGGCCGGAGCGACGCGATGGCGCTGGCCGCGCCGACGCTGGCGTTTCTCGAACAGGCCGCCGGCGACAGCGACCGGACGCGGCAGCATCTGATGAACATCATGATGGCGCAGGACTTCCAGGACCTGACCGGCCAGGTGATCCGCAAGGTGACCGAACTTGCGCACGGCCTGGAACAGCAACTGGTGCAATTGCTGGTCGACTATGCGCCGGGCGACCTGAAGCGCGACGCCGGCACCGGGCTGCTCAACGGACCGCAGATCAATCCGCATGCCAGTCCCGATGTCGTGGCCGACCAGACCCAGGTCGACGACCTGCTGGAAAGCCTGGGCTTCTGAACGTCCACGCTATTTCGCCAAACTGACGCTACCCGGCCGAACCCATGTCCCATTCCTGCTTCCTGGTTCGCACCGCCTTGCTCGACCCCACGCGCAAGGTGGTGGCCCATGAGCTGGACTGGCAGCAGGCCGATGCCGCCTCCTCCGACACGCTGCTGTCCCTGCTGGTGTCGGCGCTGCATGACGAGCACAAGGGCTGGCTGATGGCCGATGGCCACCTGGCCGTGCCGCTGGCGTCTTCCGCGCTGGCGTCGCTGGCCGATTCGCCGCTGCCGCCCAAGGGCCTGACGATCGCCATTGCGGGCGATGAGCTCGACGGCGCCGACGGCGCGGCGGTGGCCGAGGCGCTGCGGCGACGGGGTTATGGTCTTGCGCTACGCGATGCCGACGGCCTGTCGATCAACCCGGCCTTGTTTGCGCATGCAACCCAGCTGCAACTGGACGGCGCGGCGCCCGACTTGCCGGCGCGCCTGAAACGCGTGATCCAGCAGCGCCGCGCCAACGCCCGCATTGCCATTTGCAATATCGGCGCGTGGGCGCATTACGAAACCTGCGCAAAGGCAGGGCTGGACGTGTATGCGCAGAAACTCCTGCGCGCGCCTGCGCCGCTGCAGGGCGCACGCGGCCTGAATCCGGCGCAGGCGGTGATCCTGCAGCTGATGAACCTGGTCACCCGGAACGCCGACATCCGCGAGATCGAATCGGTACTGAAACGCGACCCAGCGATTTCCTACAAGCTTTTCCGCTA
Source organism: uncultured Noviherbaspirillum sp. (assembly GCA_963522035.1). Lineage (GTDB taxonomy): Bacteria > Pseudomonadota > Gammaproteobacteria > Burkholderiales > Burkholderiaceae_D > Noviherbaspirillum_A. The sequence goes on along the minus strand of CAUQYP010000114.1, from coordinate 4,064 downwards.
CATTAATTCGGTGGGCTTCGGCCTGGGCACGGAAATCCATTCGATCCGGCATGCGGTGACCATGCTCGGCTACAGCACGCTGTACCGCTGGCTGGCGCTGCTGATGGCGACCGCCAGCAACAGCGACTATGCGGCGCCGCTGATGAAGACCGCCATTATCCGCGGGCGCTTCGCAGAGTTGCTGGGCGCGTCGCTGCTGCCCAAAAACGACGCGGAAAACCTGTTTGTCGCCGGCATGTTCTCGGTGCTCGACCGCCTGCTGGGCCAGACCATGGAGGAGGTGCTGGCGCAGATCCCGCTGTCCGAGGCCCTGTGCGAAGCGCTGTTGTCGCGCAGCGGCATCTACGGTCCATTCCTGGCGCTGGCCGAAAGTTGCGAGCAGGCCGACGGCGCCAGCGCTGCGCTTGCCGACGCGCTATTCCTGAGCAACGACCAGGTCAATCGTGCCCACCTGGCGGCGCTGGCCTGGGCGCAAAACCTGAAGCTTTAGCGTAAAGACGGGCCGTCGCAGTCCAGGCAAACGCCGAACAGCGCCTGTTTCGCTTTGCTTTTCCCCTTACGGCGCCCCGGGCGCCGGGACGATAATCGCCGCTGGCTTCCGAAGCCTGCGCCGTCGCGCAGGCGCGCAGGGAGCAGGAGCGCCGCATGGCCGAAGACAGCGAGTTAGAGAAAACCGAACCAGCCTCACAGAAACGCCTGGACGACGCGCGGAAAGAGGGCAATGTGCCGCGCTCGCGCGAACTGGCGACCTGCACCGTGCTGCTGGCTGCCGGCGGCGCGCTGTGGATGCTGGGCGGCAAACTGGTCGCGCAGCTTGGCAGCCTGCTCAGCAACAGCCTGGTGTTCGAGCGCGAGCAGGCCTACGACATGGACCTGCTCGTCACGCGTGCGGCATCGTTGCTGGTCGACGTGCTGCTGGCGTTCGCGCCGGTGGCGGCAGTGCTGGTGCTGGTGGCTGTCGGCGCACCTTTGCTGATCGGCGGCTGGAATTTCAGCACCAAGGCATTCATGCCCAGCTTCGACAAGCTCAATCCGCTGACCGGCCTGACCCGGATGGTGTCGAAGAACTCGCTGGTGGAACTCGGCAAGGCGCTGGGCAAGACCGCGCTGGTCGGCTATGTCGCCTGGATCGTGGTGCGCGGCAAGCAGGACGCCGTGATGGCGCTGGTGCTGGAGCCGCTGAACGTCGGCAGCGCCCACCTTGGGCAGTTGCTGATGGAATGCTTCATGCTGATCGTGGCCTCGCTGGTGGCGATTGCCGCCATCGACGTGCCATACCAGTTGTGGCAGCACGCCAGCAAGCTGAAGATGACGCGCGAGGAACTGCGCCAGGAGGCCAAGGAGTCCGACGGCAACCCGGAAATCAAGGCCAAGATCCGCGCGACCCAGCGCGAGATGGCGCGGCGCCGGATGATGACGGAGATTCCGACCGCCGACGTGGTCGTCACCAACCCGACCCACTATGCGGTCGCGCTGAAATATACCGAGGGCAAGATGGGCGCGCCGCGCGTGGTCGCCAAGGGCGCCGACGAAGTGGCGGCGAAGATCCGCGAACTGGCGGCAGAACACAATGTGCCGCTGCTCGAGGCGCCGCCGCTGGCGCGGGCGCTGTTCCGGCATGCCGAACTGGGCGACGAGATCCCGGAAACCCTGTACACCGCGGTGGCGGAAGTGCTGGCGTATGTATTCCAGTTGAAGGCGCATGCGAGCCACGGCGGGCTGCGGCCGACCGCGCCGACGGCGCTGGAAGTGCCGCCGGGGATGGACCCGCTGGAACAGGACGGGAAAACAGCTTGACCGGCCGGTCCTTGGAGCGCGTCCCGGCCAGTCCTGCGAGCGATCATTTGATTCGGAAGATGGCATCGGGCGCACACCGAACAGCTTTTTTTGCTGGTCCGTGACGATGGTGCAAAAGCGTGGACTCACTTCGCCCAGGTCGCCGCATCCCGCCGCGACCATCCCGGGAAAGTGCCATGGAACGACTAATTCAAGCCAGCAAGGAAGCATCGAACAACCGTGACATCGCGGTCGGCAATAACGTGGACGAATCCGGCCCCACGGTCGCGGCCATGCCGGTGGTGCGTGCGTTGACCCCGCAGGACCGGTGTGGCGCAGTGTCGATTACAGGGCCGGCCCCCGCTGCGCCGGAATCCATGGCGAAACGCGCGCGGGAAGCGGAACCCGGCGACGCAGGACCGCCGGCCAAGCGCAGGCGTACTACCGGCGCACCCGGCGCGGAACAGACGGCAGGTTTTCCATTGGAGGCCGAAACCGGCCTGCTCGCCATGCCGGACGACGTGCTGGGACTAATCGTTACTGCGCTCGAGACAGCGGCGCCGATGACGAATGTGCGCGACCTGGAGTGGCTGCGCGCCGCCTGCAGGAATTTGCAGGAACGCATCGCCGCGCCGCTGCCGGCCATCGTGCAGGACCTCAGATACCAGGCGAGCGAGAAACGTATCCGCGCAGCCATGTCGAATGAACTGCTCGATGGGCAGCAGTTGCAGGCAGCGGTGCGCGCCTTGTGCGGCCGCCATGGCGATGTGCGCATCTCCCTGCGGAATCGGGCCTGCCTTTTGCCGACGTCCCCTTACGTGCGCCAGCGTAACCAGAACGCGCTGGCCGGCATCGGCGAAAGCACGGAAATGCGCAGCCTGCACCTTGGCCTCGATGGTGCGCAGGACGTGACCATCAAGGCCTTGTGCGGCGCGCTGCAGCAGAAGGCGCCCATCCGGGTATCCCTGGCGGTTCGCGGGATGAAATGGGGTAATGTGGCCGTGGCGGCGCTGCTCGACCGGGTCGGTCAAAGCGACGCGATCGTCTCGGTGGCGATCGACGGTTCGGGGGGCGCGACCAGTACCGGCTTTCGTTTCAGGGAGCAGGGCGGCTGGGGAGCGAAGCCGGTGCAGGCCCTGGGGCGCATGCTCCAAAGAAACTGCGGCCTGGAACGGCTGGACTTGAGCTGGATGCACCCGGGCGACGATGCGATAAAAGCGATTGCGCAATCGTTGGCGTTCAACAGCACGCTGGTCGAGCTTCGGCTGCCCGGCAACGACATCAGCGAAGAAAGTATGCAACTGCTGGGCCAGGCCCTGGGCAGCAACGTCAAACTCGCCACGCTGAAACTGGACGAAAATCGGCTTGGTCCGCGTGGCGTGCGGGGTTTGCTTGCTGGCTTGCAAAAAAACCGCACGCTGACGGCCCTCAGCCTGTCCAGGTGCATGGCAAGCGACGCGACCGCACTTGAATTGTTCAGCCTGTTCGAGCACAACACGACGCTGCGCAAATTCGAATTCCGGCATGGCGCCATCAAGGGGCCGATCGTCGCTTGCCTCGCACGGCTATTGCGAGAGGGAGGGCGCCTCGAAACGCTGGACTTGCCCGGCAGCCCGATCGGACCCGAAGGCACGCAGGCCATCGCGGACCTGCTCTCTGGCGACACCATGCTGTCCAGTCTGGACCTGTCGTGTTGCAGCCTCGGCGACGACGAACTGCGCCTGCTTGCGCAGGGCCTGCGTCAAAATACCCGGCTGCGGCACCTGAACCTGGCGATGAACGCCGACGTGACATCGGCGGGGATAAATGCATTGGCCGGCGCGCTGGCATCGCACCGGGGTATCGCTACACTGAATTTAAGCGGCATCCCTATCAACACCGTGGGCATCAAGACACTGGCTACCAGCCTGCTGGGCAATCATCCGACGCTGGAACAGCTCAATTTGAGCGACTGTGCGACCGGTCCGAAAAGCCGGCGCATCATCGAGGAAGCGATGCAGTTGAATACGCGGTTGAAGAAGCTTGTCGTGAACGTCAGGGAGACCTGGTTCGACGCCAGCGACAGCGATTAAAGCAGTTTCACGCTAACTTGCGCCAGAAGCGGCACTTCCGCGCAGCGACAGTTGCCGTTGCATTAGCCCCGCGCAGCGACAGTTGTTGTTGCATTAAGCACCGCGCAGCGACAGTTGCCGTTGCCGTTGCCGTTGCCGTTGCCGTTGCTGCTGCTTTTGCCTCTGCCTTTGACGTGGGTCCCCGTTGATGACGCCACGTCGCTGGTGCCGAAATCG
>CAUQYP010000113.1:0-13222 GCA_963522035.1 uncultured Noviherbaspirillum sp. | reverse complement strand
AAACCGCGTCAAAAGCAACGGCAACGGCAACGGCAACTGTCGCTGCGCGGGCAACGGCAACTGCAACTGCAACTGTCGCTGCGCGGAACATGCAATCTTGCTTACAGGCCGGCTTGGGCAAGTCAGCACGAAACTGCTCTGGCAGCCGAAGGCCATTACGTCGTCAGGCTATCCACCATCACGGCCCGTCATCGACGGCTGGTGTAATGCGTTTTGCCTGTTACACGCTGCGATGCGCTGCTGCCGCTCGCTAGCCAGCTTCTAATTGCCTCCCCGAAAATCCCCTATAATCATTGCCTTTCGCTGGCAGGCCCGCTGCCCGCCAGCCCTTACGCAACAACAATGAAGCCCGCATGGCCGCCATCCAGATAGACCAGGTAATGAAACGCTACGGCACGCTGCAAGCGCTGGGCGGTGTCACATTTTCCATCGAGGAAGGCGAATTTTTCGGCTTGCTGGGCCCGAACGGCGCCGGCAAGACCACGCTGATCTCCATCCTCGCCGGCCTGAACCGCGCCGATTCCGGCAGCGTGAAAATCATGGGCCACGACGTCGTGACCGACTACCGCAAGGCGCGCAGCGTGCTCGGCGTGGTGCCGCAGGAACTGGTGTTCGACCCGTTCTTCACGGTGCGCGAGACGCTGCGCATGCAGTCCGGCTATTTCGGCCTGTCGAAGAACGATGCGTGGATAGACGAAGTCATGCACCACCTCGACCTGACCGGCAAGGCCGACGCCAATACCCGCTCGCTGTCGGGCGGCATGAAGCGGCGGGTGCTGGTGGCGCAGGCGCTGGTGCACAAGCCGCCGGTCATCGTGCTCGACGAGCCGACCGCCGGCGTCGACGTGGAGTTGCGCCAGACGCTGTGGAAATTCATCGCGCGCCTGAACCGCGAAGGCCACACGGTGGTGCTGACCACGCATTACCTGGAAGAGGCGCAGGCGCTGTGCAACCGCATCGCCATGCTGCGCGGCGGCAAGGTGGTCGCGCTCGACACCACTGACGCGCTGATCAACCGCATCTCGGGCTCGCAGCTGGAAGTGCGGCTGTCGGGCGCCGGTGTGCCGGCCTCGCTGGCGCCGCTGCTGTCGCATCCTCAGGAGCCGGGCAGCAATAAAGCCGTGTTCCGCATTGCCGAGTACACCGACGTGGAGCCGATACTGGCCAGCCTGCGCCAGTCCGGCGCCGTCATCGAGGACATGCAGCTGCACCAGGCCGACCTGGAAGACGTGTTCATTGAAATCATGGAAGGCAATAAATGATCGGCTTCCGCACCCTGTTCTACAAGGAAGTCCTGCGCTTCTGGAAGGTCGCGACCCAGACCCTGACCGCGCCCATCGTCACTGCCATGCTCTACCTGCTGATCTTCGGCCAGGTGCTGGAAGGCCGGGTCGAGGTGTATCCGGGCGTGTCCTATACCGCCTTCCTGGTGCCGGGCCTCGTGATGATGAGCGTGCTGCAGAATGCGTTCGCCAATTCGTCGTCGTCGCTGATCCAGTCCAAGATCACCGGCAACCTGGTGTTCGTGCTGCTGGCGCCGCTGTCGCATTGGGAAATGTTCTCGGCCTACGTGCTGGCCGGCATGCTGCGCGGCCTGGCGGTCGGTTTCGGCGTATTCGTCATCACCGCCTGGTTCGCCCACCTGAGCTTCGTCGCGCCGCTGTGGATCCTGGTGTTCGCGCTGCTCGGCTCGGCCATCCTGGCCACGATGGGGCTGATCGCCGGCATCTGGGCGGAAAAGTTCGACCAGCTCGCCGCCTTCCAGAATTTCCTGATCATGCCGGCAACTTTCCTGGCCGGCGTGTTCTATTCCATCCACTCGCTGCCGCCTTTCTGGCTCGCGGTGTCGCACGCGAACCCGTTTTTTTATATGATTGACGGCTTTCGCTACGGGTTTTTCGGCCAGTCGGACATTGCGCCCGGCATCAGCTTCGCCATCGTCGCCTCGTTCTTCGTCGTGCTTGCCGGCATTGCCATCGCGCTGCTCAAGCGCGGCTACAAGCTGCGGCACTGAAAGCCGGCCCGTGCGTTTCACCATCACCAATCTGAACAAGGCAGAAATCATGTTGCCCACTCCCGAACTCGTGAAGAGCTACATCGCCGCCGGCCTCGACTGCTCGCACCTGGAGGTCGAAGGCGACGGCCAGCATTTCAATGCCGTCATCGTGTCGCCGGCCTTTGCCGGCAAGCGCCTGATCCAGCGCCATCAACTGGTCTATGCGGCGCTGGGCGACCGCATGCGCGAAGAAATCCATGCGTTGTCGATGAAGACGCTGACTCCCGAAGAATTCCAAAAGTAATGCAGAAACTGTCAATCACGGGCGGCAAGCGCCTGGCCGGCGACATCGCCATTTCCGGCGCCAAGAACGCGGCGCTGCCCATCCTGTGCGCCGGCCTGCTTACCGCCGACACGGTCCACCTGTCCAACGTGCCGCGGCTGCAGGATGTCAGCACCATGCTGAAACTGCTGCGCCAGATGGGCCTGCGGGTCGAGGAAGACGGCGAGCGCATCGCCATGCATGGCGCGCACGTCGACAAGCTCGAGGCGCCGTATGAAATGGTGAAGACCATGCGCGCGGCCATCCTGGTGCTGGGGCCGCTGCTGGCGCGCTTCGGCGAGGCCTGGGTCTCGCTGCCGGGCGGTTGCGCGATCGGCTCGCGGCCGGTCGACCAGCACATCAAGGGCCTGAAGGCGATGGGCGCGGACATCCGCATCGAGGCCGGCTATATCCATGCCAAGGCCAGGAAGCTGAAGGGCGCGCGCATCGTGACCGACATGATCACCGTGACCGGCACCGAGAACCTGCTGATGGCCGCGACGCTGGCCGAAGGCGAGACCGTTCTGGAAAACGCCGCGCGCGAGCCGGAAGTAACCGACCTCGCCAACCTGCTGGTGGCGATGGGCGCGAAGATTGCCGGCGTCGGCACCGACCGGCTGGTGATACAGGGCGTCGACAGCCTGCACGGCGCAAGCCACGCGGTGATTCCGGACCGGGTCGAGACCGCCACCTTCCTGTGCGCGGTGGCGGCGGCCGGCGGCGACATCACGCTGACCAATGTGCGCACCGACATTCTCGACGTTGCGATGGACAAGCTGCGCGAAGCCGGCGTGGTGCTGACCACCGGGCCGAACTGGATCAGGGCGCAGATGGCGGCGCGGCCGAAGGCAGTGAGCTTCCGCACCACCGAATACCCAGGCTTCCCGACCGACATGCAGGCGCAGTTCATGGCGCTGAACTGCATCGCCGACGGCAGCAGCCGGGTCACCGAGACCATCTTCGAGAACCGCTTCATGCATGTGCAGGAAATGAACCGGCTCGGCGCCTGCATCGGCATCGAGGGCCATACCGCGATCATCGCCGGGGTCGACCATTTGGTCGGCGCGCCGGTCATGGCGACCGACCTGCGGGCCTCGGCCTCGCTGGTCATTGCCGGCCTGGCCGCGCGCGGCGAGACCGTGGTCGACCGCATCTACCACCTCGACCGGGGCTACGACAGGATGGAAGCCAAGCTCTCCGCCGTCGGCGCCGACATCCGGAGGATCAGCTGATGACTCAGCCGACGACGCCGCAACTGACCCTGGCGCTGTCCAAGGGCCGCATCTTCGAGGAAACCCTGCCGCTGCTGGAAGCGGCCGGCATCACGGTGACCGAGAACCCGGAAACCTCGCGCAAGCTGATCCTGTCCACCAACGACCCGCATCTCCGGGTCATCATCGTCCGTGCGTCGGACGTGCCGACCTATGTGCAGCATGGTGCGGCCGACTTCGGCGTGGCCGGCAAGGACGTGCTGCTGGAACATGGCGGCGAAGGTTTATACCAGCCGATCGACCTCAACATCGCGAAGTGCCGGATGTCGGTCGCGGTGTCGGCCGGCTTCGACTATGCGAGCGCGGTGAAGCAGGGCGCGCGGCTCAGGGTCGCCACCAAGTACACCGAGACCGCGCGCCAGCATTTCGCCGCCAAGGGCGTGCACGTGGACCTGATCAAGCTGTACGGCTCGATGGAACTGGCGCCGCTGGTCGGCCTGTCGGACGCCATCGTCGACCTGGTCAGCACCGGCAGCACGCTGAAGGCCAACAAGCTGGTCGAGGTCGAGCACATGATGGACATTTCCTCGCGCCTGGTCGTCAACCAGGCGGCGCTGAAGCTCAAGCGCGAGCGGCTGCAGCCCATCATCGACGCGTTCGAGCGTGCATCCCGCCGCTAACTATCGGATACCCGGACCCACCATGCCAGTACAACTACGCAAGCTCGATTCGACCGACGCCGACTTCAACGCCCAGTTGCGCGCCGTGCTGGCGTTCGAGGCGGCCGAGGATGACGCCATCGACCGCGCGGCCGCTGCCATCCTGGCCGACGTGAAGGCGCGCGGCGACGCCGCCGTGCTCGAATACACCAACCGTTTCGACCAGCTCGACGCCGCGTCGGTGTCGGCGCTGGAAATCCGCCAGGACGAGCTGCATGCGGCGCTGGCCGGGCTGGAACCGGCGCGGCGCGAGGCGCTGCAGGTCGCCGCCGACCGCGTGCGCGCCTATCATGAGCGGCAAAAGCTGGAATGCGGCTCCGACGGCTTTCTTTATACCGAGGACGACGGCACCGTGCTGGGCCAGAAGGTCACGCCGCTGGACCGGGTCGGCATTTACGTCCCGGGCGGCAAGGCAGCGTATCCGTCGTCGGTGCTGATGAACGCGATTCCCGCCCACGTCGCCGGCGTGCAGGACATCATCATGGTGGTGCCGACACCGGCCGGCGTGAAGAACCCGCTGGTGCTGGCCGCCGCCGCGATTGCCGGCGTCAGCCGCGTCTTCACCATCGGCGGCGCGCAGGCGGTCGGCGCACTGGCCTACGGCACCGACATCATCCCGCCGGTCGACAAGATCGTCGGCCCCGGCAACGCCTATGTCGCCGCCGCCAAGCGCCGCGTGTTCGGCACGGTCGGCATCGACATGATCGCAGGTCCCTCCGAGATCCTGGTGCTGTGCGACGGCACCACCGACCCGGACTGGGTCGCGATGGACCTGTTCTCGCAGGCCGAGCATGACGAGCTGGCGCAGTCCATCCTGGTCTGCCCGGACGCCGGCTACATCGCGCAGGTGCAGCAGAGCATCGACCGGCTGCTGGACGAGATGCCGCGCCGCGACACCATCCGCACCTCGCTGGCCGAGCGCGGCGCAATGATCAAGGTGCGCGACATGAACGAGGCCTGCGAGATCGCCAACTTCATCGCGCCCGAGCACCTGGAAATCTCCGCGGAAAACCCGCTGCAGTGGTCGCACCGCATCCGCCATGCCGGCGCAATGTTCCTCGGGCGCTTCTCGTCCGAGTCCATCGGCGACTACTGCGCCGGCCCGAACCACGTGCTGCCGACCTCGCGCACCGCGCGCTTCTCGTCGCCGCTGGGCGTGTACGACTTCCAGAAGCGTTCCAGCGTGATCCAGGTCAGCGAAGCCGGCGCCCGCACGCTGGGCATGGTGGCTGCCGAACTCGCCTATGGCGAAGGCCTGCAGGCGCATGCCCGTTCGGCCGAGTTCCGCTTCAAATGACGCGCGGGCCCGGCGTTGGATAACTGGCGCAACCGCGTTTTCTGCGAAGACGCGGTAAAGGGCATTGCGCGGCTGCCGGACGGCGTGGTCGACCTGATCCTTGCCGACCCGCCGTACAACCTCGGCAAGGACTACGGCAACGATTCCGACCGCCGGGAGAGCGCGGACTATCTCGAGTGGACCGAAGCCTGGGTCGACGTCGCGCTGAAGAAATTGAAGCCGAATGGCAGCCTCTACATCTTCCTGACCTGGCGCTACAGCCCGGAAGTGTTCGTGATGCTCAAGCAGCGCATGACGATGATGAACGAAATCATCTGGGACCGCCGGGTGCCGTCGATGGGCGGCAGCACCCGCCGCTATTCGTCGGTGCATGACACCGTCGGCTTCTTCGTCAACGCCCGCGATTATTATTTCGACATCGACGCGGTGCGGGTGCCGTATGACGCCGAGACCAAGAAAGCCCGTTCGCGCTCAATCTTCGTCGGCGCCAAGTGGCTGGAGCTGGGCTACAACCCGAAAGACGTCTGGAGCGTGTCGCGGCTGCACCGCGAACACCGCGAGCGCGCCGACCACCCGACCCAGAAGCCGCTGGAAATCATCGAGCGCATGATCAAGGCGTCCTGTCCGCCGGGCGGCCTGGTGCTCGACCCATTCCTGGGCAGCGGCACCACCGCGGTCGCTGCGCGCCGCTGCGGCCGCGACTTCGCCGGCTTCGAGCTTAATCCCGACTACTGCAAGCTGATCGAACAACGCCTGGCCGCGCTGCAGCCCGCTGCAGACGCCGCTACAACCGTGAGCACAACATGTCCCTGATCGACAACATCATCCGTCCCGACGTCCGCGCGCTGTCTGCCTACCATGTGCAGGACGCCGCCGGCTGCATCAAGCTCGACGCGATGGAAAACCCGTACCAGTTGCCCGAGCCGCTGCGCGCCGAACTTGGCCGGCGCCTGGCCGAGGTCGGGATGAACCGCTATCCGGCGCCGTCCTATACTGCGCTGAAGGCGGCGATCTGCGACAGGCTGGGCGTGCCGGCCGGCTACGACGTGGTGCTGGGCAACGGCTCGGACGAACTCATTTCCATGCTGTCGGTGGCCTGCGCCCAGCCCGGCGCCTGCGTGCTGGCGCCGGTGCCGACCTTCGTCATGTATGCGATGTCGGCCCGGTTCGCCGGACTGGAATTCGTCGGCGTCGACCTGAAGCCCGACTTCAGCCTGGACCGCGACGCGATGCTGGCCGCGATTGCCGAACGCAAGCCGGTCGTCACCTATCTGGCGTATCCGAACAACCCGACCGGCAACCTGTTCGACGAGGCCGCCATCGTCGACATCCTGCGCGTGGTCGGCGACACCGGCATCGTGGTGGTCGACGAAGCCTACCAGCCATTCGCAGATGCCAGCTTCATGCCGCGCCTGGCCGAGTTCGACAACCTGGTCGTAATGCGCACCGTCTCCAAGCTGGGCTTGGCCGGCATCCGGCTCGGCTACATGGCTGCCAGCGCCGCCCTGCTCGATGAATTCGAGAAAGTCAGGCCGCCCTATAACATCAATGTGCTGACCCAGGCCGCCGCCGAGTTCGTGCTGGCGCACAGCGACGTGCTCGACGAGCAGGCCGCCCTGCTGCGCGCCGAGCGCAGTCGCGTTCGCGACGTGCTGGCCGGCATGCCCGGCGTCGATGCCTTCCCATCAGCCGCCAATTTTTTGCTGCTGCGCATCAATCGGCCCGGCCTCGACGCAGGCCAGGTGCACGCCCGCCTGCTGGAACAGAAGGTGCTGGTCAAAAATGTCGGTAAAATGCACGCTTTGCTGCATAATTGTTTGCGTGTCACGGTCAGCACCCCCGACGAAAACAAGCTTTTCCTGGATGCGCTCCAGACCGCGCTCGCTCCCTAACCTGGTTTTAATTCATGTCCACGCCACGCATTGCGGAAGTTGTCCGCAACACCAACGAAACCCAGATCCGCTGCGCCATCAACCTCGATGGCAGCGGCAAGCAGAACCTGAACACCGGCGTGCCTTTCCTGGACCACATGCTGGACCAGATCGTGCGCCACGGCCTGATCGACATCGACATCCAGGCCACGGGCGACCTGCACATCGACGCCCACCACACGGTGGAAGACGTCGGCATCACGCTGGGCATGGCGGTCGCCAAGGCAGTCGGCGACAAGAAGGGCCTGCGCCGCTACGGCCATGCCTACGTGCCGCTGGACGAAGCGCTGTCGCGGGTCGTGATCGACTTTTCCGGCCGTCCCGGCATCGAGTTCCATGTGCCATTTACCCGTTCGATGATCGGCAACTTCGATGTCGACCTGGTCCACGAGTTTTTCCAGGGCTTCGTCAACCATGCGCTGATCACGCTGCATATCGATAACCTGCGCGGCGTCAACGCCCACCACCAGTGCGAAACCGTGTTCAAGGCATTTGGCCGCGCGCTGCGCATGGCCGCCGAACTCGACCCGCGCGCCGCCGGCACCATTCCGTCGACCAAGGGCAGCTTGTAAACCCGGCAACAAGGTTTCATCGTCAACATGAACAAGATCGTGGTAGTGGATTACGGCATGGGCAACCTGCGCTCGGTGGCGCAGGCGCTGCGCCATGTCGCCCCTGAAGCCGACGTGCGCATTTCCGGCGAAATCGCGGATATCCGCGCCGCCGACCGCGTCGTGCTGCCGGGGCAGGGCGCGATGCGCGACTGCATGCGCAGCCTGCGCAGTTCCGGGCTGGAGGAAGCGGTGATCGCTTCCTCGAAAACCAAGCCGCTGCTGGGCGTCTGCGTCGGCGAGCAGATGCTGTTCGACTGGAGCGAGGAGGGCGACACGCCCTGCCTCGGCCTGCTGCCGGGCAAGGTGGTGCGCTTCAATCTCGAAGACCGGCTGCAGGAAGACGGCTCGCGTTTCAAGGTGCCGCAGATGGGCTGGAACCGCGTGCGGCAGACCGCCGGCCACCCGCTGTGGGAAGGCGTCGCCGACAATAGTTACTTCTATTTCGTGCACAGCTACCATGCTGCGCCGGGCGACGCCACGCATGTGCATGGCGTGACCGACTACGGCGGCGAGTTTGCGTGCGCGGTCGGGCGCGATTATATTTTCGCCACCCAGTTCCACCCGGAGAAAAGCGCCTCTGCCGGTCTGCAGCTGTACCGCAACTTTGCACACTGGAAGCCCTAAGCCTTTTCCACCACACCTTCCATCATCACTTCCATCAACCTGACATTTCCCTTAGCCATGCTGCTAATACCTGCTATCGATCTCAAAGACGGCCACTGCGTACGCCTGAAACAGGGCGACATGGAGCAAGCGACCGTATTTTCCGAAGACCCGGCCGAGATGGCGCGGCACTGGCTGGCCCAGGGCGCGCGCCGGCTGCACCTGGTCGACCTGAACGGCGCGTTCGCCGGCAAGCCGCGCAACGAACTGGCGGTCAAGGCCATCATCAAGGCAGTGCGCGAATACGCGATCGAGAACGATGTCGACGAGATCCCGGTGCAGCTGGGCGGCGGCGTGCGCGACCTCGACACCATCGAGCGCTACCTGGACGGCGGCCTGTCCTACATCATCATCGGCACTGCCGCGGTGAAGAACCCGGGTTTCCTGCACGATGCCTGCAGCGCGTTCCCGGGCCAGATCATCGTCGGCCTCGACGCCCGCGACGGCAAGGTCGCGACAGACGGCTGGAGCAAGCTGTCCGGCCATGAAGTGCTGGACCTGGCCAAGAAGTTCGAGGACTACGGCTGCGAAGCCATCGTCTACACCGACATCGGCCGCGACGGCATGATGGGCGGCGTCAACATCGAGGCCACCGTGCGCCTGGCGCGCAGCATGACGATACCGGTCATCGCGTCCGGCGGCGTGCACGACATCCGCGACGTCGAGGCGCTGTGCGCGGTGCAGGACGAGGGCATCGAAGGCGTGATCTGCGGCCGCTCCATCTACGAAGGCTCGCTCGACCTGCGACAGGCGCAGGAACGGGCCGACGACCTCTCGAGCGTCGACCCGCAGCACATGCAGCGCGAAGCCGGACAGCCATGACACTGGCAAAACGCATCATTCCCTGCCTGGACGTCACGGCCGGCCGGGTAGTGAAAGGCGTCAACTTCGTCGAGCTGCGGGACGCCGGCGACCCGGTGGAAATCGCGCGCCGCTACGACGACCAGGGCGCCGACGAACTGACCTTCCTCGACATTACCGCGTCGAGCGACGAACGCGACCTGATCCTGCACATCATCGAGGCGGTGGCGTCGCAGGTCTTCATTCCGCTGACGGTGGGCGGCGGCGTGCGCGTGGTGGAAGACGTGCGGCGGCTGCTCAATGCCGGCGCCGACAAGGTCAGCATCAACACCTCGGCCGTCACCAACCCGCAACTGGTGCAGGACGCGGCCGACAAGTACGGCTCGCAATGCATCGTGGTCGCCATCGACGCCAAGCGCGCGAGCGACAACCGGTGGGAGGTCTACACCCACGGCGGGCGCAAGAACACCGGGCTGGACGCGGTCGAATGGGCGAAGAAGATGCAACAGCTGGGCGCTGGCGAGATCCTGCTGACCAGCATGGACCGCGACGGCACCCGTTCCGGCTTCGACCTGGCGCTGACGCGCGCGGTGTCGGACGCGATCAGCATCCCGGTCATCGCGTCGGGCGGCGTCGGCGGCCTGCAGGACCTGGCCGACGGCGTCACGGCCGGCCACGCGGACGCAGTGCTGGCGGCCAGCATCTTCCACTATGGCCAGCATACGGTGCAGGAAGCCAAGCGCTACATGGCCGAGCGCGGCATCGCGGTGAGGCTGGCATGAGCGTCAAGGCAAAATGGCTGAACAAGGTGCGCTGGGACGAGAACGGCCTGGTGCCGGTAATTGCCCAGGAAGTGGCGACCAACGACGTGCTGATGTTTGCCTGGATGAACCGGGAAGCGCTGGCGCGCACGGTGGAATACGGCCAGGCCGTCTACTGGAGCCGTTCGCGCAAGAAACTGTGGCACAAGGGCGAGGAGTCCGGCCACGTGCAGAAAGTGCACGAGATCCGGCTGGACTGCGACGAGGACGTGGTGCTGCTGAAGGTCGAGCAGGTCGACGGCATCGCCTGCCACACCGGGCGGCATTCGTGCTTCTTCCAGAAATTCGAGGGCAGCGCCGCCGAGGGCGAGTGGCTGGCGGTGGACCCGGTGCTGAAGAATCCCGACAGCATCTACAGCAAGGAGAAACCGAAAGCATGAGCGATACATTGAGGCGGCTGGCCGAAGTCATCGAGTCGCGCAAGCCCGCCAACGGCGGCGACCCGGACAAGTCCTATGTCAGCCGGCTATTCGCCAAGGGCGACGACGCCATCCTGAAGAAGATCGGCGAGGAGGCTACCGAGACCGTGATGGCGGCCAAGGACGCCCGGGTCGACGGCGACAGCAGCAAGGTGTTATATGAATGCGCCGACCTCTGGTTTCATACCCTTGTCATGCTGGCGCAGTTTAATCTGACGCCGGACGACGTGCTGAACGAACTGGCGCGGCGCGAAGGCATGTCGGGTATCGAGGAGAAGGCCAACCGCAAGCTGGCCGAACGCGAGCAGGACGAGCGGCGCGACTGATTCCCCCACGGTGGCAATGGAGAACAAGTTGGACAACTGTATTTTTTGCAAGATTGCAGCAGGGCAGATTCCTTCGAAACTCATCCACGAGGACGAAGACCTGATCGCATTCCACGACATTAACCCGGCCGCACCGGTGCATGTGCTGATCGTGCCCAGGGAACATATAACGACCCTGGCCGATTGCAGTGAACGGCATGCGGCTTTGTTGGGTAAAATGATGCTGCTCGCGCCGAAACTGGCGCAACAGCTGGGTTGCGGCTACGACGCCGAGGCCGGCGCCGGTGGCTTCAAGACCCTGTTCAACACCGGACCGGACGGCGGGCAGGAGGTATACCATCTGCACCTGCACGTTATCGGCGGACCGCGTCCGTGGCGCGGACAGCGGTAATCCGGCAAATCAATCTGGGACACAGCGTTCCCCAAGGAGAAATAAATGGGTTCATTCAGCGTATGGCACTGGCTTATCGTCCTGGTCATCGTGATGCTGGTTTTTGGCACCAAGAAGATCGGCAGCATGGGTTCCGACCTCGGCAAGGCCGTCAAGGGTTTCAAGGATGGCGTCAAGGGCGATGAAGACCGCGCCGCCGGCGTGCCGCCGACGGTGGCCGACAAGACCACCATCGACGTCGAGGCCAAAGAAAAGAACCGGAGCTGACCGCGCATGCATAACGCGCAGGGTAGCGCCCCATGATCGATCTCGGCCTGACCAAGATTGCCCTGATCGGCGTGGTGGCGCTGGTCGTCATCGGACCGGAGAAACTGCCCCGGGTCGCCCGCATGGCCGGCTCGCTGTTCGGCCGTGCGCAGCGTTACATCAACGATGTAAAGCAGGAAGTCAGCCGCGAGATCGACCTCGAGGAATTCCGCAACATGCAAAACGAGGTGCGGGAAGCGGCAAGCACGGTCGAGCAGTCGATCCACGAGAATGCGTCGGAAGTGCGCAATGCCGTCAGCGGCAGCTGGAACGACGACTTCGCCGGCCTGAACAACCCGCTGATCGAGCCGCCGACGCCCGACCAGCATGCGGCGAAGGCCAAGAACTTCCGCAAGAAGAAGCTGGCCCGCACGTCCGCGGTGCCGTCCTGGTTCAAGCGGCAGAACGGCCGCAAGTCCCGCGTCATTTCAGGCGCCGCCCGCGTCGCCCGGTATCGCCCCGCAGGCAGCCGCCAATCCACCAACTCGTTTCATTAAATGGCTGAAGAATCGCAAGCCGGCGCGCAGGACACTTTCATTTCCCACCTGGTAGAACTGCGCAGTCGCCTGGTCAAGGCGGTGGCCGTGGTGCTGCTCGTCTTCATCGCGCTGGCCGCAGTCTGGCCCGGTCCGGCTGCGCTATACGACTTCATCGCCCGCCCGATGATGATCGCGCTGCCCGGCGACGCAAAAATGATCGCCACCGGCGTCATCACGCCTTTCCTGGTACCGATGAAGGTGACCTTGCTGGTCGCGTTCATCATTGCGCTGCCCTGGGTGCTGTACCAGGTATGGGCGTTCGTCGCGCCGGGCCTGTATGCGCACGAGAAGCGGCTGGTTGCACCACTGGTTATTTCCTCGTCGCTGCTCTTCATATTCGGCGTGGCGTTCTGTTATTTCCTGGTGTTCGGCAAGGTGTTCCGCTTTATCTACGACTTCGCGCCGAAGTCGATTACCGTGGCGCCGGACATCGAGAATTATCTCGACTTCGTCATGTCGATGTGCCTCGCGTTCGGTGTCACGTTCGAGGTGCCGGTGGTGGTGGTGGTGCTGGTGCGGATGAACCTGATGACGGTGGAAAAGCTGAAGGCGATCCGGTCGTACGTGATCGTCGGCGCCTTCATCATCGCGGCCATAGTGACGCCGCCGGACATCATGAGCCAGTTGTTCCTGGCCATCCCGATGTGCCTGCTGTTTGAAATTGGCTTGCTGGCTGCGCCCTTCTTTGTCAGGGTGACCCAGGCGCCGGAGGAAAACCCCGAGGGAAGCTCCGGCGGCTAGAGCCGTTTCATGCTGGCTTGCCCAGCCGGCCTGGAAGCGATATTGCTTGTTGCCCGCGGCGACAGTTGCCGTTGCAGTTGCCCGCGCAGCGACAGTTGCCGTTGCTTTTGACGCTGCCTTTGACG
>CAUQYP010000112.1:0-13230 GCA_963522035.1 uncultured Noviherbaspirillum sp. | reverse complement strand
CGCCGGGCGCGGGCGCCGGGGCCGCCCCCCCCCCCACCCCCCCCCCCCCCCCGGCCGCGGCCCGCCCCCCGCCGCCGGAGATCGGGGCATCGATGAAGCGCAGGCCCATGTCCGCCAGGCGCGCGCCCAGCGCCTCGGCATAGTCAGGAGCGACGGTGGCGCAGGCAATCACGATGGCGCCCGGCGCCAGTTGCGCGGCGGCGCCCTGCTCGCCGAACAGCACCGCCTCGGTCTGCTGCGCATTGACCACCACGATGAGCAGCGCCTCGACCTTGCCGGCCAGCGCCGCTGGCGACGCCGCTGCGTGCGCGCCGGCAGCCGCCAGCGCCTGCAGCGCTTCCGGCCTGACGTCGAACGCATGCACGTCCAGCCCGCCGCGCAGCAGGGACTGCGCGATACCCATGCCCATGGCGCCGAGGCCGACGATGCCGACCCGGTCGATCTGCTCTGCCATTTGACCTGCTCCCAAGGATGACTGCCATGACTGCGGACTGGCGGCGGCGGACCCGACCGGCGCCGCGGTTGGCGTGAAGTGCAAGCCTGCCTTTGGCAGTACCCGTTGCGCCAAAGTTGTATGACAAGATGGTATGCAGGGGTTTTCAGACTGTCAAGGTTTTGTTCCGCCGCGCCAGCCCTGCTTCGCGGCCTCGCATTTCGGCCCGGAAAACTCTTCGGCCATCGCGTCGAGGAATACCCGCGTGCGGCTGGGCATCAGCCGCCTTCCCGGAAACACCGCGTAGGCCGCATGCGCCGGCGCCGTCCAGTCCGGCAGCACCTGCACCAGCTGGCCGCTGCGTACGTACGGGTCGGCAAAATGGTCTACCAGCATGGCAATGCCGGCGTCGGCGCAGGCCAGCCGCATCAGCACCTCGGGCGAGTTGATGGTGGCGCGCCCCGGCGGCAGGTCTTCCCAGCGTTCGGCGCCGCGCGTGAGCACCCAGCGCGCCGGCTCGCCGCCGCGGGCCAGCAGGCGCAGGGTATCGTGCTGCATCAGCGCCTGCGGCAGGTCGGGCGTCCCGCGTTTGTCCAGGTAAGCAGGCGATGCATACAGGCTGTTGGAAAATACCGCCAGCTGCCGCGCTGCCAGCGTCGCATCGTCAGGCAGGCTGCCCATGCGGATGGCGACATCGAAATTCTCGCCGATCAGGTCGACCCGGCGCGGGCTCAGGTCCACCTCCAGCGTAATGGCCGGATAGCTGCGCATGAAGCGCGCCAGCATCGGCCCCAGCATGACGTTGGCCATGTCGTTGGGCATGGAAATGCGCAGCCGGCCGCTCGGTTCGGCCTGCCGGTGCTGGGCCAGCGCCGACACCGCCTCCACTTCCAGCAGGACCGAGCGCGCATGGTCGAGCATGTCGGCGCCGAAGTCGGTGACTGTCAGCTTCCGCGTCGTGCGCAGCAGCAGGCGTTCGCCGAGTTGCGCTTCGAGCATCGCGATGCGGCGCGACACGGTGGACTTGGGCAGGCCGGCGCGCTCGGCGGCGCGGCTGAAGCTGCCGGCGTCGACGACCTGGGCGAACAACAGCAGGTCATTCGGTTCGATGTGCATGGTGATCATTTTTCATTGTGCCGTCAGCGGCACAATGTAACCCATTTTATGGGCTTCTGTAGTCGAATCCGGTTCAGTAGGATGTCAACCAAGCCAACATCCTTTCAAGGACATCATCATGAAGATTCTGCAGATCAACTCCAGCGCCCGCAGCGAAGGTTCACAATCGACCCGTCTTGCCAACACGATCGTCGAACGCCTGAAGGCAGTGCAGCCGGATGCCGAACTGACGCTGCGCGACCTCGCACGCAATCCGCAGCCTGCGCTGGATGAAGTTGCACTGGGCGCGCTGTTCACCCCAGCCGAACAACGCACTGCCGAGCAAAATGCCCGTGTCGCGCTGGATGACGCGCTGATCGCCGAAGTGCAGGCTGCCGATGTGCTGGTGCTGGGCGTGCCGATGTACAACTTCGGCATCACGACTCAACTAAAAAACTGGATCGACGCCATTGCCCGCGCAAAGGTGACCTTCCAGTACACCGCGAACGGCCCGGAAGGCCTGCTCAAGGGCAAGAAGGTGTATATCGCGCTGACGCGCGGCGGCGTCTACCGCGACACCCACGCCGACAGCCAGGTGCCCTACCTGAAGATGGTGCTGGGCTTCCTGGGCATGAGCGACATCGAGTTCGTCTACGCCGAAGGCATGGCGATGGGCCCGGAAGCCGAGCAGAAGGCCATCGCCTCGGCGCTGCAGCAGATCGAGTACGTGCTGCCGGCCTGAGCCAGTCGCTGAGCAGGCGCAAACAAGGCGCGGTCCGGGGCAATCCGGGCCGCGCTTTTTGCGTGATGATTCGAAGACTGGCAATCCTCCATCATGGAAGCGCAGCGATGCAATTCATCCTCTGGCGCCACGCCGAAGCCGCGCCCGGCACCCCCGACGAAGCACGTCCGCTGACCGACACCGGCCGGCTGCATGCGCAACAGATGGCGCACTGGCTGCGTCCGCGACTGCCGTCCGACCTGCTGATCCTATGCAGTCCCGCAGTCCGCGCCCGGCAAACCGCGGACGCGCTCGGACTTCCCTACACCTTGTCCGATGCGCTGGCCAAGCACAGCAGCGCCGAGGCGATGCGGGACGCCGCCGCCTGGCCGGACAATCCGAGCAATGTGATGCTGGTCGGGCACCAGCCTATCCTGGGCGACTTGCTGATGTTGCTGCTGGGTGCGGCCACACCACTCGACGCAATGCCCAAGGCCGGTATCTGGTGGCTCAAGGCGCAGCGCAGCGCGGGACGCCTGGTGACAGGCGTGAACGCAGTAATCGGGCCGGATTCGCTACCGTCCGGCAGCACCTAAGTCATAGTCGCTACTGCCAGCCCGGCCCGAGCCTGGCTGCGCAGACAGGCACACGCATGCCAGATCCAGGCGCTACTCCCCTAAACACGTTATTGCCTTAAAGAAATGTGCCAGCAATAATTCCGCCCGCACCGGTCCAGAATCCGGCAGGCAGGAATGCGTCAGCACGGTCCAAGGTTTTCCGCGTGAGAAAAAACCCGGCTGGCATGACGTTGTATTGAACTTCACAGGGAACCACAAGAATGCGTAATCTCAGGCTGAAACTCGGCGTCATCGTACTGATCAATGCATCGCTGCTCGGGTGCGGCGGCGGCGGCGGAAATGACGGTGGCACTACCGCGTCCGGCAGCGCTGGCGTCGCCGGTTCGGGCGCCAGCTACTCGGCAATCACCCAGGCAAACTACGAGACCGTCGCGGCAACGGTGCTCGATCCGGTCGGCGAACTGACCGACCTGAACAGTGCAACCGGCCTGATCACTTCCGGCGTCGAGCTCGATGCACCGCCGTTGAGCCTGGCGACTGCATCCAATCAGATCTACAGGCGCTTCAGCGGAAAAGGCGCTCAATTCGTATCCGGCGCCGTGTACACCGAAGCATGTAGCCGCGGCGGCAGCGTGACGGTTAACGAATCGGTCGCCAGCGACAGCAAGCTGACGCCGGGCGACCGCCTGACGATCAGCGCGAACAACTGCGCCGAAGACGATCTGCCTTCGCTCAACGGCACGCTTTCGATCACCATCAATGCCGTATCGGGCGACCCGATCAACAGCAATCGTTACAGCCTGGAGATGACAACTACCTTCGGCAACCTGGCAATGAGCAGCGGCGCCAGGCGCGTGCTGATCGACGGTGACCTGAAAATCTCCGCCAGCCAGAGTGGCAGCAGCGACACCGGTATTGGCCTTTCCGGCAGCCGGCTCAGCCTGAGCATCGACCAGTCAGGCACGACGACCGATGCCTATACCCTTGCCGACTTCAGCCTGGCCGGTTCCGAAACCGCCAGTTCGACCTCCCTCGCGGGGGCTTACACGCTGTCGGGCAATTCGGCGAAACTCGGCGCCTATTCCTATCGCGTCCAGACGGTGCGCCCGATCGTGATGTCCAGCTCAGGCTCCTTCATTTCCGCCGGCGCGCTCCTGATCACCGGCACACCAGCCACGGTCACCGTCACTTCGCTCGATGGCACCACGCTGCGGCTGGATTACAGCGCGAAGGGCGACGGCATCGTGACTGCCAACAGCACGCTCACCCGGGCGCAATTCGACGCGCTGAACTGATACTGGCGTTCACGCACTAGCGTCGTCCTCGGGCGACGCCTTTATTCCTTATGCGATCTGAAAACATTGTTGCCTGCGCCCTTGCAGTTGCAAGCGCCGCAGCCGCCCCGTGCGCGTATGCACAGTACTCGGCTTCGATAGTGCCGTCGCTGCGTCATGCAGGCGTGTCCGAATACAGCGCGGCAGGCGAGCGCATCGTCCGCGAAAGCGGCTGGCTGCCCGGCCTGGCTGGCCGCCTGGCCTACCGCTCGGGTGCATGGGAACTATTCGGCGCGGCTGCGCTGTACCGGGGCGACATCGGCTATGACGGCCAGTTGCAGAACGGCCGGACTTACCGCAGCCAGACCGGCACCCGGATGGCAGAAGCGCAGCTGGGAGTGCGCTACCGGGTGCTGGACGCGACCGATATCGTCGCGGCGCTGGGCTACGACGCCTGGCAGCGTCATATCCGGGGCGACGCAAGCGCAGCCGGCCTGCAGGAACATACGCAATCCAGCCGCCTGCTGATCGGCATCGAGCAGGCATGGCGGCTCGGAAGCGATGGGAAGCTGACCGCGGGCGCAAGCCTGGTGCATGCAGCGCCGGAACGCCTGCGCATCGGCTTCTCCGGGCTGCTCGACGACGCAAGCATGCGCACCCGTTCCGCAACCGGTTACCTGCTGGCGCTGCGCTACCGCCCGGACCAGGTATCGAAGCTTGCCTACGGCGCGCAGTTCGATTACATGAAGGTGCCGCGCAGCGCAGCCCATCAGGTCACCCGCGACGGACGGGCAGCCGGCGCCGTCACGCAGCCCGAACATGTGCGGGCAAACGTGACCCTGTCCGTGCATTACAGCTTCTAGGAATGACTTGTTGCCAGGGCTGAACGCGGTCCGTCACCGCCGAACGGGGCTTCTCGAAAAAAAGGGCTGCGCCCGACGGATACGCAGAACCAGTTATGGGACTCATCGCACCGGCCAGCGAAGAGCAAGAACGGCGTTGGCCGCGTGGGCCAATTCGCATCGGTATTTTTTTCATCAACCGTAACAACCATAAAAAAGGACGTTTCATGATCAAACGAATTCCCGGCCTCATCGCCCTTGCTGCCGTCGTGTTCCTCTCCACAGGCTGCGCGGTCAATCGCGCAAGCGCCACGCTGACGCCGGGCGCCGACCTGAGCCGTGTGCGCACCATCTATATCGAAAAGGAAAAGGGCGACGACCGTGCGATCGACCTGATCGTCAAGAAGAACCTGGAGAAGCGCGGCTACACGGTGACGACCGGCGAGGCGCCCAAGCCGGACACGCCGGTCGACGCCGCGCTGTCCTACGTGGACCGGTGGATGTGGGACATCACGATGTACATGCTGGAGTTGACGATCACGTTGCGCGACCCGGTGACCAGCTTCCCGATGGCGGTCGGCAATTCTTACCATACCTCCCTGACCAGGAAGTCGCCCGAGGAGATGGTCGACGAGGTGCTGGGCAATATTTTCAGTCCGGCAAAAACCGCTGCTGCGCCAGTGCGCTGAGGACAACATGCATACACTGAACTCCTCCGCTCCTGTACGCGGTGTCCTGCTCGGCAGG
Source organism: uncultured Noviherbaspirillum sp. (assembly GCA_963522035.1). Classification (GTDB taxonomy): domain Bacteria; phylum Pseudomonadota; class Gammaproteobacteria; order Burkholderiales; family Burkholderiaceae_D; genus Noviherbaspirillum_A. The sequence continues at coordinate 7,540 of CAUQYP010000112.1, read as the reverse complement.
CACGCCGTTTCCCTCCTGGCTGCACTGTTCCTGGTCGGCGGCTGTGCGTCGCCACCCATGCAGGAGGCCATGGTGCCGACCAACGTGGCCATCGCCAAGAAGCACCCGGAAAGCGTCCGGCTGAACGTGGCCGGCGGCGCTGACGCCGAGTCCGGCCTTGGCGTTTCCAATGAGGCGCTGGAAGCAGCGTTAACCCAGGCAATCAGCGAATCGAAGCTGTTTTCGCAGGTGGTCAAGGGCAAGGGCGGCGACTATGTCCTGACGGCGAATGTCTTCAACGTGAACCAGCCGATGTTCGGCATGGCAATGACGGTCAAGATGGAGGTAGGCTGGACTTTGCAGCGGGCTTCCGACGACAAGACCGTCTGGCAGGAAGCGATACGGTCGGAACATACCAGCACGCCGGGCGAAGCGTTCGCCGGCGTCACCCGGGTGCGGCTGGCGACGGAAGGTGCGGTGAGAAACAATATCGCCGAGGCCATGTCGAAACTGGCGGCGCTATCGCTTTGATCGTTGGATAGAGCCGGGTTCCAGGGCGGACCAGCCATGCCGCCTAGACATCAAGCATCGGGGATATGGCTAAAACGTATACACTTCGTCACTACCATTTGCGAGGTGCCGAATGTTGAAAGAGGCCGTATTTACCGTCAACTACCCCGGCCTGAAGGCCGGAGCTTGAAAGGAGACTGGCAAGCTCGGTTGACCAGACGAAGCGGTATCCAACCCGCTACGTTGCAACGAAGTACAAGACTCACCTTGGAATGCTTCTTTAGTTCCAGGCTCTGAAAGCGGCAGAAGCAGACAAGCGTAGGGTAAGCACGAAACGGTCTGTCGCAAAGGAGAAATCCTGAAGCTGCGTTGCAACATCGTCGAAGAGAGACTGCCGAAAGGCAGCGTAACAAGGTCCGTAAGGGCAAGAATTTCAGGAGAAGGAAGTGGCGGTTTTTGTGTTGGATCGAAACGGCAAGCCGGTGATGCCGTGTACGGAAAAGCGGGCGAGGTTGCTTCTCGAACGCGGCCGTGCGCGCCTCCACCGCGTTTTGCCGTTGGTGATTCGGCTCGTTGACCGTACTGTCGACTCCTGCACGTTTCAACCGCTGCGTTTGAAGCTGGATCCGGGCAGCAAGGTGACGGGGCTGGCGCTGGTGCGCGAATTCAGTGTTGGCATCGCCGTGCTGAATCTGTTTGATCTGATGCACCGAGGCCGGCAGATTTCGGAGGCACTGACGGCTCGGGCCAGCATGCGTCGTGGCCGGCGCGGCCGCAACACCCGGTACCGGGCCCCACGGTTCCTGAATCGTCGCAAGCCGAAAGGCTGGCTGGCGCCATCCCTGCAGCACCGGGTCGATACCACGATGGCCTGGGTCGATCGCATCTGTCGCTGGGCGCCGGTGACGGCACTGAGTACCGAGCTGGTCCGCTTCGATATGCAGGCCATGGAGAATCCGGAGGTTTCCGGCATCGAGTATCAGCAGGGCACGCTGGCCGGCTACGAGTTGCGCGAATACTTGCTGGAAAAGTGGGGCCGCCAGTGCATGTACTGTGACAAGGAAGGTGTGCCACTGCAGGTAGAACACATCCATGCAAGGGCCAGCGGCGGAACCAGCCGCCCGAGCAATCTCGGCATTTCCTGCCAGCCTTGTAACCAGAAAAAGGCGGCAAGGGATGTCAGGGAATTGCTGAAAAAGGATCCAGCGCGTCTTGCGAGAATTCTGGCGCAGGCGAAGCGAGCGCTGAAAGACGCGGCTGCCGTGAATTCAACACGCTGGGCTCTGCTCAATAGTCTGAAGACGACTGAACTGGCCGTCGAGGCTTTTTCAGGCGGACGCACCAAGTACAACCGGTGTCGGCTGGACGTGCCCAAGACCCATGCGCTGGACGCGGTGTGCGTCGGGGAAGTCGAGGCTGTGACAGATTGGCGCCGGCCGACACTGGCCATCAAGGCAACCGGCCGAGGCTCGTACCAGCGCACCCGTATGGACAAGTACGGATTCCCGCGTGGCTACCTGATGCGTGAGAAATCGGTCGAGGGCTTCCAGACAGGTGACATGGTGCGCGCGACGGTCACGAAGGGGAAAAAGGTCGGAAAGTATGTTGGTCGCGTGGCAGTACGCGCTTGCGGCAACTTCAATATCCAGATGAGCAAGGAAGTCGTACAGGGAATCAACCATCGCTACTGCACCATGGTGCAACGTGCAGATGGTTACGGTTATTCGTTTAACATGGATAGCAATATTTCAGCGGGTGCAGGGCACGCTTCGCGTGCCGCGCTATCCCTCCCCGGCATCAATGTCGGGGTATCCCGCGCAAAAGCGCAATGAAACTCGAACCGGATCTGCGTGCAGAATTCATTGCAGAGGCACAAGCCGCCGACCGCCCGGCATCGCAGATCATGCGCGAACTGATGCGTGACTACGTCCGCCGCCAACGCGAAGCCCGGCAATATGACGAATTTCTCCGACAGAAAGTTGACGCTGCGCGGATGTCGGTACAGGCCGGAGAGGGACGGTCGAATGAAGAGGTTGAAAGCGATTTTGCCGCACGTCGTGCCCAAGCCATAAAAAAAGCGTGAGGGTCGTCTGGACGCCCGAGGCAGAGCAGGACCGGGTGGACATATGGCATTACATCGCTGAAGACAAACCGGCGGCCGCCGAGCGGCTGGACAGACTGTTCAGCAATGCAGCAAGCAACCTGGCTAGGCTCCCGACTTTGGGCAAACCCGGAAAAATACCCGGGACCCGCGAGCTCCTTCCACACCAGCACTATCGCCTGGTATATGAAATTGAACGGGACACAGTGTGGATATTGGCGCTAGTACACACATCCAGGCAATGGCCTGGCATCCCAAGCTAGTCCGCTCCCGCCGTTTCTCCCCTACCCCACCCGCCGATACAGCCCCGACCCCGGGTGCACCGCCTGGAAATCCACATCCTCCGGCAACTGCCCCATCGCGTCCTCCGGATGCACGCTCAGGTAGCCAAATACCGCCAGACTTTCATGGAACAGCTTCAACGCCCGCTGCCGCATGGCCGGCCGCAAATCAGACAGCGCGCCGCGGCAGACGATGAGCTGGAATTCGTTGAAGGTGGCGTCGGTGGCCAGGTTGTACTGAGCCCAGATGATGTTCCTGCCCAGCTCGGGACGGAACACCAGCCTGCCCTCCTCGTCCGGCTCGGCTTCGAGGTAGTCCGCCAGCGAATAGCGGCCGCCGCTGCGCAGGTAATTCTGCTGGTAGCGCCCGAATTCGGCGACCGGTATGCGGCCGCTGCGGGCGGCGTTCAGCATGGTCTCGCTGGAGGCCGTGGCGAACAGCAGGGTCTTGTCGTAGAACCCTTCTTCCCGCAGCAGGATGGCCAGCGTATACACATCCTCGACCCCGGTGCATTCCGACACCCACACGCGGGCGACAGGACAGGAGCGCAGCCACGGCCGCAGCGTCTGCCGCAGCGTGACGATGCGGGCCGGGTCGTCGAACAGCGCCGCCGGCCGCAGCGCCAGGCAGCGCACCAGGTCCATGCCCACCGCTTCATCGTGCAGCGCCTCCGCCTGCAGCGCCGACAGCGACGCCAGGCCGCGCCCGCGCATGCAGGCCAGCAGCCGCTGCTGCAAGGGCGCGCGTTCCAGCCCGCGCAGGTCGGCGCCGTAACGGCGGTACAGCGCCTCGAGCAGCAGGTCGGCCTCGATCTCCTCGACCGCGGCCTGGTTACCCTGACCCTGGTTCATTGCGACAGCCAGACCCGCATCAGCGACAGCAGCTGGGCCACGTCGACCGGCTTGGTGATGTAGTCCGACGCGCCGGCGGCGATGCACTTGTCGCGGTCGCCCTTCATCGCCTTCGCGGTCAGCGTAATGATGGGCAGCGACTTGAACTGCGGGATATTGCGAATCGCACGCATGGTGTCGTAGCCGTCCATCTCCGGCATCATGATGTCCATCAGCACGATCTCGATTGCCGGATCCTGCCGCAGCAGCTCGATGCCGTCGCGGCCATTTTCCGCAAACGACACCACCATGTCCTGCCGCTCCAGCGCCGTGGTCAGCGCGAAGATGTTACGCAGGTCGTCGTCGACGATCAGCACGCGGCGCCCGGCCAGGCCGCTCTGCGCCGCATGCACCTCTTCCAGCATCTTGCGCTGGAACTCCGGCAGCGCGGCCGGCGAGCGGTGCAGGAACAGCGCGGTCTCGTCGAGCAGGCGCTCGGGCGAGCGGGCGTCCTTGATGACGATGGTCTTGGCCACCCGCCGCAGCCGCGCCACCTCCTTGCGGTTCAGGTCGCGCGCGGTATAGATAACGATGGGCGTGCGGCGCATGTCCTCGTCCTCGCTGATGGCGTCGAGCAGCGCGAAGCCGTCGATGTCGGGCAACGTCAGGTCCAGCACCGCGCAGTCGAAGCTGCCGGCCCTGAGCGCCGCCAGCGCCTTCTCGCCCGAGTCCACCGCGGTGATGTCGAGGTCATTGGCGCCGATCAGCTCGACGATGCGGCGCCGCTGCACCTCGTCGTCTTCCACCACCAGCAGGCTGGGCTTGCTGCGCACCAGGAACTGCTGGATGCGGCTGAACTCCTCGTCCAGCCGCTCCGGCGTCACCGGCTTGACCAGGTAGGAAATGGCGCCCTGGCGCAGCCCGCGCTCGCGCTCGTCGATGCGCGACAGGATATGCACCGGGATGTGCCGGGTCGACGGATCGCGCTTCAGGCGTTCCAGCACGGTGAAGCCGTCGGTGTCGGGCAGGTCGATGTCGAGCACGATGGCGGTCGGCAGGTAGTCGCGCGCCAGCGTCAGCGCGGCGTCGCCGCTGTGGCTGACGATGCCCTTGAAGCCCTTCTCGCGCGCCAGGTCCAGCAGCGAATGGGCATACGCGAGGTCGTCTTCCACGATCAGCACGGCCGGGTCGCCCGGCGCCACGGTATTGCGGTCGTCGCCGGTGTCCTGGGCGACCAGCATCGCGGCATTGTCGGCCGCCTGACGTGCATCGATGACCTGGGCGGCAAGCCGCAATGTCGCCAGGTTGTCAGCCCCGGCAGCCGGCATGGCCGGCGGCAGCTTGGCGAAGTCCTGGTGGCCCTTGCGCGTGTAGGGCAGGTAAAGCGTGAAGGTGCTGCCGGCGCCGACCGTGCTGGTGACGCGGATCTCGCCGCCCAGCAGGCGCGACAGCTCGCGGCTGATGGACAGGCCGAGGCCGGTGCCGCCGTACTTGCGCGCGGTGCTGCCGTCGGCCTGCTGGAAGGCTTCGAAGATCAGCTGCAGCTTGTCGGCCGGGATGCCGACGCCGGTGTCGGTGACGGCGAACGCCAGCACCGCGTCGGCGCTGCGCAGCAGCGGGTGGTCGGCGCTCCAGCCCGAATCGACCATGCCGATATGCAGCGTCACCTGGCCGCGCGCGGTGAACTTGAACGCGTTCGACAGCAGGTTCTTCAATATCTGCTGCAGGCGCGTGGTGTCGGTCATCAGCGAGGACGGCAGCTGCGCGTCGAGCTGGATCTCGAAGCTGATCTGCTTGGCCTCGGCCATGTGGCGGAAGGTGCGTTCCACGAAATTGGCCAGCTGCGGGAAGCGGAATTCGCTCATCTCCAGCGTCACCGTGCCCGACTCGATCTTGGACAGGTCGAGGATGTCGTTGATCAGCGTCAGCAGGTCGGTGCCCGAGCCATGGATGGTGCGGGCATATTCGACCTCGCTGATCGACAGGTTGCCCTGCGGGTTGTCGCGCAGCTGCTGGGCCAGGATCAGCAGGCTGTTCAATGGCGTGCGCAGCTCGTGCGACATGTTGGCCAGGAACTCGGACTTGTACTTCGACGACAGCGCCAGCTGCGTGGCCTTGTCTTCCAGCGCCAGCTTGGCCTGCTCCACCTCGCGGTTCTTGCGCTCGACCTCGATGTTCTGGTCCGACAGCAGCCGGGCCTTTTCCGCCAGTTCCATATTGGTCTGCTGCAGTTCCTGCGCCAGCCGCTGCGACTGCGTCAGCAGGCTCTCGGTGCGGCTGTTGGCCTCGATGGTGTTGAGCACCACGCCGATCGATTCCATCAACTGGTCGAGGAAGGACAGGTGGGTGTCGGTGAAGCGGTCCAGCGACGCGATCTCGATCACGGCCTTGACCTGCTGCTCGAAGAGGATAGGCAGCACCACGATGTTGGACGGCGGCGCCGCACCCAGGCCGGACGAGACCTGGATGTAGTCGCGCGGCACATTGGTCAGCCAGATGCGGCGCTTCTCGACCGCGCACTGCCCGACCAGGCCTTCACCCGGACCGAAGGACGTCGGCAGCTTGCGGCTGGAGCGGTAGCCATAGCTGGCGATCATCTGCAGCCGCGGCGGCATGGTCTGCGCGTCCATCATGTAGAACACGCCGTGGTGCGCCGAGACCAGCGGCGCCAGTTCGGACAGGATCAGCCGGGTCACTGCTTCCAGGTCACGCTGGCCCTGCAGCAGGCGGGTAAATTGCGCCAGGTTGGTTTTCAGCCAGTCCTGCTCGGCATTCTTTTGCGTGGTCTCCTTCAGGTTGCGGATCATCTCGTTGATGTTGTCCTTCAGGTCGGACACCTCGCCCCGCGCTTCCACCTGGATGGAGCGCGACAGGTCGCCGCGGGTCACCGCGGTGGCCACCTCGGCAATCGCGCGGACCTGCGTGGACAGGTTGGCCGCCAGCTGGTTGACGTTCTCGGTCAGGTCCTTCCAGGTGCCGGATGCGCCCGGCACGCTGGCCTGCCCGCCCAGCTTGCCTTCGACGCCGACCTCGCGCGCCACCGTCGTCACCTGGTCGGCAAACACCGCCAGCGTGTCGGTCATCTCGTTGATGGTGTTGGCCAGCGCCGCGATCTCGCCCTGTGCCGCAACAGTCAGTTTCTTCTTCAGGTCGCCCTTGGCCACCGCGGTTACCACGCCGGCGATGCCGCGCACCTGCGCGGTCAGGTTGGCCGCCATGAAGTTCACGTTCTCGGTCAGGTCCTTCCAGGTGCCGCCGACGCCCTTCACCTGGGCCTGGCCGCCGAGCTTGCCCTCGGTGCCCACCTCGCGCGCCACCCGGGTCACCTCGGAAGCGAACGAGCTCAGCTGGTCCACCATCACGTTGATGGTGTCCTTCAGTTCAAGAATCTCGCCCTTCACGTCCACCGTGATCTTCTTCGACAGGTCGCCGTTCGCAACAGCAGTGGTCACCTCGGCAATGTTACGCACCTGGCCGGTCAGGTTGGACGCCATGAAGTTCACGTTGTCGGTCAGGTCTTTCCAGGTGCCGCCCACGCCTGGCACATAAGCCTGGCCGCCCAGCTTGCCCTCGGTGCCCACTTCCCTTGCCACGCGGGTCACCTCGGACGCGAACGAGCGCAGCTGGTCCACCATGGTGTTGATGGTGTCCTTCAACTGCAGGATCTCGCCGCGCACGTCGACCGTGATCTTCTTCGACAAATCGCCGTTCGCCACAGCGGTGGTCACGTCGGCGATGTTCCTCACCTGGGAGGTCAGGTTGCCCGCCATCGAGTTCACCGAATCGGTCAGGTCCTTCCAGGTGCCTGCCACGCCCGGCACGTTGGCCTGGCCGCCCA
>CAUQYP010000111.1:0-13249 GCA_963522035.1 uncultured Noviherbaspirillum sp. | reverse complement strand
CCGCCAGGTCCGGCCGCTGCGCCAGCACGGCGGCCGGCAGGGCCGCTATCTGCAGCCTTGCCTCTTGCGGCAGGTCGCCGGTGTTCGCCTGCAGGCGCTGGCGCAGTGCGGCCTCCGGCATCGCGGTCAGCGCCACCAGGGTCTTGATGTCGAGGTCGCAGGCGGCGCGCTGCTGCACCAGCCGGCTATTGCCTTCCGCCGTGGTGGCACGCGCGAGCGCGGCGGTCGCCGGCGCCTGGAATCCGGCCTCGGCTGCCAGCGCAGTCAGGCGTCCGGTGGCTGCGCGCGATTGGGCGTCGGAAGCGGTAATGGTGACCAGCCGTTCGCAGGTGCGCAATGCGTAATACTGGTTCGCCACTTCGGCGGCGATGCTGACGCGGGCGTCGTGCCAGCCGGCCTGCGCGCCTTCGTAGCGCGCCTCGGCCGCGTCCCGGGCAGCGCGGTTGCCGCCGAACAGGTCGATTTCCCAGCCGGCCTGCAGCGCGCCCTGCACCGTGGTCGCCATCGGCAGCGGCGGCTGGGCGCTGGTGCGGCTGGCTTGCAGCGTGCTGTCCAGGGTAGGCAGCAGCGCTGCGCCGGCGGCGGTGCGGTTGGCGCGGGCATTCGCGATCTGGGCGCTGGCCGCGGAAAGCGTGGGGCTGACCGCCTGGGCGGCGGCGATCAGTTCGGCCAGCAGCGGGTCGCCCTGGCCGCGCCACCATTGCAGCAATTGTTCTTCGCTGCCGCCGTGCGCAACGGGCGCGGCCGGCGGCAGTTGCGCCTGCCATTCGGCCGGGCTGACAGTGGCGGACGAGGGTGGCACCGCCGGCGCGAAGGCGCAGCCGGACAGCATTACGGCGATGGCAATGGCGCTGCGGCGAACAGGTACGGAAAAGGTCATGGTGGTGGCATCGGTTGCAGGGCCGTCATCGCCCTCATGGTTTACGGCCACCACGGCCGCTTACTTGAGCCGGGCCGGCGGCAGGCTGGCGCGGGCACTCACTTTTGCTCCGCCTGGGCCGGCGCGGCCGATGGAAGATAGCGTTCCACCAGGCTGAAGAAGCGATCATAGAACTTGGACTCCAGTATGGTCTGGCTGGCCACCTTGACCAGCGAATCGTCGCTTGCCGAAAACGGCAGGGACACCGAACCCAGCGCCGGCACCCCCACGCTGGCGGCGCTATTGGTTTTCTTCAGTGCGTAATGGTCCTGCAGCGCGTTCACGAACGCAATGCTGCCCTTGCCGCCCACGCCGTCGGTCGCGCAGGTGACGTGGAACTCGATCTCCGCGTGGACGTCGCCATTCGGCTGGAAATTCTTGCGGCCATTGATGGCGTCCGGCCTGAACACGGTAATGACGTAGCCCTGGCTGAGCAGCGAACGGCGTGCTGCCTCGCAGGTTTCGATGGGTGTGGCAGCGAAGCTGCGCGAATAGGTCGAGGTTTCACCAAACGCCTCGGTCTGGAAAACGCCCTGCCTCGGCGTCGAGCATGCGCAAAGCAGCACGGCGGCAAGCGCAGGGAGGCAGGCAGTCGGTCGGAAGGAAAGGGACATGGTGCGGGTTCCTAAACGGGCAAGTTGGAGATATTGTAAATAAGCAATATCTGCGTCAGACAGATCGGGCGCGCGTTCGTTGCAGCCAAGGGTGAAAATATCCTGCCGGCATCATGCCACAATTGGCCGACGGCTCCAAACCGCTTATTTCGACGTGGAAATTCTTCCGGCGACAGTCAATTGTGCGCCATCCACCTTCAACACCACGATTTCGCCCGATTGCGGGTACACGCCGGAAAGCGCGGTGATATTGACCTGGTGCGTGACCATCACCAGCGGCTTGCCGGCCGGACGTTCACGGATCAACTGGCGCAGCGCCTCGGTTTGCCCGCGGCCGCGTGCGGATTCTTCGAAGAAGGAGTTGAGCGCCGGCTGCGGCAGGACCGGCCCGAGCGCCAGTGCGCTTGCGGTGTCGAGGCAGCGGCACCACTGGCTGGAGTAGACCGTCGCGCTGCCGACGCCCTTGCTGCGGAACAGGGCGCCGGCCTCCTTCGCCTGGCGCCGGCCCTGGTCGGACAGGTTGCGCTGGGTCGCGCAGTCGCCGAGCCTGAATCCCGCAGGGTCGCCGACGCCCGGCGCCTCCGCATGCCGCATCAGCGCCACCTGCTCGCCGCTGCGCAGCCCGGCCCACAGCGCTTCGTCGTCGGCCAGCGCCGGCTGGCAGCAGAGCAGGGCGAGCAGGGAAATAAGTTGCTGCAGTCGGTTCATGCCTGTCCTTTTGTTTGGGCGATACTGCTTCTTAACCCAATTTCGAAACGTATCGCAATGATGCGGCACTTTCGCATGCGGATGCGCAAGGCGTCAGGCGTTCGCGACAGGTGTGGGGTCCGGCAGCTGGATTTCACGCGTCTCCGGACCAGCCACGCATGCTTCAGCCCTGCAACCTGGCGATGGCGTCGCGCAGGACAGCGACAGCCTTGGGGTGATTATAAATTTCGGCCATCTTCAGCGCGTTTGCACGCTCTTCGGAAGTGGTTTTCTGATCGAGCAGCACCTTTAGCGTTTCGTCATAACCATTGGTCGCAGCAAACAGCAGGGCGGTCCCGTAAATGATCCCGCAGCCTTGGGGGCCAAGGTTATAGTCGGCGAGGCTATTTACCCTGGCCTTTGCCGCGATCAACGCTTTCACCGTTTCAGTGTGGCCGTTCCTTGCGGCAAATGTCAGTGCTGTACCGGCGTGGGTCCTGCTTTCGGTGCCGTCGTATGAGCCACCATGGGAAGCCTCTTGATCGACATTGGCGCCCCTGGCGATCAACAAGTTGACAGTATCGGTTTGCCCCTGCTCTGCAGCAAGTATCAGGGCGGTCCGGCCACGGGAGTTGGCGACGTTGAGCTTTGCACCTTTTTCAAGCAGCGCCTGCACCGCGGCGTCGTGGCCGTTCTGTGCGGCGTACATCAGGGCAGTTTGGGCGCCGTCGCCGCTGAAATTGACCTGTGCGCCATGTTGAATCAGCAGGTTCAGCGCGCCAGTGCAACCGTGCTCCGCAGCTTTTCCCAACGCAGTGCGACGTCTGGCATCGGTAAAGTCGACCAGCGCGCCTTTGTTTAGCAGTAATTCCACCGCTTTGGTCTGGCCGTGCTGCGCAGCCATGATCAGCGGTGTACTGCAATCCGGCGCCTTCGCGGCCACTTTTGCCGCGCCATAAACTGCTGCACCACCCGCCACCATTCCAACGATTCCGAATCCGGTACAGGCAGCTACCACCGTGATTGACACCCACGCCGCCAGACTGTATGCCCCCTGGACAGCTCCGCTCATACTTACGCCTCCCGCCAGCCACTGCACGGGATTCGTGGGAGAGCCATCCACATTGGCACCGGCTGCGAGCAAGGCAGTCATCATGCCGATGTCGCCGTTCTTTGCTGCAATCGCCAGTGCCGTGCTGCCAGCCGCATCGGTATGGTTGACCGGGGCACCCTGCTGTATCAAATTGATTGCCTGCGCGCTGTCACCGTTGGCAACGGCTTGAAGAAACCGGTTGGGGAGGCTTATCGTAACCAGCCGCGAGGGTGCGGCGTCGTCAGGGTCAGACCCCGAGCGCAGCCGTGGCGGCGCAGTCGTAGTGGAGGTGCTACTGGATGCATCGGTTGAAGTGGCTGTCGAGTTTGCGGTGGTAGGGGTGACCGATGCAGGTTGCATGATGGCTGGCTCCTGGAAGAAGGGATGGATAGCGTTCATCGCGTCTCGCTCTCATTAAGCATCGCGATGCGGCGCGTTAGTGGATGCTTTCCTAAGCCAGTTCAAGTGCCGGCACGACTGAGCGGTATTCGTTACGTGAGAACTGCAGTGTCACCCGAATTGACAGGTTCTATCCTGGATGGTCCGCGAAGCAAAGCGCTTGAACCGGACGACACAACCAACAGGGTGCATCCGTCGGCAGGCCTCGGTGCTAACCGCCTTTGACGAAACGTGACGCACAGAAGCAGCTCGGTACGTGGCAGGAATTGGCCACCGAGGCCTGCGCCTTGCCCAGCGAAGAAATGCACGGTGAACCCTGCCCGAATATCTCGCGCAAAATGATGGTGGGTATGTTGTCGATATCGGCGCGCTGTCGGCAAGGCTCGTTGTCACGGGGCTGGCCAGGCCGCCCGCCAATGTCGTAGTAGAGAGCTGGCGCCCGGCAATCGACCCGTTGAAATGCCCGCCGCCGCAGATGACCGGTGGATGACAGATCAGCGGGACTGCCCGGACCCTGCCGCCTATCCGTGCTGCCTGAGCCACCCCGCCAGCAGGCGCATGAACTTCTCGGGCTGCTCCATCAGGAAAAAGTGGCTCGCCTTCCCGAAGATCTCCGTTCGTGCGTTCGGCAGGCCTTGCGACAACATGGCGGTCGCGGTGAGGGAGCAGATCGGGTCGCTGTCGCCGGCCATGACCAGCGTCGGCTGGGTGATGCGCGGCAGCATGTCCACCGTGTCATGGGCCTGGCAGGCTTCGTTTTGCCGGATGTAGCAGGCTGGCAGCCGCGTTTCACCGCCGATCAGCTGCTCTATCTGCGCCACGCGCTCGGGATGGTCGTTGAAGAAGCCGGCCGAGACGAAGTTCTGCACGGAGTGCCGGGCGTGATCGGACCAGCGCATCCGCCATTCCAGTGCTTCCCGCATGTTGGACAACACGCGCCGGCCCAGCGGGTCGAGGCGCGCGAAGGACGCGCAGAGCGTGAGCGACAGCACGCGATGCGGCGCCTTGAGCGCCATGTGCTGGGCCACCGCGCCGCCCATCGAGCGGCCGACGACGTGCGCGCGTTCCACGCCGAGGTGATCCATCAGCGCCAGCGTATCGTCGGCCAGGTCGGCGGTGCTGACCGCTTCGTCGACCTGCGTGCTGCGTCCGGCGCCGCGGTTGTCGAAGGCGATGACGCGGTACGCGTGCTGCAGCGCGTCGACCTGCGCCAGCCAGGCGCTGTAGTCGCCTGCCAGCCCGTGGATCAGCACCACCGGCGTGCCTTGCCCGACATCGAGATAACGCAGCGTGATGCGGCCCAGTTGCGCGTCTTTCAGCATGTTGTCCACCATGTGTCTTCCCCGTATCGGCCTGGCCGTCAGCTCACTCCCAGATGCGACTGCAGTTCCTGCTGCCGCGCCTGGAATTCGTCCTTCGTACCCGAGAACACGACGCGGCCGGTGTTGAGCAGCACCACGTCGTCCGCCACTTTCATCGCCAGACCCAGGTTCTGCTCGACCAGGATGATGGCGATTTCAGACTTCAGCCGTTCCAGCACGTTGCCGACTTCGCGCACGATCTGCGGCGCGAGCCCTTCGGACGGTTCGTCCAGCAGCAGCACCTTCGGGTTGGTCATCAGCGCGCGCCCGATCGCGAGCATTTGCTGCTCGCCGCCCGACAGGCTGGCTGCAAGCTGGTCGCGCCGCTCGTGCAGGCGCGGGAAAATCCGGTTGACGTCGTCATGCGTCCAGACACGGCGACCGGGCGGCGTCTGCCGGCGCGCCGCCACTTCCAGGTTCTCGCGCACGGTAAGGCTGCCGAACACGCGCCGGCCCTGCGGCACCAGGCCGATGCCGGCGCGGCTGATCTGTTCTGGGCTGCATTTTTCCAGTGCCGCGCCGCCCAGCATCACGCTGCCCGAGCGGGGCGGCAGGAAACCGACGATGGCGTTGATGCAGGTCGACTTGCCAGCGCCGTTACGGCCCAGCAGCGTCAGCAGCCGGCCGGGCTTCAGGCCGATCGACACATCGTGCAGCACATGGCTGTCGGCGTAGTAGGCGTTGATCTTCCGAACCGACAGCAGTTCAGTGTCCAAGGTAGATCTCCTTTGTGCGCGGGTCGTCGACCACCTGCTGACGGGTGCCGGCGGTGATGACTTCGCCATAGTGCAGCAGCGTCACGCTGTCGGCGAACGCCAGCGCCACCTCCATGTCGTGCTCGATCATCAGGACCGTCACGGTGCGCGGAATGGATTGCAGCAGGCCCAGTATGGTGTCGCGCTCTTCGGCCGACAGGCCGGCCAGCGGCTCGTCGAGCAGCAGCACTTCGGGTTCCTGCGCCAGCGCCATCGCGATCTCGAGGCGTCGCTTTTCACCGTAGGAAGTCTGCGTCAACTGCAGGTCGACCTTCCGGCCCAGGCCGACCGACTCCAGCACGGCGCGGGCGCGGGCGGCCAGCGTGGCCTGGCCGCTGAAGCTGCCCCAGGACTTCCAGCGCAGCGCGGACTTGCCCAGCAGCGCCAGCATCACGTTATGCAGCAGCGTGTCGCGCCCGAACAGCGTGAGGATCTGGTAGGTGCGCGCCAGCCCGTGCAGCGCCCGCTGGTGCGTGGTCAGGGCGGTCACGTCCCGTCCCAGCAGGGTGATGCGGCCCGAATCGGCGCGCAGGTCGCCGGCGATCAGGTTGAACAGCGTGGTCTTGCCGGCGCCGTTGGGGCCGATCAGCATGTGCCGCTCGCCGCGCTCGACGGCCAGGTTCACGGCGCGCGTGACCTGCAGTCCGCCGAACGACTTGGTCAGGCCGGAAATTTCCAGCACCTTGTTCATTGCGCCTCCTTCAGCGGATACGCCGCGGCGCCGGCAGCGGGCGCGGGCCGCTTCTTCAGGCGCGCCAGCAGGCGACGTACGCCCGGCACGATGCCGCCGGGCACGAACATGACGATGAAGATGAACACGAAGCCGAGCAGCATGATCCAGCGGTCGATGTAGCTGCTGGCCACGTTCTTCAGCACCACCACCAGCGCAGCGCCGACGACCGGCCCGGCCAGCGTGCCGGGGCCGCCGGCGATCACCATCAGCAGCATCTCGGCCGAGTTGGCCAGCGACAGGCTGTGCGGGCTGATGAACTGGTGATAGTAGACATACATCAGCCCGGCCACGGCGCCGAAGAAGCCGCTGACGATGAAGGTAATCCAGCGTATCAGCCAGACGTTGTAGCCCAGCGCGCTCATGCGGCGCGGCTGGTCGCGGGTGCCGGCGATGCTGGCGCCGAAGGGCGAGCGCACCCACACGGCGATGATGCCCCAGACGGCGAGGAACACCGCCAGCGCGAAGTAATAGAACACGGTGGCGCTCCCCAGGTCGAGGCCGAACGGCGCAGGCCGCGTGAGACCCGACAAGCCGTTGTCGCCGCCGGTCACGCCGGCCCAGCGATAGGCGATGCCCCACAGGATCTGGCCGAACGCCAGCGTGATCATCAGGAAGGACAGGCCGGTGGCGCGCAACGCGATCAGACCGAACAGTGCCGCCATGACCGTGCTCACGCCGAGCGCCGCGGCGGCGGCCCCGAAGTGGCTCCACTGCAGGTTCAGGAACAGCCAGCCGCTGACATAGCCGGCCAGGCCGAGATAGCCGGCATGGCCCAGCGAGGTGAGGCCCGCATAGCCGACCAGCAGGTTCAGGCTCTGCGCGAACAGCGCGGCGATCAGGATCTGGCTGGCCAGGTTGATGTAATAGTCGCCGCCGGCGAAAGCGGGCAGGGCGGCCAGCACGGCCAGCAACGCAACGAGCGCGGCGCGTTTCATGCGGTGATCCTTCCGAACAGGCCACGCGGCCGGATTGCCAGGATGATCACCATCGGCAGGAACAGGATGATGTAGGCCAGGTCGGGAAACAGGACCTGGCCGAACGTGTAGATGAGGCCGATGGCGAAACTCCCGAGAAAAGCGCCGAGCAGGCTGCCCAGCCCGCCGAGGATCACCACCACCAGCGCCAGCGGCAGCATGTCGGCGTCCATGCCGGGATAGACCGACAGGATGGGCGCGGCCAGCACGCCGCCGACGCCGGCCAGGGCTGCGCCGAGGCAGAACACGATGGAAAACAGCCTGGAGGACGGAATGCCGATGCCGCGCGCCATCTGCATGTCGTCGACGCTGGCCCGGATCATCATGCCCAGCCGGGTCTTGTCGAGCAGCAGCCAGAGGCCGATGCCGATGACGATGGAAAACACCAGCATCGAGAGCCGGTACAGCGGAAACACCAGGCCGAACAGGCGCACCGAGCCGGACAGGAAGTCGGGCGCTGACATGGGCCGCGGGTCGCCTCCCCAGAACCACAGGCTGAAGTCGGCGATGACGAAGGCGACGCCCAGCGTGGCCAGCACCTGCGACAGCGCATTGCCGGCGAGCCGGCGCAGGATGAAGCGCTCGACGATTCCGCCGAGCACCGCGACGGAAACCCCGGCGGCAAGGATCGCCGTGCCGAAGCCGTGGCCGTTGGTGACGACCGACAGGCCGACGTAGGCGCCAAGCATGAAGTACGCGCCGTGCGACAGGTTGGCGATGCGCATGAGGCCGAAGATCAGCGAGAAGCCCGCGGCCAGCGTGAACAGCACGCCGCCGAATGCCAGGCTGTTCAGCGTCTGGATTAGCCAGAAAGACATGGAATGAACCCCGTGACGAAAATGACGCCGCGCCCGGCCGCGGTGGCGGCGGCCAGGGCAGCGGCGAAAGGAATTACTTCTCGATATTCTTCGCCAGCGGATAGTCGCGCGAATAGACCGGGCTGGACAGGAAGTCCTTCTTCTCGTAGCTCCAGAACTGGGTCACGGCCGGATAGGTCTTGACCACGCTGTTGACCAGCTTGCCGTTCTTGCGCTCGACCTTGCGGATGTAGACGTCCATTACCGGGTTCCCCAGCGCATCGAGCTTGAAGTCGCCGCGCGGGTCGTTGGGCACCTGCACGTTGCGCAGCGCGGCCATGAAGGCGTTGCGGTCCTCGACCTTGCCGTTCACCGTTTTCAGGGCCTGTTCCATCATCAGCGCCGCACCGTAGGCGCCGACGCCGTAGTAGCCCGGGTCGTCCTTGGTTTCCTTGTTGATGGCCTGGACGAATTTCTTGTTGCTGGGGTTGTCCAGCGCCGCGGTGTACCAGCCGCTGGAGACGATGCCCAGCGCCTCGTCGCCCATCGACTTGAGCACGCCCTCGTCGACCGTGGTCATGGCGCCCAGCAGCGGGATCTTGCCTTTCAGGCCGTACTCGTTGTACTGCTTGATGAACTTGATGCCGTTGCCGCCGGCAAAGGCGGCGTACACCGCATCGACATCCGGCCGGATCTGGCCGATGTAGCTGCCGTAGTCGGCGACGTTCAGCGGCGACCAGAGCTTCTGCACGACCTTGCCGCCGTTTTCCTCGAAGGTGCGCTGGAAACCGGCGGCGATTTCATGGCCGAAGGCGAAGTCGTCGGCAATGATGGCGATCCGCTTGTACTTCAATTCCCTGGCGGCATATTCGCCCATCGGGTGGCTGGGCTGGGCCGACGTGCCGACTGCGCGCACGAACCACGGGTTGGGCTTCCTCTGCGTCAGGTCTTCGGCCGCGGCCGACGGCGAAATGACGGGCACCTGGGCACGGCGGATGTAGTCGTCCACCGCCAGCGCCTCGAACGCGGCGAGCGGGCCGATGATCAGGTCCACCTTGTCTTTTTCCACCAGTTCCTGGGCGCGGGTCTTGGTGATGGCCGGCTGGCCGCCGGTGTCGGCGACGACCAGTTCGATCTTGCGGCCGGCGACCATGTTGTTGCGCTCCTTGAGGAACAGGCGCAGCCCGTCTTCCATCTGCTTGCCGCCGGCGGCCAGCGCGCCGGACTTGATGGTGAGGAAGCCGAGTCGGATCGGGCCGCCGGTTTCTGCATAGGCCGACAGCGACAGCGAGGCGGCGACGGCAAGCGCCGCGAGCTTGAGCAATTTCCTTGTCATTTCTTTGTCTCCTTGTTATTCCACGGACGGGTCATTTTTTTGTCGATGATATATTACAAGTGAATTTTTTTGCAAAGGAAAGCTGCTTTATTTATGACGGCCCTTGGAATTCTGCTAGGGAAAAACCTGTCTCCCAGAGGGAGTTGATTCAATTTTAAGAGAAAACTGCAGATTTCCATCATCAGCCTGATGTATTATTTGTCTCAATCCACAAAAAACGTGATGTATCACAGAACGCGATGAATCTTGAAGAACTCGTACTCGCGCCCGGCGGCAGCCGGCTGCTGCGCGAAACCATCCATGAGCAGATCCGGGCCGACATCCTGAGCCTGAAGCTGGCGCCGGGCGCCGAAATGCGCGAAGCCGACCTCGCGGCCCGGTTCGAGGTCAGCAAGTCGCCGGTACGCGATGCGCTGATGCGGCTCGAGCGGGAAGGGCTGGTCATCACGCTGCCGCGCCAGGGTTACCGCGTCGCGCCGGTCTCGCTGTCGGACGTGCAGGACATGTTCCACCTGCGCATCGCGCTCGAGCGCGCCTGCATGGAACGGATCGTGCGGCAGGCCAGTGACGAGCAGCTGGCAAGCCTGGAGCCGTTTCGCCGGTTCGAGCGTGACGCGTGGGCCGGCGGCTTCATCGACTACAACCGCGCGTTCCACCGCAAGCTCGCCGAAGTGGCCGGCAACCCTCGCATGCGCGACCAGCTCAACAGCCTGATCGACCAGATGGAGCGGGTCGTCCTGATGAGCGTGAACCGCGTCACGCAGAACAGCGGCACCGCCAGCGGCCTGGTCGACGAGCACTGCCGGATGATAGACATGCTGCAGCAGCGCCAGGCCAAACGCGCCGAGCGGCTCGCGGAGCAGCACATCGGCGCCGCCGGCAAGCGCGTCACCGAAGCCATTTCCCGAAGCATCATCGCCGCATGACGCCAGCCCGCCGGACCCGGCTGCGCAATCAACCAATCCCAAAGAGGAGACACCATGTCCGCATTCACCACCCCCGAAGTCCGCTTGCGTGGACTGTTCATCGACGGCCGCGAAGTGCCCGCCAGCCTTCCCGACACGCTGGACGTCCTTAACCCGGCCACCGGCGAACTGCTCGCCCGGATCGGCCACGCGAGCGACGCCGACGTCGACCGCGCCGTCAAGAGCGCCGCCGCGGCCTTCGAGGGCGCCGAGTGGTCCGGCATGTCCAACCGCACCCGCGCCAGGCTGGTCAACAAGCTGGCCGACGTGTTCGAGGCCAACCTCGAGGAAATCTATCACCTGGAAACCCTGAACAACGGCCGCTCGCTCAACGAGACCCGGGCCCAGGTCTCGCGCCTGCCCGACTTCCTGCGCTACAACGCCGGCCTGGCCATCGCCCGGCGCGACGCCGTCATCCCGGTCGACGGCAGCTACCTGAACTACACCCTGCGCACGCCGGTCGGCGTGGTCGGCAACTCGACGCCGTTCAACCATCCGTTGATGATCATGATCAAGAGCCTGGCGCCGACGCTGGCCTCGGGCTGCACCACGGTCGTCAAGCCTTCCGAATACACGCCGCTGACCACGCTGCGGCTGGCCGAGCTGTTCGTCGAGGCCGGCCTGCCGCCGGGCGTATTCAATGTCATCACGGGACTGGGACCCACCACCGGCCGCGCGCTGGCCGAACATCCGGACCTGGATAAATGGGTGCTGACCGGCGGCACCGAGGCCGGCCGCATCACCGGCGCGCTGGCTGGCAACAACTTCGCGCACCAGACGCTGGAACTGGGCGGAAAGACGCCGGTGCTGGTGTTCGACGATTTCGACGTCGACCAGGCGGTTAACTATGCCGCGTTCGGCGGCTTCATCGGCGCCGGCCAGACCTGCATCTGCGGCAGCCGCCAGATCGTGCAGGAAGCGGTCTACGACGAGTTCGTCGAGAAGCTCGCAGCCAAGGCAAAGTCGATCCGCATCGGCAACCCGATCGACCCGCGCGTGCAGCTGGGGCCGGTGGTATCGTCGCGCCAGCAGCAGCGGGTGCTGAACTACATCCGCATCGGCCTCGAGGAAGACGGCGCGCGCCTGGTGGCCGGCGGCCGCATTCCGGCCGATCCTGCGCTGAAGGACGGCTTCTTCGTCGAGCCTACCGTGTTCGCCGACGTGACCGCCGACATGCGCATCTTCCAGGAAGAAGTGTTCGGCCCCTTCGTCTCGGTGACGAAGTTCTCGACCGAGGCGGAAGGCATCGCGCTGGCCAACAACTCGCCGTTCGGCCTGGCCGGCGCGATCCGCACCAACAACATCGTGCGCGCGCATCGGGTCGCGGCCAAGCTCAAGTGCGGCATCGTCTGGATCAACGACCACCACCGCCTCGACCCGGCATCGCCGTGGGGCGGCGTCAAGGATTCCGGCATCGGCCGTGAATGCGGCACCGAGTCCTTCGACCAGCACTTCGAGACCAAGAGCGTCATGGTGCGTGTCGACGACACGCCGTTTGACTGGTACAAGGACACCGCCAGCCAGCCGCGCCTGAATTAAACCAACGACAAGAAAGAGGATTCAGATGACCAATTCCGTGGAGACAGGCATCCTGGCATTCGAGGAAACGACGCTGGCGGTCGCCGGCCGGAACGTCACGTTGCGCAGCGGGGGCCAGGGACCGGCGATCGTGCTGTTCCACTCGCTGCTGGCCGACGGCAGCAGCTTCGACCTGATCGCACCTGAACTCGCGAAGACCCACCGCGTGCTGATCCTGAACCTGCCCGGCTTCGGCGGCTCGGACCGGGTCGACGGCGGACTCGACGCGGTGGCCGACCAGTGCGCCGCCGCCATCGCCGCGCTGGCACTGCCGCATGCGCCCATCGTACTGGGCAACGGCTACGGCGGCTTCGTCGCGCTGACCATGGCGATACGGCATCCCGGCTCGGCGCAGCGGCTGGTGCTGGCGGACTGCGGCGCCGCCTTTTCGGAACCCGGGCGCGCCGCCTTCCGCGGCATGTCCGCCGGCGCGGCGGCCAACGGGCTGGCCGGCATCGCCGACGTTGCGATGCGCCGCCTGTTTTCGCCGGAGTACCAGGCCGGGCATCCGGAACTGGTCCAGGCGCGGCGGGCGCGTTTCATCGCGGTCGATCCGCAGACCTTCCACAACGCCTGCGCGGCACTGGCTGAACTGGACCTGCGCGCTGCACTGTCTTCGGTCAGGGTGCCGGTGCTGGTGCTGGTGGGCGAGCTCGACGAGGCAACGCCGCCGGCCATGTCACGGGAGCTGGTTGCCGGCCTGCCGGACGCACGCCTGGAAGTGCTGCCCGGCTGCGCGCATGTACCGCAGTTGCAGGAGCCGGACGTGTTCCTGCAGGCGATTTCGGCATTCGTTGCACCGGTAGCGCGGTGATGTCGGCGGGCGCCGGTGGCTACATCCGGCGCCTGTGGCATCAGGCCGGGGAAGCTGCTGCGGCTGCTAGAGCAGTTTCGGGCTGACTTGCCCAGGCCGGCCCGCAAGCGATATTGCTTGCTCCGCGCAGCGACAGTTGCCGTTGCCGTTGCCGTTGCCGTTGCTGTTCCTGTTGCTTTTGACGCTGCCTTTGACGTGGATCCCCGTTAGACGGCGACGCGTCG
>CAUQYP010000110.1:0-13466 GCA_963522035.1 uncultured Noviherbaspirillum sp. | reverse complement strand
CAGCGACGTGGCGTCATCAACGGGGACCCACGTCAAAGGCAGATTCAACGGCAACCGCAACGGCAACGGCAACGGCAACTGTCGCTGCGCGGCGCCTAATGCAACAGCAAATGTTGCTGCGCGGAAGTAGCGCTGCTGGTGCAAGCCAGCATGAAAATGCGCTAGTCCTTCAACGCCGCCGGGTTCAGCACGTTCTTCGGCGTGCCATTCGCAAAATCGACGATATTGCGGAAGGCAGCGCCGAAATACAGTTCGTAGCCATCTTTTTCCACATAACCGAGGTGCGGCGTCGCCAGCACGTTGTCCATCCGTAGCAGCGCGCTGTCGGCCGGCAAGGGCTCCTGCTCGAACACGTCGAGCGCCGCCTGGCCAGGCCGGCCAGACAGCAGCGCCGCTTCCAGCGCACCTTCCGCCACCAGCTCGGCGCGGCTGGTATTGACGAAAATGGCGCTTGGCTTCATCGCCGCCAGGTCGGCTGCCTGCACGATGCCGCGCGTTGCGTCGTTCAGGCGCAGGTGCAGTGTCAGCACGTCGGCCTGCGCGAAAAAAGCTTCCTGGCTTCCCGCAGCGGCGTAGCCGTCCTGCTGCGCCGCCTGCCGGCTCGGCTCGCGGCCCCATACCAGCACCTGCATGCCGAAGGCCTTGCCGTAAGCGGCAATCTTGCGGCCGATCTTGCCGTAGCCCCAAATACCAAGCGTCCGCCCCTTCAGCGCCACGCCCAGGCGGTTATGCTGCGGCAGCGGCGAAGCGGCCTGCCATAGGCCCTCCTTCAGGTAGGCGGCGTAGTGGCTGACACGCCGGCTCGCGTCCATGATCAGCGCCCAGGTCAGCTCGGCTGGCGCAGTAGGATCGCCAACCCCCTCGACGATCGCCACGCCCAGCTCGGTAGCAGCCTCGACATCGACATGGCCGCTGACCTTGCCGGTTTGGGAAATCAGTTTCAGGTTGGGCAGCTTGTCGAGCAACGCTCTTGAAATAACCGTGCGTTCCCGGATCAGCACCAGCGCGTCATAAGGCGCCAGGCGCGCGGCAAGCTGGCCGACACCGCGCGCGGTGTTATTGAATACCTTGACTTCATGTTCGGCGAGCAGTTGAAAGCAGTCCAGTTGCCGGACGGCGTCCTGGTAGTCGTCGAGGATGGCAATTTTCATCGGTACGTTCCTGGGGTAATTGGTCATGATTCCGGATGTTTAACCCAAGAATCATAGCCTGTCGCCAGGGTCCGCGTCGCAAGCCGGAAAATGCGGCGGCGCAACAAAAAACGTAACTAAAAAGCCTATTCAAAACAATGTGTTAGCGATGAATAGCCTACTAGTTAACTCGACTACTATTTCCTCCAAACTTGCGTTTTGTCGTTGGATTTGCAAAAAAGACAGGTGTACAATCACCCACCATTTTTCGCAAAACGACACGTTTTTACAGAGCAACAGCCCGACCGGCAACCCTTGTCCGGCACCGTGCTGGTTGCCACAGTCCTGTTGCCGGACATGCTGCCGCGTGCTCAAGCACCGGCAATTGCCCGAACTGGCAATCGGGCGCAGATTTTTTATCGTCATTGGAGGTAGTACCCATGAACCAGCCTGTCATGGACGGCATTGCCGCCGTCGAGGCGCCATCCTACGTAAAGCACCAGAAACTGATCAGCTGGGTTGCGGAAATCGCCGCACTGACCAAGCCTGACAACATCTACTGGTGCGACGGCTCGCAAGAAGAATATGACCGCCTGTGCAACCTGATGGTGACTGCAGGCACCATGAAAAAGCTGAACCAGGAAAAACGACCGAACAGCTACCTTGCCTGCTCGGACCCATCCGACGTTGCACGCGTGGAAGATCGTACGTTCATCTGCTCGGAAAAGCAGGAAGATGCCGGACCGACCAACAACTGGACCGCGCCTGCCGAAATGCGCGCCACCATGAATGGCCTGTTCGACGGTTCCATGCGCGGCCGTACGATGTACGTTGTACCGTTCTCCATGGGTCCGCTGGGTTCGCCGATTGCGCACATCGGCGTCGAGCTTTCCGACTCGCCCTATGTCGCTGTCAATATGCGCATCATGACCCGCATGGGCCGCGCGGTGTATGACGTGCTGGGCAGCGACGGTGAATTCGTGCCGTGCGTCCACACCGTCGGCGCACCGCTGCAGGCAGGTGAAAAGGATGTCGCCTGGCCGTGCAATCCGACCAAGTACATCGTCCACTATCCGGAAACGCGGGAAATCTGGTCATTTGGCTCCGGGTACGGCGGCAACGCGCTGCTGGGCAAGAAATGTTTCGCCTTGCGTATCGCCTCCATCATGGGCCGTGAAGAAGGCTGGCTGGCCGAGCACATGCTGATCCTGGGCGTCGAAAACCCGGAAGGCAGGAAGCACTACGTGGCGGCTGCGTTTCCGTCAGCCTGCGGCAAGACCAACTTTGCGATGCTGATCCCGCCGTCGGGTTTCGAGGGCTGGAAAGTCACCACCGTCGGCGACGATATCGCGTGGATCAAGCCCGGCGCCGACGGCAAGCTTTACGCGATCAACCCGGAAGCCGGCTACTTCGGCGTTGCCCCGGGCACCAACAGCGACACCAACTTCAACTGCATGGCATCGCTGAAGGAAAACACGATCTTCACCAACGTCGCACTGACCGATGACGGCGACGTCTGGTGGGAAGGCATGACCAAGGAAGCGCCTGCACACCTGATCGACTGGCAGGGCAAGGACTGGACGCCGGAAATCGCAAAGGAAACCGGCCGCAAGGCGGCGCATCCGAATGCCCGATTCACCGTGTCCGCCACCAGCAACCCGGTGCTCGACCCGTCATGGGACGACCCGGCCGGCGTGCCGATCTCGGCATTCATCTTCGGCGGCCGCCGGTCCACCACCGTGCCGCTTGTGACCGAAGCGCGCGACTGGGTCGAAGGCGTTTACATGGCGGCGACCATGGGTTCCGAGACTACCGCTGCGGCAACCGGCCAGCAGGGCGTCGTACGTCGCGACCCGTTTGCCATGCTGCCGTTCACCGGCTACAACATGAGCGAATATTTCCAGCATTGGCTGGAAATGGGCGAAAAGCTGGCCACTACGGGCGCGCAGCTCCCGCGCATTTTCTGCGTCAACTGGTTCCGCACCGATGAAAACGGCAAGTTCGTTTGGCCGGGATTCGGCGACAACATGCGCGTGCTGAAGTGGATGCTCGAGCGTATCGAAGGCAAGGCTGGAGAAGGCGTCGAACACCTGTTCGGTACAACGCCACGGTATGACGACCTGCATTGGGAAGGTATCGATTTCGGCCGCGACAAGTACGAAAAGATTACGGCGATCGACCCTAATGCATGGGAAGCTGAATTAAAGCTCCACAGTGAACTGTTCGAGAAGCTGAGCCACAAATTGCCGCAGGAATTGCAGGTGGCAAAGGAGAAACTGGAGCAGCGGCTGAAAGCATAAGCGGGCAGGCGGCATCCAGGGCATCCGGCGCAAGCCTGCGTCGGATGCCTCCCGGATGGTGGTCCAGGAGACAACATATTGCGCGGCGGGGTGACCCGGCCGCGTTTTTCTTTGGCACTACCGGGGAAGCGCATGTCCGTGTTGATCGTTCTTTTTGACTACAGCCCAACAGGCGCATCGCACTATCCGATGATTCGTGCGATCAAAAAGTATCCCTGGGTTAAATTGACGGAAACCAGCTATGCCATTTCCACCGATCTCACGCCGGAAGCGGTTTTTACCCAGTTACGCAAGCTGATGGAAACCGCGGCCAATCTCTATGTCATGACATCAAGGAAGCCATTTGCCGGTTATGGGCCGCAATCGGTTAACGACTGGCTGCAACAGAATTGAGTGGCCGTTGTCTGAAGCGAGTCGGCCCTTGCCAGTAAATGGCAAGCGTATTGCAAGGATGAGGGGTGTAAGCGATGTACATGGTGTACTGGACCGAATTGGTAGACCAGCTGCAGACGCCAACGCAGGCACTTTTTTCTGCAGATGACCTGCGCGCTGCTTTGCAGTTCATGGAGGAATTGCGTCAGCGCAAGCGCTCCGGTGAGCCGGTCAGCTTTATCGTGCTGGCTTCGGAGAACCCGGATTCTATCGGCCAGGCCGGCGCGGCCGACCCGGCGCCAGATTATAAATGGATGAAGCGCAGGAAACAGTAAGCGCCAGTTCCGTGAACCCTGCCCGGAAGGGTAATGCGTATTACGCTTATTTTTCCGTCGCTGTTTCGCCAGAAATTATTTCACCAGGAATGTGTATGCCGCCGTCTTGAATGAATACGCTGGTTTCATTCTTCAGTCGTTTCGCCTTGGCACGCTTTTTCAGTTCCTCGTCCTCGTCCCGGTTTGATTGATGCGCAAAAAGGGCAGCAATCCGTTGCTGCTCGGCAGGGCTATCGCCTGTCAGGGAGAGATTTCCACCTGTTTCACCACCATTGGTATTACCTGGTCCCGAAGCTGCCGGAGGCCTGGGAGCACCGAACGGTCCTGATCCTGGTTTTCCGCCATTACCACCGGATTGACCGTCTGGTGGTTTGGTGCCGGTGCCTGGATTACTGTCGGGTGCAGGGGCGGGTAACGGCCCGGTAATCGGAGGTGTGTCCGGATTGGACTTCGGGTCGGTATCCGGGTTTGAACCTGGATCCGGATTTGGACCCGGGCCCGGATTCGGACCCGGATTCAGATTGTCGCCAGGACCTGATGTTGGCATGACAATCTTTCCCTTCGCATCCACTTTGCTTACTTGATAATTCGACGTGACATTCTTTCCCGTGCTATTGACGATTTCAAGGGAGGAAATCGTCAACGTCCGCTCGCCTGCTTCGTTCGAATCGAATGATTGACTTGCATGCAAGACGTCGCCGTTCGCCAATCCCAGGTTAAATTTGCCCTGTGTACCTGAGATGCCCGGCAACGCTGTCGAGGTATTCCACTGATCAAAAAACCTGGTGTCGGGATTTGCCTGCACGACGACGGGCCGGGCATGAATGGTCACCTTCGCATCCTGCTGGATAACCGGATTGTTTATCAGGTAGCCCCGCTGGTCGGACCAGAACGCCGTGGTGGAGCCGTTCAGATAAGTCCCGACATCCGGGCTTTTTTCACCGCTGACCGTGCCATTGCTCCAGTTCAGGTGAGCCGATGCGGTCGCGTCAGGAATGCTGTAGAAAAACCCCGGTACGAACTCGAACGCCAGGCCGTCGTATACCTTGTCGATTTCCCGGGAAATGCCATTGATCGTCAGCGGTTTCAGGAAGGATCTCAGCAGCGGTGCGGTGCGTCCGTTGTACCGGAACCAGGTGGCGTCGTAGTCCAGGGCAAGATAAGCGTTTCGCAAGCCCTCGGTGGTCAGCATGGTGACTGAATTAGACAGTGTTGCGGACGACTGGTCGCTGCCAAAGCCGAGGCGCTTGCCCGTCCCATCGCTTGTCCAGTAGGCATTCCTGACCTGTCCATGATTCCTGCCAACCAGGCCGCCAATGCTGAAAAGACCATCGGCAAAGTTGGGTATGCCTACCTTGCCCGCAGCATATACATTCTCGATGACACCCTCATTGATGCCCGCGATGCCGCCCAGCTCCGAGCGACCGCCAACGGTGACCAGGCTGTAGGCTTCCCTGATCAGCCCGTTGCCGCCATTGCTTCCCACCAGTCCTCCGGCGGTGGCAGTCGCCTGTTCACTGTAGCCGGGCGCCACGTCGACCGAGACGGAACCGGTTGCATACACATTGTTCAGGATGCCGCTGTTGTGGCCTGCAAATGCGCCGGCATGGCTGTTCGCTGTCACCTGCACATTTTCCAGTCCCAGGTTCCTGACAGTGCCTGCAAGTTCGGAGAAGAGGCCTACAAAGTCGTGGCGGGGGCGGTAGATCGTCAGGCCGGAAACGACGTGGCTCATGCCGTCGAGCTGTCCATCGAAACGCCGGCCACCCGTGCCCAGCAGCGTAAAACCGGCGCCGCCATTCCAGCCTGCCGTTTCGGCGGCGTCGATATCCCGGCCCAACGCATAACGCCCGGAGAGATTCCTTTCCATATCCTGCAGCTGGCGTACGTTATTCACCAGCATCCACAACCGGTAAGGCGAGGTGATAAAGCCGTCGTAAGCCGTGGTGATGCGGTAATCAGGCACATTGGCGTACACATCGATCGGTGCGCCATCGACTGCTCTCACGCTGGCTCCGGCAGCGATCATCAGCTTGCCGGCGCCGGTGCCGACGGTATCCGCATGCATGAGGATGCCGCCGCTGCCCACATTGACCGGCGCGTCGATCAGCAGGTTGTTTGCTGCCTTTAACACCAGCCGGTTTCCGCCTTGCGTCGATATTTCGCGCTCGATCGACAGGTTCCCGCTGTTGTCCGCACCCTGTCCGCTGGCGACGACGGTCACATTGCTCCTGTCAAGCGCGTTGCTGAATGCCGTATCGGAAACGCTGTTCAGGGTCCGGCCGATGACCGGGTTGTCCGATGTAACTGTCCACATTCCCGTCGCGCCCGACAAGGACTCGGTGCTTACCTGGGCGTTGCTGCCCACCGAGACGACGAACGCGGCCGTATCGACTGTCCCGCCCTTGCCCGAGCTGGCCGATGCGTCGAGCGTGCCGTTCAAGTAAACCCGTCCATTCTGCATGTCGGCGATGAGGGCGATCGCGCCTGGCTTGCCGTTGAGCGTCCGGGCTTCGATGATGCCGCTGTTGTTGACTGCGCCGCTGGCAAGCTGGCTGGCGCCTGGCAGTCCGCGCGCTGCGAGCGACACCTGCCCGCCATCTGCCCTGATCCTGTTGACATTTTCGGCCAGCGCAGCTGCCGAACCGGCGTCGATTCGGTAACCGAGCAAGGACGAATCGTTGATGTACAGCGTGGCCTGGCTGGCAGCGCCCATCAGTACGTGGCCCGACGGAGCGTCTATCGCGCCGTTGTTGCGGACATGGCTGGACAACATGACAACATAGCCGCCGTCAATGGCGTTGATCGTGCCGTTATTACTTACCGTGCCTGTTTCCGGTGCCGATCTACCGTTAAAGAGGTAATTATTGTTGAGAAACTGCTGGTTTTCCATGCCGAGCGTCGACGCCACCAGGCCGCTGGCATTGACATGCGCGGTGGGGCTGATCAATACGCCATTGGGGTTGACGAGGAATACCTGTCCATTGGCATGCAATGTGCCGGCGAGCACACTTAATTCTGCGCCGGTCACCCGGTTGAGCACAACCGACATCCTCGACGGCTGGTTGAAAGTGACCGACTCATTTGGACCGATGCCGAACTTCTGCCAGTCGATGATGGCCTTGTTGCTGGACTGGTTGACCTGCATTGCGCGATCCGAGGTCGACACGCTGACCGATCCTGCTGCTACATCGGGAGTCTGCGGAAGTGCGCAGGCGGCAGTGGGATAAATGCAGGCAATGGCCATGGACAAGGCTAGATAGAAGCAGGCGCTTGTCGTTTTTCTTTCTGGTGTTGCAGCGGGCACAGCATCGGGGAGAAGGCGGGTCGGCATGGATGGCACCTTTCGAGTACTGCGCGTCAAAGTGAAAAGACGTTCGAATCTATGGGCTGAGCCTTCCCCGCCGAACAATCATTAGCATTTCGATCAATAATTAGGCGAGAACAAGGCGGGCGCTGCCTGTCGAATTAGGCTTTACGCCTTCGTTTATACTCACCCGATCGCATTTTCAACACACGCAAGTGACATTCAGGCAAAGGACCCAGCATGAAAACGAAGGCCGCAATCGCATGGAAGGCAGGCGCACCGCTGACCGTGGAAGAAGTGGATCTGCAAGGACCTAAAGCGGGCGAGGTACTGATCGAAGTGAAGGCAACCGGCATCTGCCACACCGATTACTACACGCTTTCGGGCGCTGACCCTGAAGGCATATTCCCGTCGATACTGGGCCACGAAGGCGCCGGCGTGGTGGTCGACGTCGGCCCCGATGTCAAGTCGCTTCGTGTTGGCGACCATGTCATTCCGCTTTACACGCCGGAGTGCCGCAATTGCAAGTTCTGCCTGTCGCAGAAGACCAACCTGTGCCAGGCGATACGCAGCACCCAGGGCCGCGGCCTGATGCCGGACGCAACGTCGCGCTTCTCCATCGACGGCAAGCCCATCTTCCATTACATGGGCACGTCGACCTTCGCCAACCATATCGTGGTGCCCGAGATTGCCGTGGCCAAGATCCGTCCGGACGCACCGTTCGACAAGGTCTGCTACATCGGCTGCGGCGTGACGACCGGTGTCGGCGCCGTGCTGTTCACCGCCAAGGTGGAGGCGGGCGCCAACGTGGTGGTGTTCGGCCTCGGCGGCATCGGCCTGAACGTGATCCAGGCAGCGCGCATGGTGGGCGCGGACAAGATCATCGGCGTCGACCTGAATCCCGAGCGGGAAGCGATGGCGCGCAAGTTCGGCATGACGCACTTCATCAATCCGAAGGACGTGGGCAACGTGGTCGACCATATCGTCCAGCTGACCGATGGCGGCGCCGACTATTCGTTCGAATGCATAGGCAACACCACGACCATGCGCCAGTCGCTCGAGTGCTGCCACAAGGGCTGGGGTCAGTCCATCATCATCGGCGTGGCAGCGGCGGGCGAAGAGATCAGCACTCGGCCATTCCAGCTGGTGACCGGCCGTGTCTGGAAAGGATCTGCGTTTGGCGGTGCGCGCGGACGTACCGACGTGCCGAAGATCGTGGACTGGTACATGGAAGGCAAGCTCAATATCGATGACCTGATCACGCATACGCTGCGGCTGGACCAGATCAACGAAGGTTTCGACCTGATGAAGCGCGGCGAGTCGATCCGCTCCGTGGTGTTGTACTGATAATGGGCACAGAAATGGAACTGATCAGCGAACACGCCTGCTTCGGCGGCGTGCAGGCTTTCTACCGGCATCCGTCATCAGAAATCGGCCTGCCCATGCGGTTTTCCGTCTACAGGCCGCCACAGCAGGCGGCGGGCCCGGTGCCGGTGCTGGTCTACCTGGCCGGCCTGACCTGTACCGAGGAAACCTTCATGATCAAGGCCGGCGCCCAGCGTTATGCGGCGCAGCACGGCATCATGCTGGTGGCGCCCGATACCAGCCCGCGCAATACCGGCATCGACGGCATTACGGCCGACTGGGACTTCGGCGAGGGCGCCGGCTTCTACCTCGACGCCACCGCGCCGGCCTATGCCCGTCATTTCCGGATGGCGTCGTATATCGTCGATGAGCTGTTGCCGCTGATTGCCGGGAAGTTCGCCACCGTTCCCGGCAAGACCGGCGTGTTTGGCCATTCGATGGGCGGACACGGGGCGCTGGTGCTGGCGCTGCGCCATCCGGATGTATTCCGCTCGGTGTCCGCTTTTGCACCGATTGCCGCGCCTACGCAATGCCCTTGGGGCGAAAAGGCATTTTCACGTTACTTGGGCGATGATCGAAATGTGTGGCTGGACCATGATGCGAGCGCGCTGATGAGCCAGCGGCAATGTCCTTTCCCTGCCGGAATTCTGATCGATCAGGGCTTGTCCGACCAGTTCCTTGAAGCACAGTTGAAGCCGGCATTGTTCGAAGCAGCGTGCCAGCGGGCAGGGCAGCCGCTAACCTTGCGCATGCATGCGGGCTATGACCATGGTTATTACTTCGTTTCCTCGTTCATGGAAGATCACATCGCGTTTCATCAGCAGGCGCTGAATGCCTGAACTGCGCATGACGCGTCCGGAAAAACTGATGGATGGCCTGCCGCTGCCGCTGCCTCTACGCAACGGCGTGGCGCCCAGCTTC
The DNA here is from genome assembly GCA_963522035.1 of uncultured Noviherbaspirillum sp. Lineage (GTDB taxonomy): Bacteria > Pseudomonadota > Gammaproteobacteria > Burkholderiales > Burkholderiaceae_D > Noviherbaspirillum_A. Next base: position 3,736 of record CAUQYP010000110.1, on the reverse strand, counting down.
GTCATTATTCCCGCGGGCTACCGCGGTCCATTGCTGGCATTCCTGGCCGAACGGTTTCCGGCAGTGGCCAGCGCAACGTGGCTGGACCGGATGGCGCGTGGCGAAGTGCTCGATGAGCGCAACCATGCAATGCAGCCGGACACGCTGTGCCGGCCGAACGCGAAGATTACCTACTACCGCGAACTCGAAGAGGAATTCCGGATTCCGTTCGAGGAAAACATCCTTCACATCGACGAACACCTGCTGGTGGTCGACAAGCCGCATTTCCTGCCAGTCACGCCTACCGGACGCTTCCTGCAGGAGACCCTGCTGGTGCGGTTGCGGCACAAGACCGGCCTGGCGCATTTGACGCCAATCCACAGGCTGGACCGGGAGACCGCGGGCGTCATGCTGTTTTCCCATAACCCGGCGACGCGTGGCCTCTATCAGTCGCTGTTCCAGCAGCGCGCGGTTGCCAAGGTGTATGAAGCCCTGGCCGGTGCGCTGCCAGGCGTGACGTTTCCGTTGACGTACCGCAGCCGGATGGTCGACGGCACGCCGTTTTTCCGGATGCGGGAAGTGCCGGGGGTAGCCAATTCGGAAACCATCGTGAACGCGGTGGAACAGCGTGGCGACCATGTGCTTTACCGACTGGAGCCGCTCACCGGCCGCAAGCACCAGCTGCGCCTGCATCTGGCATCGCTGGGCATCCCTATCGTCAACGACGCCTTTTATCCGGATGCCTTGCCATGCAAGGCTGACGATGTGTCCGCACCCCTGAAGCTGCTGGCCCGTTCGGTGGCATTCACCGACCCGCTAAGCGGAGCCTCCCGGTACTACGCAAGCGCACGCGAGTTGTAAGCCTGCGCCAGTTCATCCATGACCACCATTAACGCTACTCCTGCTTCCATTCCGCGCGCCGCGATCTTTGCGTTGTCGCTTGCGGCTTTCGGCAGCGGCATGTCACTGCGCCTGACCGACGCGCAATTGCCGAAGCTGGCTGCCGAATTCAATGTTTCGCTGGCCAGCGCTTCCTACGTCATTACCTGTTTTTCACTGGCCTACGGATTTTCCCAGCTATTTTTCGGGCCGGTTGGCGACCGTTTCGGCAAATACCTGGTCATTGCCTGGGGCAGCGCCTGTTGTGCGTTGACGGCGCTGCTATGCGCGATCGCGCCCAGCTTCGGCATGCTGCTGGTGGCCAGGTTGCTGGCCGGCGCCACGGCGGCGTCGCTGATTCCGTTGTCGATGGCCTGGATAGGCGATGTCGTTCCCTACGATGAACGGCAGCCCGTACTGGCCCGGTTCCTGCTCGGACAGATACTTGGCGTGTCTGCCGGTGTCTTCGTTGGCGGCCTGGCCGCCGATTTTTTTAGCTGGCGCCTGCCGTTTTTCGCGGTATCGACCGGCTTCGTGCTGATCAGCATCACGCTGTTCAGGCTAAACAAGCGCTTGCCCGACTTTGCCCGGATCAGGAGTCAGTCCGAAGGTGCGGTCCTTGTACGAATGTTCAGGGAATTCTCACAGGTATTGTCTGCACGATGGGCGAAAGTGGTGCTGGTCACCGTGTTTATCGAAGGCATGTTCCTGTACGGCGCGTTTGCCTTCATCGCGACCCATGTACACGTGGTCCATGGCGTGCCTTTGTCGCAGGCAGGGCTGCTGGTGATGCTGTTCGGCTTTGGCGGTGTGTTGTTTGCGACGGCGGCCGGCACCCTGGTGCGGCGCCTGGGAGAAATCGGGCTTACCCGCTGGGGCGCCATCATCGCCGGCTTGTCCCTGCTCGCAATCGGCGTGGCGCCGCACTGGGCATGGGCCGTTCCCGGCTGCTTTCTCACCGGGCTCGGTTTCTACATGTTGCACAACACGCTGCAAATCAACGCCACCCAGATGGCGCCGGAGCGGCGCGGCGCCGCGGTGTCGGCGTTCGCATCTTGCTTTTTCCTGGGGCAGTCGCTGGGCGTCGGCCTGGCCGGCATCGTTGCGGATTACCTGGGGACCATGCCCGTCCTGGTCCTGGGCGCGGTCGGCATGCTGTGCGTCGGCATGAATTTCAGCCGCCTGCAGGAAAAAAAGGCGAGGGCATAAAAAAAGCCCCTCGAGCTTTACTCTGAGGGGCTAACCTTCCCGATGGGGAGGAGGAGACAACCTGAAAACGTCTGACAGGGCCAGAGAATCCACGATTACTGCTCCTTCGCCAATACTTGTTAGTGAAGCAGAAAAATTATTTAACCGCGTGACGCAAACTGGCGCAGTTCGGCTGCCAGGTTCGGTTGGCTGGTTTCGTAGTCGCGGGCAAGCCGGTTGAGCAGGCTGGCGCCACGCACTTGCTGCGCCATGCGGCGTTCATCGAGCGACTTGCGCGGCGACAGCAACAGCAGTCCCGCCTGCAGCAAGCCTTTCAGCAAGGGTTTGAACAGTAGCAACAGCGTTGCAAACAGGCTTACGCCGATGAGCGGACGCGCCGCGCCGATCGCAATACCGGCAAACGAAGCTGCAGCTTCGACTGGAAATGCGATGGACAAAATGGACATTCTTGAACTCCCTACTTGACTGACTGTCTACAAATGTTTCTTGGAATCACCGTTATGTTGCAATGCAGTATAAGTAAGCCTAAGATGTAAATCCAATTGCCTGTTTCAATACCAGCTATGTTTCCAGTGAATAATGATTCTTCCCCAAGGCGGTTAACGTGAGCTTCCTGAGCCTCGACCTTAACCTGCTCCGGGTGTTCGACGCGGTCATGAGCGAACAGAACCTGACCCGCGCTGCCGGCAGGCTGGCGATGACGCAGCCTGCCGTCTCGAATGCGATACGCCGGTTGCGGGACGCGCTGAATGATGAACTCCTGGTGCGTACTGCACACGGCGTCAAGCCGACGCCGCGTGCCGAGAGCCTGTGGCCGGCGGTCAGGCGGGCATTGGCCGAGTTGCAGGATGCGGTTGCCCCGCATTCCTTCGATGTTTCCCAGGCAACCGCGACATTCCGGCTTGCAATGGCCGACGCAACCGCCGCCTTGTGGCTTCCGGCGCTGGTCCGTTCGATCGAGAAGGAAGCACCCGGGTTGAATGTGCGGATGGTGCCGTTGACCACGCGTGAACCCCGGCCCATGCTGCTGCGCGGCGACATCGACCTGGCCATCGGTTTCTTCCCCGGCGTGGTGGCCCAGCTTTCCGGCGAGCCTGACACGCCGATACGGCATGAACAGCTCTATTCGGGGAAATACGTGTGCGTCATGCGCAGGGATCATCCGCTGACGAAGCAGGAACTGACGCTGGACGATTATTGCAAGGCGAATCACCTGCTGGTGAGTTTTTCAGGTCGTCCGCGCGGCCTGGTCGACGAGGCGCTGGCGCAGATCGGGCGCGAACGGCGCATCTTGCTGACCGTGAACCAGTTTTTTACCGCCGGCAAGGTGGTCGCCCATTCCGACCTGATCACTGTGCTGCCGCATCACCTGATCGCCTCCACCGGTATGAGCAACGAGCTGGTGGCGCGCGAGGTGCCGTTTGCGATGCCGAATGTACATGTGGATATGCTCTGGCACGAGCGCGATGCGCGCAGCAAGGCCCACAAGTGGATGCGGGAGCATCTGATCGCCAGGACAGCCGAGGCTACGCTGCTTCCCTAGAGTAATTTCGTGCTGACTTGCCCAAGTCGGCCTGTAAGCGATATCGCTTGCTCCGCGCAGCGACAGTTGCCGTTGCCGTTGCCGTTGCCTTTGACGCGGTTTTTGACGTGGATCCCCGTTAGACGG
>CAUQYP010000109.1:0-13551 GCA_963522035.1 uncultured Noviherbaspirillum sp. | reverse complement strand
GCTCCCGGACGGCGCAGTCAGCGGCAGCAGCGCATGCCAGCGGCCGTCGCGCTCGAACATCAGCGAGTCGACCGCGATGGCAAAGGAGGTGCCGTCGAGATCGGCCCGCTGCAGCGGCTGGCGCGCACGCGCGGCCGCGACATCGTCGATGAAAGGCGCAAACAGCGCGGGCCTGACCGGCAAGCCGGCGCTGGCTTCGGCCAGGCGCTGCGCCAGACCGTCGGCCGGCAGGCTGGCCTGCCGCTGGCGCTGGGTCGCCGTGCTGGGCAGGTAGCGGCTGGCGCTCTCGTAGCCGGCCAGCACGCCTTGTGCGACCAGCGGCTCAAGCTGCAGCGCGACTTTTTCACTGGCGGCGAGCGCGGCTTCGCGGTCCGCGCCGGTCACCGCGACCATGTAGCGCACGTCGGGCGCGCCCATGTCGGCGCGCAGCCGCGCGTCCAGCGCCTGGTCGGCCTGCGACACCGGCGACAGCGACGACAGCTCGGTATTCCACAAGGCCCCGCGGTGCAGGAACACCACCACGCAGGCGGCCAGCACCACCAGCGCCAGCGGAACCCGCAATAGCGGCGCGCGCTCTGCTGCCGCGCCCACCGCATGGCCCAGCGCCGAGATGTCGCGGATCCGGAAACTGGCCGGCAGCAGGTGCGGCAGGATGAAGCGGGTGACGGCCGCGGCCACCACCAGCCCGGCGATGGAATACAGCCCCAGCTGCGACAGGCCGGGAAAGCTCGACAGCAGCAGCGCGGAAAAGCCGACGATGGAGGTCAGCATGCCCAGCCGGATGGTGGGCCAGAAGTCCCTGATCCAGGCCCGCTGCACGTCGGCGTCGGCCAGGCCGTTCCTGGCGGCCGCCGTGCGCGACTGCACGAACAGGTAGATCGAATAGTCGACCGCTTCGCCGATCAGCGTGGCGCCGAAGCCCAGCGTGATGCCATGGACCACGCCGGACCCGAGGCTGACCGCCGCCACGCCGGCCAGTGCGCCGGACAGGACCGGCACCAGTCCCAGCGCCAGCGCCCAGGGCGAGCGGTACAGCAGCAGCAGCATGCCGATGATGATGCCGGCGCTGATCGCCGACAGCCGCTCGACCTCGGCCTGTATGGTCTGGCGCGACTGCACCGAGAAGACGCCGGGCCCGGTCATCAGCAGGGTCAGTTCACCCGCGCCTGGCACTTCGCTGCGCGCCGCGTCGAACGCCGCGCGTATCTGTTGCATGGCCTGCTGCTGGCCGTCGGTGTCGACTGCGGCGGCCCGGGTCTGCACCAGCAGCAGCGCGCCGGCGCCGCTGCGCGAGACCCAGGCGCCATGGCTTTCCCGCGGGCGCTTCCCCGCCGCCAGCCGCTCCAGCAGCAGCACGGTCTCGCCGGTCGGGTCGCGCGGCAGCAGCGGCTTGGCCAGCATGCCGGCCGGCGACGCCAGCAGGTCGATGGTGTCGGCCAGCGCGGCATGCAGGCCGTCGACCGTGAAGTGCTCGGGCGTTACGGCAGGACTCAGCAGGTAACGGTTCCCGAACAGGAAACGCTGGTCGCGTTCGGCGTTCACCGGCTCGCCATTGCTGACCGAGGCCAGCGCCGCCTCGCCGCGCAAACGCCGCGCCATGGCCTTCGAGACGCCGGCGCGGGCCGCCATGTCGCCGCCCTCGATGCCGACCAGGATCAGGCGCGACACCACGCCGTCGCGCAACTGGTCCAGCAGCACTTTCTGTTCCGGCGTGGGCGTTTGCGGCAGGAAGGCCGACAGGTCGGCGGTGAACCTGGCCTGCAGCACGATGAGCCCGCACAGCAGCAGCCCGGCCAGCCACAGCACCAGCGCGCGGGTGCGCGCCGACCATTTGCCGCGCATCATTGGGCGCTGATGCGGTTGATCGCCATTACCGAGCGGTCGCCGTCGGCCTGCAGGATCTCGACGCTCTTCACGTCGTCCTGCGCGCCGGAAATGCGGATGGCCGTCACGGCCGCGGCCATGCGGGCGTCGAGCGGCTTGAGCGTCATCAGCCAGCGCTGCGGCGGGCCTTCCAGCGACAGCGCGAAACTGCGCTCCAGCGCCCGGCGGTCGCCGGCCAGCGTGCCGCGTATGCTGTTGACGAAGCCGGCCAGTTCCGGCGCGCTGTCGATCTGCAGCGTCATGTTCTGGCGGCCGCGCTCGATCACCAGCGTGTTGCCTTCGATGATCATCGACTCCGGCCGGGGTTTCAGCGTGCGCTTCTCCAGCTTGTCGGGCGCGACGTAATACAGCTGGCCGGACGACACCAGCGGTTTTTCGAGCATCGCGATGGTCTTGGTCTCGACGAAGTCGGCGCGGCCGACGCTGACTTTGGCCAGCGCCTGCATCAGCCGTTCGATGTCCCACGGCGCGTCCGCCGCCTGCCCCGGCCGGCCGGCCAGCGCCGCCAGCAGCGCCAGGCCCATGACCATGCTGCGCAGCGCCCTCATCAGCCAGCCTCCTTGTCGCCGGCGGCCGGACCAGCGTGCCAGAACGGGAAAAAATTGAACCAGTTGTACGGCGTCTGCCGGCAATGCTTCTCCAGCAGGCCGGTATAGCGCGCCATCGCCTCGCCGATTGCCTGCTGGCGTTCGCCGGCCTTCAGGTCGCTGAAGTCCGCGAGCGGCTCGAAATGGATGCGGTAGCGCTTGCCGCCCAGGTACAGGCCGGTCATGAAGACCACCGGTCGGCGCAGCACGGCGGCCATCCGGAACGGCCCGAGCGGCAGGTCGGCCTGGCCGCCGAGGAAAGGCATGGTGCGCATCACGTCGCCGCCGAAACGGCGGTCGGCCAGCATGCCGACCGCAGTACCCTGGTCGAGGCAGGCGCTGATCTTCAGCATCGAGTCGACCTGGCCGAGGCCGATCACGTCCTGCTGCGCCATCGGGCTGATGGCTGCCAGCATCTGGTTGACCTTGCGCGCATTGCCCTCGTACATCGCCATCGCCACGTTCAGGCCCGCATGCTGGCGTCCCAGCGCGCGCATGACCTCGAAGCTGCCCATGTGGGCGCCGATCAGGAACAGGCCGCGGCCCTGCGCCAGCAGACCGGCCACCATGTCGTCGCCGGATACCTCGATGTCGAACATGTCGAAGCGGTTGTTGAGCAGGTAGACCCGGTCGTGGATGGTGGCGGCGAAGGTAAATATATGACGGTACAGGTCGGAGGCCCGCACCGGTCGACCCAGCACCCGCGCCAGGTAGTCGCGCGAGGCGCTGCGGCTGTCAGGGGCGAACAGCAGGAAATAAGTGGTAATCAGGTGCAGCACCACGCGCCCCGCCGGCCGGCCGAGGCGCAGCGAGATCCAGGTCATGATGCGCAGCATCGCCATGTTGCTGCGCTCCGGCCTGGCGCGCCAGCCTGCGCCGGTCGTGTCGCTTTCTTTGGATAGTTGCATATCGATCCGTACGTCCTTCACCGCGGCGTCCCTTCCACGTGGCGATGCACGACGCCGGCCGCGACCTTGCGTTCGCCGTGCATCAGCGTAAATCGTATGCCGCCGCCGGCTGCGCTGTCGTGCAGCACCTCGATCGCCTGGCCTGGCAGCACCGGGCTCAGGAACTTGACCGAGGCGATGCGGCAGGCCGACAGGTCGGCGCCCAGCACTGCGCCGATTGCAAGCAGCGTTTCATCGAGCAGCACCACGCCGGGCACCACCGGCATGCCGGGAAAATGCCCGGCCAGCGCCGGGTGCCGCGGCATGATGGTGAAAACCGGCGTCGTCATGCACCCTCCCCGGCCTGCTGTGTCCCGGCCATGCCGGATTGCGCCAGCCTCGCAAGCGCCTCGCGCGGCAGCTTGCCGGTCGCATTGCGCGGCAACGCATCGACAAACACCAGCGGCCGCGGCAGGAACACCGGGTCGATGCTCTCGCGCAGCGCGGCCATCAGCGCTGTCGGCGTCAGCCCTGGCGCCACCACATAGGCAGCCAGGCGGGCCACGCCGTCGCCGGCGCCTGACGCTTCCGGCATGGCGAACACGCCGTCCAGCACGCCGGGCACCGCATTGAGCTGCAGGTTCAGGTAGGCCAGCGAATTGCGCTTGCCGGCGATGTTGACCATGTCGGCCATGCGGCCGTGCAGCAGGAAGCGCCCACCCTCGCGCGCCTCGATCACGTCGCTCATCGGCGTGGGTGTTTCGACATGGCCGCCCACGACCCAGGTCACGCCGTCGGCCTGCTCGAACGCCAGGCCGGGAAAGAGTTGCCATTCATAACTGATGGCCGATTGCCGGATGGCGATCTGGCCGGTCTCGGTGCTGCCATAGATTTCCAGCAGCGGCGCGCCGAAGCCGGCTTCGGCGTCCCGCGCCAGCACCGGCGACAATGGCGCGGTGGCCGACATCAGCAGGTCGACCGGCGGCAGGTCGAGGCCGGCGCCCAGCAGCGGCCGCAGGTGCGCCGGCGTCGTTACCAGCGTGCGCGGGCGCGGCGTGGCCTGCACCGCCTCGCAGATATCGGACGGGTAGAAGGTCCGGCCGGCGACCAGCGCGTTCGCGCTTTGCATCACGATCAGCACGGTCGATTCGAATCCGTACATGTGCTGCGGCGGCACCGTGCCGATCACCGCGTGGCTGCGGCCGTCCTGCATCCCGCACAGCTGCGCCTCGGCTTGCACATTGCGCACCAGCGAGCCCCAGCGCTTCGGGTGCGGCAGCGGCACGCCGGTCGAGCCGGAGGTAAAGACATAGGCCACGCACAGGTCGGCGTCGACCTGCGGCACGTCGAAACCGGCGCCAGCGCCAATATTTTCCATGTCGAGCGCCGGAAAGCGGCAGACCGGCATCGCGATCGCGGTGTCGGCATCGCACAGGCAAAACGCATCGGGCGCGAACTGCAGCATCTGGCGCACGGTCTCGGCCGTCTGGGTCGAAGGCAGCAGGCTGGTCTTGCCCGCCGACATCGCCGCCGCCAGTCCGACCATGAAGCGGTAACGGTCGCTGCAGGTGTTGAGCATGTGCCGTCCCGCCGGCAGGCAGGCACGGACCTGCGCGACGTCGGCCAGGAACCGGGCGGCGCTTACCGGCTTGCCGTCGCGCCAGGCAATGACCTGGTCTGCGCGGTCATGGGTGATCAGGGGAAAAGTGGCCATGGTCGTGTTCGCGTTTCGGTTTTGTGTTTATGTGCGCCTGCTGGCATCAGCGCGGTGTCTTCCAGAAGGCCTGCACGCCGGCCACGATGCCCGCATGCTCGACGTCCGGCAGCACGCGGCGGCGTACCGCGTATTCGACGATGAACATCAGCGCGATCAACGGCGCGGTGAAAAAGTTGGCAAAGCCCGACCAGACCTTGATCGGGGCCGCGAAAAAAAGCATGGTCGACATTAGCGCCATCGTGCCGAAGAATAGGCTCCATGCAAGCGTCACCTGGCGGGTATAGCGTTCCATTGCGGGCACCAGCGTGCCGTGCACCATGCGCGCGAACATGGTGACCATAGCCACGCGGCCGGGCGCCAGCGACCGGGCGAAGGCGATGCACAGCAGCGACTGCGTCACCGCATGCTCGATCCAGTAGATCAGGCTGGTATGTTGCTGCAACACGGGCAGCGCCAGCAGTGCGGCGGCGCAGGCGGCCAGCGCCAGCGCCATGGCCGCCAGCCGGTGGCGGGAACGCCATCCGATCACCAGCACCGCGACCAGCATGGGCGCCAGCGCCAGCAGCACCCCGGCGCGGCCGCTGTCGGCCGTATTGCTGCGATGCGCGAGGACCGCATAGACCAGTCCCGCGCCGCCGACGGCTGCAACACGGGCATAGCCGGCGGCACGTGACATCACGCTGCCTTGTGACGGGCGATATGGTCGGTCAGGCTGGCAAGCGAACTGAAAATGCGGTGGTTGTCGTCATTGTCGGCGCGCAGTTGCAGGCCGTAGCGCTTGGAGACGACCAGCGCAATTTCCAGCACGTCGATCGAGTCGAGCCCGAGGCCGTCGCCGTAGAGCGGCTCGTCGGCCTTGATGTCTTCTGGCGCGACGTCGAGGTTGAGCGCCTGGACGATCAGGTTTGCCACCTCGCGCTGGAGATCTGCCTGCTGGGCGGTAGTGTTTTCGGAAGTCATTTGTCTGTATATCAAAGTGGGCGCGAGGCCCTGGTCAGGAGGATGAAACGGCAGCGCATGCTGTCCGGCTGAAGACAGTTTCCTGTCTCCTAGACCGGCCCTTTTACGGCCTGGTACTCCGAAAACATGCCGAGTTCGAGATGCCGGGACGCGTCGGCGAAGCCGGCCTCCCGCAGCGTCCTGAGCACGTCCTCGGGCGCGGCACAGGCTTCGATGGTGTCCCAGTAGTAACGCCACAGCACCGATGTGTTACCGCTGCGGGACGCCAGCCTGGCCAGCATCGGCACCACGTGGCGCGCATAACCTTTCAGCAGCGCCTTTTGCAGCCGGTTTTCGGGACAGGTAATTTCGAGGATGCACAGGCGCCCACCGGGCTTCAGCACCCGGTGGAATTCGGCGAAGGCGACCGACAGGTCGCTGATATGGCGCAACGCGTAACCCATGCTCAAGAAGTCGACGCTGTTGTCGGGAAAAGGCAGCTCTTCCGCGCGGCCCGGCACCAGCCGGACGCCGGCCGGCACCACGGCGTTTTCCAGCATGCCCGGGCTCGGGTCGACGCCGGTGACGCAGGCCGGGTCGCCGACGATGGCGGCTGCCTGCTGCGCCACCAGGCCGGTGCCGACGCCGACATCCAGCGTCTGCATGCCCGGACGCAAGCCGGCGCGCAGCAGCGCCTGGCGCCGGTACCAGGGACCGCTGCCCAGGCCAAGGATGCGTTCGATGCGGTTGTAGTCGGGCGCGGTGCTGTTGAACATGTCGGCCACCCAGCCACGGCGCGCGCTCTCCGTCGGGTAATAGTCGGTCAGTGGCGCATGCGGCGCGTGCACCACATCCTTGTCGCCGGCATGGGGTTTCTGCATGATCGTTTCATCTCTGGCTGGAAGGGACCGCTGCCTGTGCTGGCAAGAAAAAGCGGCGTTTCGGGTCGTGGCGGGAAGTCGCGGTGCGGTCCTGCAACTTGCTGTCACTACCCCGTCGCACGGCCGCTACGATACCGCATCAACAAATGGGTGCGCAACACCTGTTCATGCCTTATGGAAATAAAATTGTTTTGACGGAGAAAGTCCGGGCCGTTCGTTACAGGCGCGTAAGCTACCGTGGCTACCGTGGCTACCGTGGCTATCGTGCCGCGTGGCGTACACAGGCCGGCAGCGGGCGGCGGTCGAGCGCGGTTTCCCAGATACGCAGCCATGGCGCCCATTCGTGTCCGCCCGGCGCGGTGCTTACCCGGTTTTCCGGCAGCACCGCGGCCAGCAGGCGGTTGCTTGCCGCAAAGCTGTCGCTGCGGCCATAGCCGAGGCTGATCAGCGGCGCGGGCGCGCTGCCGTGGTCGCGCAGCCAGGACCACAGCGAGCGCTCGTAATCCTCCGCCCGCCACTGCCCCGGGTCCCAGCGCCGCAGGCCGCCGGCCCGGGCGATCTCGTGGTGGATGGCGCTTTCGCCGAGGTAAGGCGCGATCAGCACGAGCTCGTCGATTATGCCGGGATGCATCTGTGCATATAAGAGTGCGCCCAGGCCGCCAACCGAAATGCCAACCAGCCGGATATGCCGGTAGCCCTTTTCCCGTGCAGGCCGGATCACGTCCTCATGCAGGCGGTCGACCGCGCTGCGCTGGATGTAATAGCCGAAATGCAGGTCCGGGATCACGATGTCTGCGTCCATGCCGCGTTCCTGGACTGCCCGGACGAACCCGTTCTTCACCAGGTCCTGCGGCTTGTCGTAGCGGCCTGGAAGAAATACCAGCAGCGTGCCGGGGTGCGCGCTGCAACGCGCTCCCGCCTGCAACACGTCCAGCCTGCTCTTGGTCGGCGGAAACAGGGCGCAGCCGGCGAGCATGGCCAAAAGCGCTGCAGCAAGCATCAGGGCAATAGGTCGTTTCATGGTGCGGCTTCCTGTGTTTAAGCTTCAGGCAAGTGTAGCCAGGGCAAGCCCTTCCGTGTTTGTCGATGGACATGGTCACTTTTCGCCAAGCGCAAGGAGAAACCGCAGGATCGCCCGCAAGGGCATTTGCGCACGATCAAGACATCGGGTCGCCAGTGCGGGCCCGATGCGGCTATATTTAAGCCGTCGATCGACGATCGACATTCAGTTTCAGGCATCGAGCCTGAATCCCCTGCGACCCGCGCCAGCTTCACCGCTGCCCGGGTCGCATCACTTTCCACTGGTCAGCGTCAGCAGGATGTCGGCATACCAGGCGCAGTTTAGACCCAGCGCCTCGTCCAGCCCGAGGTCGCGCGTGCCGACATCGAGGCGGGCGGAATGGACACCCAGCAGCTTCCATGGCAGATCGGCAACGCCACTTTCGGGACTGTCGATGCGCATGACGACCGGCGCACCGCTGGTGCCGCGGTGGGTCCGGGCATCGGTCAGGAAATACCCTTCGCCCTGGAAGCGCAGGCCGAAGGCCGACGCGATGATTGCATGCCGGGCCACCGGCAGATGATGCAGCGTGTCGTGGAACCCAAGTGGAAACCCGACCACCAGCAGGTTGCCGCCAACTTCGACGCCGTCGAAACGGCCGAGCAGGTGGGCCGGGGTGAACGCGCGGTACACGGTGCCGGCCGGCAGCGCTTCCCGGTGTATCTCGACGACAGCCACGTCGATGCCGCCGGCGGCGTCCATCCCCTGGCGCCATGTGCTTTGGCCATCACGGTACAAGGGTATCGAATACCCGGTCGACTCGGCGAGATTGTGCGCATTGGTGTGCAGTTCGATCTGCAGCCGGTCCGGGAAGTGCCCGCTGGGCTCGTCGAAGACCACGTGCCGGCTGGTGACGAGGAACAGGCGGGCGTTGGTCTCGAAAAAGAAACCGCTGGCATTGGTCAGCCAGCGATCCTGCTGGAATGTAAAAATACGGAGTGCGGAGAGAAGTATCGGTTCGATCATGATGCGCCCGGGAATTGTTGCGTGCGGCGCAGCGGCACACTGCGGATGCCGGCAGTATAAATGCATTAGGCGAATAGGCGCTTCGCCTGGCGCCGGTGCTGCAGATCGGGAACGGGCTCGTACGGGGCAATTCGGCTGCCACCGATTTAGTTTGCGCCGGTGGGGATAGTGGTGCACTATCGCACCTCGCTTTCGAGCCTACCCTCCTTCAGGAACCCCACCATGGCCACCAGCCCCCTCCCGGCAAAAGTCAGCAGCACCGGAATCAGCTTCACCATCCAGGTCGACTACGTCAAGCGCGACTGCTTCATTTCAAACGAGGCGCTGCAAAAGCTGGCCGACCGCAAGGGCTTCGACGGCACGCCGGAAGCCGCTTTCCGCGCCATGGAGCCGGCGATCACCGGCGTGGCAAGGCGCATGGTCCATGCGCGCGTCGGCGGCACGCCGCTGTTGCTCAATCCGGAAACCTTCCATTAATTCCTGGTGAAGTTTTGGCCGGACGTGGCTGGCAGCGGCGCTCCGGCCTTGCTTATGCCGGCTTGTAGAATACGTAGTCGGCCTGGTACTTGACAGTCTTCTTCGTGCCGACCGAGCCGGCGCCGCAGGCATCCGTCGGGGCGATGCCACCCATGGTATTCAGGCGCTGGATATAGCTCACGCCGGTCATTGCGCCATTGCCCATCGCCGGCGTGGTCTGCACCAGTTGCAGCGGGATCGAACCGGCGTTCGGCGACGGCGCCACGGCCAGCTGCTTGCCGCCGACCTTGCTGCCGTCCGCCGCTTCCCAGGTCGGGCCGCCGTAGTATTTGCCGACCATCTTCTTGTTCATGTCATACAGCATTGCGTCCGGGCCGGTGAACACCCATTCCCAGGCGCCAGCGGCGCCGGCCTTGGCGCGGCATTCGTAGGTCAGGTCGCCCACGCCGGTAGTCATCATCACCACTTTGTGACCTGCGGGCACGGTGACCGCGGCAGGCGCGTCCGGTGTTTTCATCGTGGTCATCATGCCAGGCGTAGAGCAGGCAGCAAGCGCCAGGGCCAGCGTGCCGGCAGCGGTCAAAGTCAACAGTTTCATAGGTTCTCCGTCAGGTGATTAAATAAGAGTCATGCTGCAACTATTGTACGTTCGGCATGCCAAACCGGATTCAAGGAATTGTTGCGTTAAAACACGTTAGTCATCAAATGCTTAGCCGTTGACGTTCACATCTGCAGGAGCCCTCCATGCCCGATCACTCTCCGCCGGCCACGCCTGGCTGGACTACCCACCCACCCGGCATGCGCGAAATCGCGCTGATGCTCGAAGCCACCTGGGGCGACCGGCTGCGGCTGCCGCGCGAGACGTTCGGGCTGGACGGCATGCAGCTCGGCGACGTCGGCGCGGCGTCCGAGGACGTCGTGCTGGACCTCCCGTTCGGTCGGCTGCTGCGCTTCGGCGTCGCTGGCAGGGAACGGACCCGGGTTCTGCTGGTTGCGCCCATGGCCGGGCACGCGGCAGCACAGTTGCGTGAAACAATCGCCGGCCTGCTGCCGCACTACGATGTCCATGTGACCGACTGGCGCGACGCCCGGGACGTGCCGCTCGCCGATGGCGGATTCGGGATGGACGACTACATCGATTACCTGCTGCGCTTCTGCGCCGAAGTCGGTGACGGCGCGCACGTGATGGCGATCTGCCAGTCCTGCGTGCCGACCCTGGCCGCGCTGGCGCTGATGGCCGAGGACGACCACTCGGCGCAGCCGCGCAGCCTGACCATGATGGCCGGCCCGGTCGACGCCCGGGTCAATCCCGGTGCGGTCAATCGTTACGCCACCGGCGCCCCGCTGTCCTGGTTCGACGAGCAGCTGATCAGCATCGTCCCCGACGGCGCAGCGGGCGCGGGACGGCGGGTCTATGGCGGCGCACTGCAGCTGATCACATCCGCCAGCATGGACAACCAGCGACGCATCGCATCGCTCTCGTCGCTGCCGCCATTTTCGGCATTCTCATCCAGCCTGTTCAACCCGGCCCGCTACTGGCAGGCCATGCTGGAAATGGGCAGCGCCATGTCACCGCAGCAACCGGTCCTGGACATCGACGCCGGGCTCTACCTGGACAACCTGCGTGAAGTATTCCAACAGTGTTCGCTGGCCCAGGGAAGCCTGCGGCATCGCGGCCGCCCGGTGCGGCCGGAGGCAATCCGGGGCACCGTGCTGCTGACAGTCGAAGGCGGGCAGGACGAGATCTGCGGCGCCGGCCAGACCCTGGCGGCGCATGCGCTTTGCAGCGGCATCGACGACGCCCGCAAGCGGCACGTGGTCGCCGAAGGCGCCGGGCACAGGGACGTTTTTTCCGGGGAACACTGGCGTGCGACGGTGTTGCCCGAGGTATTGGCGACCTTGACATCGTCCGACGCCTGACCGGGCAGGACGTCGCGGCCGAAACCAGGTCAGCGCAGCGAAAGGCTGTCCCGCAGTTGGGCCAGCGCCTCGTCGTTGGTCCGCTCGAAGCGCAGCGGCGTCACTGCGATTCCGCCTGCGCGTACCACCGCGGTTTCGGTGTCCGGCGCATTTTCCACCGCTTCCCGGTGGAACTGCAGCCAGTGGTAGGTCAGGCCGCGCGGATCGGTGCGCGGGATGACATTGATGCTCTTGACCAGGCCCACGCCCTGCCGGGTCAGCGTCAGCGGGCCGGCATCGGCCGGCGCCACGTTCGGGAAATTCACGTTGAGGCAGGCATGCGTGTCCCAGCCGGCCGCCAGCAGCCGGCGGATGACGTCCGGCGCCAGTTGCCGCGCAGTGTCCCACCGCACGGCAGCCGGGTCGGAAAAGGTCTGGCTCAGCGCAATCGACGGAATACCGAACAGCATGCCGGCCATCGCCGCGCCCACCGTGCCGGAAAACACGGTTTCCACGCCGAGGTTGGCACCCCGGTTCACCCCGGAGAGGATCAGGTCGGGCAACTGGTCCTGCATCAGGTGCCGCACCGCCATGACCACGCAGTCGCCGGGCGTGCCCGAAATGCCGAAACGGCGTTCGCCGCGGCGGCTGTAGCGCAGCGGCTGGTGCAGGCTGATCGAGTGCGAGGTGCCGCTCTGGTCATGCTC
Source organism: uncultured Noviherbaspirillum sp. (assembly GCA_963522035.1). Classification (GTDB taxonomy): domain Bacteria; phylum Pseudomonadota; class Gammaproteobacteria; order Burkholderiales; family Burkholderiaceae_D; genus Noviherbaspirillum_A. The sequence goes on along the minus strand of CAUQYP010000109.1, from coordinate 1,547 downwards.
GGGCGCCACCACCCAGACTTCGGCGGCCAGGCTGGCGGCGACCTGTTCCAGAACCGCCAGGCCGGGCGCGTCGATGCCGTCGTCATTGGTCAGCAGCACGCGATTGACGATGCGCGGGCCGGGGTGTTCGGATGGGGATAGGGAATCGGGTAGGGAAGACAAGTTCGGCGCCTCTGAAAATGCGTGTTGCGTGTTCATCGGAATGGCCGCTGCCGCGGGCCGCAAACCGTAAAAGTCTAATCGATGTGGCAATGCCGATCTTGCGCATTTCCGGAGACCGGCCGCAAAATCGCTAAACGAACCGCAACCCTGAGACCGACATGCCCCTGTACCCGTTGCTGACGAAAATTCCGCGCCCGCTTTACATCGTTACAGCGGTGACGTTGTATGCGCTGCTGCTATGGATGGGGGGACACCAGCCTACGGTCGACCACTTGCCGGGTCGTGCCGACTTCAGCAAGGTCTACCACCTGGTGTTTTATTCGGGCTGGTGCTGCCTGGCCTGGCTGTCCATGCGCCAGCCCCGTGTCGCAGCGGCGGTGGCACTGACCGTGCTGGCAGGCGCAGGCGACGAATTGCACCAGTACTTCCTGCCATTCAGGGAAGCACGGGTCAGCGATGTGCTGATCGATGGCGTCGCCGCACTGGCCGGAGCGCTCCTGATGCACGCGCTGCGGCGCCGGGCGATGGTGGCGCAACGAGCCGGGTCGCGACCCGCACCGCCGCCTCCGTAATACATTGGCTACAACCGCTGCCCGGTCCCGCTAACGCAAGGACGCGCGCGGCCAGGCTTTGATTTTTTTCGGCACCGGATGCATGCCATTATCGCGACGCCATTCCGCACCGCACAGCCGGCATACGAAATACTCACCGCCGCTGGTCCGGACCCGCGCGGCCGTCTGCAGGCCCCGCCGGCCCTTGCTCATCAGGCCCGCATGCTCGCGCCCGCCATGCTGCAGCGCACTACATGCTGAACACATTGTCATGGCTTTCTCCCCTTGCAATGATGTCCGTCCGATTGGTGCGTTGCGCAAGAGTTCACTTCGGCCTTGTTAAAAATTGCAACCAGGTTGAAACCGGGGGATTCAGGCAGAGGCGCTGCGCCGGTGCTCCACCATGTCCATGGCAATCCGGCGAGCGGCCTGCTCGGCCTCCTGCTCGCTGCCAAAGCTGGTTTCCACCTCCACCTGTTGCAGGGGCACGACTGGCTGCCTGTGCATCGGGTTCGGCGATGGCCCGAAAATTTCCACCCAGGCTGCCCAACCGCTGGATTCGGGAACATGCACCCCGGTGTATTCAATCTCGTAATCGCCAATCTGTTCGGTTGCCATTCCAGCCTCCTTCAGCGCGAAGCTTGCGGAATTCTATTCTAGAGTAGTTTCGTGCTGACTTGTCCAAGCCGGCCGTTAAGCGATCCTGCCTGCTCCGCGCAGCGACCGTTGCCGTTGCCGTTGCCGTTGCCCGCGCAGCGACAGTTGCTTTTGCTTTTGAAGCGGCCTTTGACGTGGATCCCCGTTAGACGGCGACGCGTCGCCAGGGACTGAAAC
>CAUQYP010000108.1:0-13742 GCA_963522035.1 uncultured Noviherbaspirillum sp. | reverse complement strand
TCGGAAACTCGCTTCGCTCAGACAGCCGACGCTTCTTTATCCGATTTCGGCGCCATCGACGTGGCGTCATCAACGGGGACCCACGTCAAAAGCCGCGTCAAAGGCAACGGCAACGGCAACTGTCGCTGCGCGGGACGTCAAGGGCAACGGCAACTGTCGCTGCGCGGAACGTCAAGAGCAACCGCAAATGTCGCTGCGCGGAAGTGGCGCTTCTGTTGGAAGCCGGCTAAAGCGAGCCAGCATGAAAATGCGCCAGGACCGAAACAGGAGCTCGCAACGGCGCCTACTTCCGCTTGACGACACTAAACTGGCCATCGGTCTCGAGATAAACCGCTTTCACTTCATCCAGCGACTCGATGCCTTCCTGCCGCAGTTGCGCCCACAACTCTTCATCCGTGATGTATTCCTTACGCATATTCCGGCGCAGCAGCTTTCCGTCCAGCACGATGCACAAGGGCGGCGCCGTGGCAAACCTGCGGAACCAGCGGTAGCGGAAACTGAGCCGGTCGAGGAAGACGTTCCAGAAGATCAGCGTTCCGACCAGCACGAAGCCATCGGTCACCGACGTGTATTCGCCAGACATGGCGTTCTGCGCAGCGTCGGCCACGATGACAAGGATCAGGATGTCCGCTACGCCGACCGAGCCGACATCGCGCCTGACCAGGAAGCGGAATATAAAGAAGAGGAACCAGTACATCGCCGTGCCGCGCGCAATAAGCTCCAGCGGCGAAAGGCCGAGTGCGAAAACCTCGGCCCAGTCGATGTCGAGCAGGCCGCTCACGGCTTTCGCCTGCGATGCGGCCCCGTGCGGACAGCCATGCGGCCATCCGCGACCTGCATTATTTCTTCACTTCCAGCTTGTTGCTGACCGACTTCACGCCTTCGACGCCGCCGGCAAGCTTGGCCGCCTTGTCGATCTGCGCCTGGCTTTCGACGAAGCCGCTCAGCATGACTTCGCCTTTGTTGGTTTCGACGTTGATGTCGGTTCCCTTGACTTCACTGTCGGCCAGCAGCAAGGCCTTGACCTTGCCGGTCACTGCCGAGTCGCCGAGCGCATCGCCGGCCTTGTCGGTGGCGTTGGCAGCGGCAGTGGTTGCTGCGTTTGCCGCATTGCTGGCGGCTGCAGCCGCATTGTTGGCCGCGGCTGCGGCTGCGTCCGAGGCTGGCGCAGGGGTGGCGGTCGCAGCAGCGCCGGTCGTGGCGCTGTCGGTCGTCGTGGTTGCAGCCGGTGCTGCAGGCGTCGTGGTGGTCGTGGTCGTGGTGCTGGTGTCAGCCGGCGTGGTCGCTGCAGTGTCGTTCTTCTGGCAGGCGCCCAGCAAGGCGGTCGATAGCAGCAGCGTAACGAGCAGGGTTGGTGCGGTTGTCGTCTTTTTCATGGTTATCCTCCCGGGATAAATGGTTAGTGGTTCAGGAAAATACGGACGACTGCCACAGGGTGCAGCGGCGTCCGGTGTGCGACAGTCCTTGCGGGCTGCCAAAATTTAGCGTGCTGCGCCGGAACCGGTCGTGCCGGTTGCGCCGCCTGTGCCGGTCGTGCCGGACGGTCCGACCGAGCTCGACCCGGTGCTGCCGGATGTCCCGCCCGACGGCGCACCCGACATGCCCGCACCGCTGCCAGACGTGGAGTCCGGCGTGCTGCCAGCCGTGCCAGCGGCGGTGCCGCCCATGGTCCCGCTGCTGCCCGACGTGCTGCTGGTGCCGGCGCCCGTCGATCCCGTGGCACCTGCACCTGCGCTGTCCGAAGTAGTGCCGGCAGCCGTGCCGCCGCTCATGCCCGAGCCGGCGGTCGACCCGCCGGACATGGAGCCGCCACTGGAACCGGTGCTGCCGGTCGATGGCGAAGCGGTCGTGCTCGGGGTGGTTGTCGTGGTGGTGGACGCGCCGGGCGAGGTGGTGTCCTCGGTGCGGCGGTCGCAGCCTGCCACGACGACACCGAGCGCCGCTGTGGCAATCATGAGCCGGGTCAGCCTGGATATCGATTGCATTGAAATCTCCTTGAGTGTCTGAATAGGTTTTTTGTCATGCAGCCCTGCCCGGACCGGCCAGGGCATTCCCGGCACCGCCCGATACGGTCGGACTTCATGGCCGGAATGCCGCCTCTCAAAACGCTTTACAAAGCATTCAACGCACTTTCCGTGCCAACATGGCAAAACTACCAGCCCCTAGGGAAAATCGCCCCGGAGTCTTAATCGAAAACAATCCTGCGGAAAACCGGCGTAAAAGTTACATGCAAAATGAGCAAGCTTTACACTCATTCCCGCCGTCACTGCATTGGCGGTGCCTTTTCAGGCGGCAGCAGGCAGGCTTGCCAGCGCATCGAGCAGCAAGCCAGGATCGCCGCACGCGAGCCGTTTCGAATCCGAAAGCATTTGCCGGAAACGCCGTGCGCCGGGCAGCCCGAAGGTCAGTCCCAGCATGTGTCGGGTAATACTGTTGAGCTTCAGGCCCTGCGCGCCATGGCGGGCAAGTTCGGCGCGTATATAGGGAAGCATCGCTTCCAATACGGCTTCCCGGGTCGCGGGCGCTGCCGGGTCGCCATAATAACGGGCGTCGAACGCCGCCATCAGCCACGGGTTGTGATAAGCCTCGCGGCCCAGCATGACGCCGTCCACGTGCTTCAGGTGCGCATCGATCTCGTCGAGGCTGGCGACGCCGCCGTTCAGGATGATTTCCAGTCCGGGGAAGTCGCGCTTGAGCTGGTAGACCACCTCGTAGCGCAGCGGCGGGATTTCCCGGTTCTCCTTCGGGCTCAGTCCCTTGAGGATGGCATTCCGGGCATGGACGATGAAGGTGGTGCAGCCGGCCGCGGCTATCGTGCCGACGAAGTCGCGCACGAATCCATAGGACTCGTGCTGGTCGATGCCGATACGGTGCTTGACGGTGACGTCGATGTCGACTGCGTCCTTCATGGCCCGGACGCAGTCGGCGACCAGCTTCGGCTCGGCCATCAGGCAGGCGCCGAACGCGCCTTTTTGCACCCGCTCCGACGGACAGCCGCAGTTGAGGTTGATCTCGTCGTAGCCCCAGCGCTGCCCCAGCCGCGCGCTTTGCGCCAGCGCCTCGGGCTCGCTGCCGCCGAGTTGCAGCGCGACCGGGTGCTCTTCCTGGTTGAAGTCGAGGTGACGCCCGACATCGCCGTGCAGCAGCGCGCCGGTGGTCACCATCTCGGTGTAGAGCCAGCTATGCCGGGTAATCTGGCGGTGGAACATGCGGCAATGGCGGTCGGTCCAGTCCATCATCGGGGCGACGGACAAGGTTCGTTTACTTTTATAATCGGTCTTTGAAGTCATCTTGCTACACGGCTGGGAAGTTGCATGGAAACGCCTGGCCGGCATGAGAACGTCTTCGGTCCAGGCGTCAGCCAAAGGTGCAATTCTATCCCCGTTGCGAAAATGAACGGCAGCTGCCGGACTCGCCAGGATGCACCAGCGTTGAAAAATCTTCGTCTCGGGATGCCGGACGGCGTACCGCCGGCGGTGGCCGCAGCTTGCGCCCCAGCCGTCAGCGCAGCACCAAAATTTAGCCAGGAGCGCAAACGCATGAACCATGTCGCACCGCTTGCATCTGCATCCGCAGACCATGCCGAGCCCGATTTCCAGCTGTTGTTCGAGGGAACGCCTACCCCGTTCCTGGTCGTGTCCCCGGATCTCGTCATCGTCGCCGTCAATGATGCCTACCTGCGCGCCACGCACACCATGCGGCCCGGCCTTCTCGGGCTCGGCATCTTCGACGCTTTTCCGCACAACCCGCACGACCCGATGGGAACAGGCCCGGCCGCCCTCCGTGCGTCGCTGCTCAGGGTGCTGCAAACCGGCGAGCCGGACCGGATGCCCATCCAGAAGTACGATATCCGCGTGCCGTCGGAAAACGGCGTGGACTTCGAAGCGCGCTACTGGAGCCCGGTCAATACCCCGGTGCTGACCCAGGACGGCGATGTCGCCCTTATCATCCACCGCGTCGAAGACGTCACTGCCTTCATGCACCAGCAGGTGCGTGTGGAGGAAATAACCACCGAGCATGCCGTCCATGCCCGCCAGATGAAGGAACGCATCCGGTTTGCCGAGTTGTTCCAGCAGGCGCCGGCTTTCATGGCGCTGCTCACCGGGCCGGAGCACCGCGTCGATTTTGTGAATCCGGCGTATCTCCGGCTCATCGGCTACCGCGACATCATCGGCCAGACCTTCGCCGACGGACTCCCTGACGCTGCGGCGCAAGGCTATGTGGACCTGCTCGACAACGTATACCGGACCGGAAAGCCATTTGCCGCCAATGGCGCCAGGTATTCGTTCCGGACGGAGCCTGGCGCCGAGGCGACCGAGCGCTTCATCGACTTCGTGTTCCAGCCCATCATGGAAGGCGGGCACGTGGGCAGCATCTTCGTCCAGGGCGTCGACGTGACCGAACGCGTGTTCGCCGAGACAAGGCGGGACGCGCTGGTCAAGCTGACCGACGAAGTCCGCGGCCTGAAGACCGTGGCCGATATCGCGTTCAAGGCCTGCCAGGTGCTGGGCCAGACGCTGCGCGTCAGCCGCACCGGCTATGGCACGATCGACCATCATGGCGAGAGCCTCCATGTGCTTCGGGACTGGAACGGCCCAGGCATCGAAACGCTTGCAGGCATGCTGGACCTGCGCGACTTCGGCACCTTCATCGAGGACCTGAAGCAGGGCCGGCTTATCGCGATCAGCGACGTCGGCAAGGATAGCCGCACCGCGCCGGCTGCCGCCGTCCTGAAGTCGCGCAGCGCCGCGGCATTCGTGGGTGTGCCGATCATCGAAGTCGACGAGCCGGTGGCAGTCATGTTCGTCAACCATGCTGCAGTGCGCGACTGGTCGCCGGAAGACCTGCTGTTCATCAGGGAGGTGGCGGAAAGGACAAGAACTGCCAGCGAGCGGCTGCGCAATGAACTGGCGCTGCGCGAAAGCGAGGCCAAGTTCCGGACGATAACCAACGCCATGCCGCAGATGGCCTGGTCCACCCGCCCGGATGGTTACCACGACTACTACAACCAGCAGTGGTATGACTTCACCGGGGTGACGGCCGGTACGACCGATGGCCACGAGTGGAACGAGATATTCCATCCGGACGACAAGTCGCGCTCATGGAAGCGATGGCAGCACAGCCTGGAAACCGGGGACACCTATGAAATCCAGTATCGGCTCCGGCATCGTTCCGGCGAATATCGCTGGGTCCTGGGCAGGGCTTTGCCGGTCAGGGACGATGCCGGAAATATCATCCGCTGGATGGGCACCTGCACCGACATCCACAGCCAGAAGCTGGCCGAAGAGGCACTGAGGGCGGGCGACCGGCGCAAGGACGAGTTTCTTGCGATGCTGGCGCACGAGCTGCGCAACCCGCTGGCGCCCATCGGGGCAGCCGCCGAACTGCTGCAGATGGCCAGGCTGGACGAACCGCGCGTGCGCCAGACCAGCGAGATCATCGGCCGCCAGGTCAGGCACATGACCAGCCTGATCGATGACCTGCTCGACGTCTCGCGGGTAACGCGCGGCCTGGTCAAGCTGGACGCCGCGCCCGTGGACATTGCAGGGGTCGTCGCCGAGGCGGTCGAGCAGGTGAACCCCGGCTTGCGGGCGCGCCACCACCATCTGACCATGCAGATGCCGCCGGAGTCCGCCATTGTCATGGGCGACAGGAAGCGGCTGGTGCAGGTGATCGCCAACATCCTCAACAACGCGGTCAAGTACACGAACGAAGGCGGCCACATCGTTCTCGCGATCGAGGCCGATGCGTCGCGCATCCTGATCCACGTCCGTGACAACGGCATCGGCATGACGCCGGAACTGGTGCTGCGCGCATTCGACCTGTTTGCGCAGGCCGAGCGGTCGCCGGACCGCTCTTCCGGCGGACTGGGCCTGGGACTGGCCCTGGTCCGGAGCCTGGTGGAACTTCATGGCGGCACGGCGTCCTGCAGCAGCGCCGGCATGGGCCAGGGAAGCACCTTCACGGTCTGCCTGCCGCGCCTGGCGGAAAATGGCTGCGACCCGTTGCAGCGTAGCGTGGATGACAGCATGGCGCCGCCGGCCAGGCCGCTGCGCATCTTGGTCGTCGACGATAACAAGGACGCGGCCGCCATGCTGGCGATGCTGCTTGAAGCCACGGGCCACGAAGTGCTGGTCGAGCATGGCGCGCAGCAGGCGCTGGCACGGGCGAAAGCCGAAGCGCCGGAAGTCATCCTGCTCGACATAGGCTTGCCCGAAATGGATGGCAACGAAGTCGCCAGGCGCTTGCGGCAGCAGGCCGAAACGGCGAACAGCGTGCTCGTGGCCGTCACCGGCTACGGCCAGGCAAGCGACCGCAGCAGCGCGCTGGCCTCCGGCTTCGACCATCATTTTGTCAAGCCGGTCGATATCCGGAAGCTGGTGAGCCTGCTCGCGGAAATCCGCCCGGCCTGACTGGCGGACTGCCTGTATTGCGCCGGCGACGGACAGCCAGGCATCCTGGCTTACGCGCGATCAAGGCTGGGCCAGCGCAGCGCGCGCGCCGTCTGCCTGCCGGTCCTGCCCCATTGCCATGCGCAGTTCGCGGAAGTACGCGATCGTCCTCTGCAGCCCGGCTGCGAGCGTCACTTTCGGCTCCCATGACAGGTAGCGCTGCGCCAGCGCGATATCGGGCCGGCGCCGCGTCGGGTCGTCGCACGGGATCGGCCTGAACTCGATGGCCGAGCGCGAGCCGGTGAGCCTGATCACTTCCTGCGCCAGTTCCAGCATCGTGCACTCGACCGGGTTGCCGAGGTTGACCGGGCCGCAGAACTCGTCCGGCGTCTGCATCAGCCGCAGCAGGCCGTCGATCAGGTCGTCGACGAAGCAGAACGAACGGGTCTGCAAGCCATCGCCATACATCGTGATGGGCTCGCCGGCCAGCGCCTGCATGATGAAGTTGGACACGACTCGCCCGTCGTTCGGATGCATGCGCGGGCCATAGGTGTTGAAGATGCGCGCCACCTTGACCGGCAGGCCGTGCTGGCGGCGGTAATCCATGAACAGCGTCTCCGCGCAGCGCTTGCCTTCGTCATAGCAGGAGCGCGGGCCGATCGGGTTGACATGCCCCCAGTAGCCCTCGCGCTGCGGATGCATCGCCGGGTCGCCGTAGACTTCGCTGGTCGACGCCTGCAGTATCCGGGCCCGCAGCCGCTTGGCCAGGCCCAGCATGTTGATTGCGCCGTGCACGCTGGTCTTGGTGGTCTGCACCGGGTCATGCTGGTAATGCACCGGCGAGGCCGGACAGGCCAGGTTGTAGATCTCGTCCACCTCGACATACAGCGGGAATGTGACATCGTGCCGCAGCAGCTCGAAGTTGGGCCGTTGCAGCAGGTGGCAGATATTGCGCTTGCTGCCGGTATAGAAGTTGTCGACGCACAGCACGTCATGGCCATCCGCCAGCAGCTGGTCGCACAGGTGCGAACCGAGAAAGCCGGCGCCGCCAGTGACCAGGATGCGCTTGCAGTGCAGTTCTTTCATGGCCGGGCCTTCCCCTTCTGTCAATTTCTGTCGGTTTCTGTCAATGAAGCATGAGTTCGTCGCGCAGGCGGCTTGCGGCCGCCAGCACCTGTCTGCTGCCCACGCCCAGCGCGCAGGGATGCCCGATCGGACATGCGTAGTAGCTGCATGGCCGGCATGGCACGTCGGCGTGCAGCACCCGGTGCCGCAAGCGGTCCAGCGGCGCCCAGCGGGCGGGATCGGCGCCGCTGCAGACCACCACGCTGGGCGTGCCGACCGCAGCTGCCATGTGCGACACGCCGGTGTCGTTACAGACCAGCAAACGGGCATTCGACAGCAGCACCGCCAGCGCGCCCAGGCTGGTGCGGCCTGACAGGTCGATGGCGGCCGCCTGCATCGCGTCCAGCATTGCGCCCGCCAGCGGCCGCTCCTCCGCCGACCCGGTGACGACGACAGTCAGGCCCTGCCCGGCCAGGGCGTCGGCAACTTCGGCAAAACGCTGCGGCGGCCAGCGCCTGGACGGCAGGCGCGCGCCAGGATGGATGCAGACATGGCCGCCGGCCTGCAGGCAGGGCGCTGCGCGCGCCAGTTCCCCGTGCTCGCTTGACGAAGTCGGGAATTCGAGATGCTCGCCCTGCGGCGGCGCGCCCAGCATCCACAGCAGGCGAAGGTAGCGCAGCACTTCATGCTCATGCGGCCACCATGCCGTGAATGTCGACGGGTCCGGGCACGGCTCGCCGGCAAGGTAGAACCCGGCCGTCCGTGCAGCGCCCAGCGACTCGACCAGCGGGTTGCTCAGAGCGCCGCTGCCATGCAGCTGCAAGACCAGGTCGAAGCGCCGCCCGCGCGCCGCTTCCAGGAAGCGCGGCATGGCCTCCGGCTGCGGCACGCTTTCCGGCATGCCGGGGTAGCCGGGAAACGCGATGAAGTCGTCGACATAGTGCGCGAAGCGCTCGACGAAGCTGCTGGCCCATGGAAGCCCGATCAGGGTGATGCGTGCTCGCGGCGCTGCCTTGCGCAAGGCGCGCAGCGCCGGCACCGCGCACAGCAGGTCGCCGAGCTGCAAGGCCCGGAACACAGCGATCCGGCGCATGCGCCCAAGCGCCAGGCCCGTCTCGCTCATGCGCTTTCCCCGGCCTGCAGAAGCGGCTGCTTCTCCAGCAGGAAGGAACCGATCGCCAGCGCATCCAGCGGCGTGGTGCAGAAGGACTCGACCGCGTCGCGCGGGGTGCAGACGATGGGCTCGCCGCGGGTATTGAACGAGGTGTTGACCAGCACCGGCACGCCGGTCAACCGGGCAAAGGCCCGCAGCAGGTCATAGTACAGCGCGTTCTGGCCGCGGTTGATGGTCTGTATGCGGGCGGTGCCGTCGACATGGCGCACCGCCGGGATGCGTTCGACCCGGTCCGGCCTGACATCGTTGATGAAGACCATGAACGGCGACACGCCTGCATCGACGAACCAGTTTGCCGCCTCCTCCTCCAGCACGACCGGCGCCACCGGCCTGAAGTCTTCGCGGTCCTTGATCTGGTTGAGGCGCGCCTGCATCGACGCCTGCACCGGCGAGGCCAGTATCGACCGCGCGCCGAGCGAGCGCGGGCCGAATTCCATGCGGCCCTGGAACCAGCCTATCACCTTGCCTTCGGCCAGCAGCGACGCCGCATCGGCCGCGATGTCGGCGCTGCGGCGGTACGGCAGCATGGCCTGCTTCAGGAACTGCTCGATCTCGTCATCCGCATACGCCGGGCCGAGGAACACGTGGTCCATGCGCCAGCGGCGCGCCTGCCCCTGCCGCTGCTGCGCATCGATCCACAGCGCCGCGCCCAGCGAGGTGCCGGAGTCGCCGGCAGCCGGCTGCACCCATACCTCCCCGAACGGGCCATGGTCGCGCAAGCGCGCATTCATCACGCAGTTCAGCGCGACGCCGCCGGCCAGCACCAGCTTGTCGGCCCGGCTTTCTGCATGCAGCCATTCGGCCATGCGGCCCACCGTCTCCTCCAGCACCACCTGCAGCGAATGCGCGATGTCCCGATGCCGCTGCGCCATCGGGCCGCCGCGCTCGCGCGCCGGGCCGAGCAGCGCTGCCCAGTCCACCGGCTCGACCGTGTAGTCGCCGTTGCCGCGGTAGCGCAGCACGTCGCGGAACAGGTCGACGCAGGCCGGCTTGCCGAAGGACGCCAGCGCCATCACCTTGTATTCGTCAGAGGAGCGCAGGAAGCCGAGGTGGTCGGTCACGGCTTCATACAGCAGCCCCAGCGAATGCGGCAGGTCGACCTGCTTCAGCCGTTCATAGCGGCCGTGGCGATAGATGCCGTAGCTCGTGGTTGCGCGCTCGCCCCGGCCATCCATCGCCAGCACCGCGCAGTCGTCGAAGGGCGCCGCGAGGAAGGCGCTTGCTTCATGCGACAGATGATGTTCGACGAAGTGCCACTGCCAGGGACCATCATGCGTGACGCCCAGGAAGCGCTGCTTCAGATGATGCGGCGCGCCGTCCGCAAGCTGGCGCGGCGCATTGACGATATACGACAGCGCCAGCGGGTCCCATGGCGACAGCCACGGACCCGGGTTCTTCGACGGCTCCAGCGGCAGCGCCAGGCCAGCCGCTTCCTTGCTGCCCTTGAGCTGCAGCCACGGATCATAGGAGTAAGCGACATGATCGACGTCGTGCAGCACGATGCCGGCCTCCTGCAGGCAATAGTCGATTGCGTGATACGGCAGTTGCCACACCGTGAACGGCAACGGCCGCTTGCCATGCTTGATGCGTGTGAACCGTTCTTCCTCCGCCGCAGCCAGCACCACGCCGTCGCGCACGATGGCCGCCGAGCAATCATGAAACGCGGCATTGATTCCCAGTGTGAACATAGACCCTCCCCGAACCGGCCCACGCTCGCCGCCGGCCGATACTGCCTCAGGCTTTAGCAAGCGATGTACCCGTCAACGCCGTTTGTCGCCGGGTAACAGGCACGAGCCCGGCCCTACCCGGTACCGTCGAGCCGGCCTCGGCCGCAACTTCACCGGCATGGACTGCCAGGCTGCTCATCAGTGAAACGATGTTGTATCCCCTTCGTTTTTTTTAACCGGATGAGGCCGGGAAATGTTTCAGCGCGCATGCAATGCATGCATGGTAAGAGCTACATGCAATTGTAAATAATTCAATTGTCATGACAAGATTTGGCGAATGGAAATCGCTTGTTTCAACGCCTGGGACGCCTCGGCCGGACGGAACAAAATGCGTCGTTGGCTTTCTGACCTAAGCTGCGGAACAGGCATGCTTTCCGCAAAACACCTTATCAACAGGGGCCCGGAGCATCATGGCGGAAACGCGGGCATCATCCATGGCGGACTTCATGCGGGACATGGCGATCGTCATTGCCCCCTATCGGTGGCGTGTGCTGGCGGCCGTGATGCTGCTGGTGCTCGCGAAGATCGCGACGGTATGCGTGCCCCTGCTGTTAAAGCGCATCATCGACGCCTTGTCGCAACCGCAGGCCATGACGGCCCTGCCGGTCTACCTGCTCGCGGGCTACGCGGCGCTGCGCTTTTCCAGCACGCTGTTCAATGAGGCGCGCGACCGGGTGTTCTCGCGCGTCACGCAGCGCACCGTCGCCACCTATGCGCAGATGACCTTCGAGCACCTGCACCGGCTGGGCGCCCGCTTCCACGCGCGCCGCCAGATGGGCGGGCTGTTGCCGGACATCGACCGCGGCACCGGCGGCGTCGCCTTCCTGCTGGGCGTAGGGCTGTTCACCGTCATTCCCACCCTGATCGAGATCGGCCTGGTGCTGGCCATCATTACCTCGCGCTACCGCGCCGCCTACGCGGGGGCGATCGTGCTCACCTTCCTGGTCTACACCGGTTTCACGCTCGTCTTCACCGCGCGCCGCGCGGTGCACCAGCGGCGCGTGAACCGGCTGGACTCCAGCGCCAAGAGCCGGCTCGCGGACAGCCTGATCAATTACGACGCGGTCAAGTATTTCACCAACGAGGCGCTCGAGGCCGAACGCTTCGCGGGCATCATGCGGCACTGGACCGAAGCCGCCGTCAGCAACCAGAAGGCGCTGTTCACCCTGCACGTCGGGCAAAGCGCCATCATTGGCTGCGGCGTGGCGGCGGTGATGCTGCTGGCCGGCCGCGGCGTGATGGCCGGCGAGATGACGGTGGGCGACCTGGTGCTGGTCAACGCCTACGTGTTGCAGGTCTGCCTGCCGCTCAACGCGCTGGGCTTCGTCTACCGCGAGTCGCGCGATGCCTGGGTCAATGCCGAACGCCTGTTCGCCATCCTGCATGAGCGCCCCGAGATGGAAGAACCGCCTGGCCTTCCGGCGCTGGCCGTGGCAAGGGGCGAAGTCGTGTTCGAGCATGTCAGCTTCGGCTACGAGCCTTCCCGGCCCATCCTGCGCGATGTCAGCTTCTGCATACGCCCGGGCGCCACGCTGGCCGTCGTGGGCGGCAGCGGTTCGGGCAAGTCCACGCTGGCCAGGCTGCTGCTGCGGCTCTATGCGCCCGACGGCGGCCGCATACTGATAGACGGCCAGGATGTTGCCAGGGTCGGCGCCGACAGCGTGCGCGCCGCCATCGGCGTGGTGCCCCAGGACACCGTGCTCTTCAATGACACCATAGGCTACAACATCGGCTACGGCCGGGCCGGGGCCAGCGCGGACGACGTGGTCGAAGCAGCCCGCGCGGCGCACATCCACGACCTGGTCGTCTCGCTGGAACGCCAGTACGAGACCGAGGTCGGCGAGCGGGGCGTGACCTTGTCAGGCGGCGAACGGCAGCGTATCGCCGTGGCCCGCGCAGTGCTGAAGAACCCGCCCATCCTGGTGCTCGATGAAGCCACCTCCGCGCTCGATTCGGCGTCCGAGCATGCAATACAGCAGGAACTGGACCGGCTCTCGGAAAACCGCACGGTGCTGATGATTGCGCATCGCCTATCCACGGTGGTCGACGCCGATGAAATCATCGTGCTCGAGCAGGGCCGCGTGATCGAGCGCGGCCGGCATGCGCAGCTGCTGGAGCGGCATGGGGCCTATGCCAGGCTATGGCAACTGCAGCAGCGCGAGGCCATCGGCGCATCCGCTGCTGGCGGGGGCGACTGAACCCATTCCCAACTGATGGCGCCAATTCATCGCCGTGACGCGTAGGGTGTAAAAAGCGAAGCGCATTACACCATGGCCGATGAACAAGCATCTTCTGTCAGCGACGCAAGGTGTCATGCGCTGGCCCTTATTACACCCTGCGAATTTTGATGGCCCATTGTTATGACCCGGGATTGTCATGAGATTTCCGGACGGATTCGAACCCATGTTGGAACGGGACTTGCATCCGTTTTCAGCAAACTTGTCGGACAGAATCGCAAGTCGCCTTCCATCAACATTCAGGTTGAAATCATGCAAAACGCATGTCACCCGCCAGCCGGCCAGGAAGCGTCCCATGCAGCCCACCATGCAGGCACGGTGGCGCCGCCAGAAAGGCGGCATGCGCAGGTACAGCGTGGCGCCTGGAAGGTGTCGGTCGTCGTTCCCACCTGCGGACGCGCCGACCTGCTCGAGCGCTGCCTCGCCGCGCTGACCGCGCAAACCGTGCGCAGCGCCGACATGGAAATCATCGTGGTCGACGACGCGGCGCTGGAGGCGACCCGCACTGCCCTTGCCAAATGGACCGAACGCATGGCGCCGCGCGGTCTGGACATACGCTATGTGCCCAACCACGGGCCGCATGGCCCTGCCGCCGCCCGCAACCGCGGCTGGCACACGGCGCGTGCCGGCATCGTCGCCTTCACCGACGACGACACGGTGCCGGACGCCGACTGGCTGCGCAATGGACTGCAGGCATTCGGCGATGATACCGATGCGCTCTGGGGCTGCATCACCATGCCGCTGCCCGACCGTCCCACCGACTACGAGCGTGACGCCAGCCACCTCGCGACAGCCGAGTTCGTCACCGCCAACTGCTTCTGCCGCAAGGCCACGCTGGACGCGCTGGGCGGCTTCGATGAACGCTTCAGGCTGGCCTGGCGCGAAGACAGCGACTTCCACTTCCGCCTGCTGGAACAGGGCGCGCGGATACGGCATGTGCCGGAAGCGGTCGTAGTGCACCCGGTGCGGCCGGCACGCTGGGGCGTCTCGATCGGCCAGCAAAGGAAGATCCAGTACGACGCACTGCTCTACAAGAAGCATCCGCTGCTGTACCGGCGAAAGATACGCGCCAGCCCGCGCTGGGACTATTACCTGACCGTCGCCTCGCTGCTGGCCGCGCCCGCCGGCGCGGCGCTCGGCCATGCGC
>CAUQYP010000107.1:0-13929 GCA_963522035.1 uncultured Noviherbaspirillum sp. | reverse complement strand
GCGACGCGTCGCCGTCTAACGGGGATCCACGTCAAAGGCAGCGTCAAAAGCAACAACAACGGCAACGGCAACTGTCGCTACGCGGAACGTCAAGGGCAACGGCAACTGTCGCTGCGCGGAACGTCAAGGGCAACGGCAACTGTCGCTGCGCGGAACGTCAAGGGCAACCGCAACTGTCGCTGCGCGTAACAAGCAACATCGCTTAACTTCTCTAACGAGCAACAGCCTTAATAAGCATTAATTTGCCTATTTAATTGAACACATTTGCCGCTTTCCCAGGTGAATCGTTTCATATTGCATCGTGCATTACGAGGCATTACCATCGTTGCATGAATAGCCCAAACGCCAGACAAATATGCTGGTAAATGCATCTATTGCGATACCGGTTTCGACTGCATTAATCAACCGCCGTATGGGCAATCAATCAAGGAGACCACAATGCTCATCGAAGACACCGCGTGTTCGTGGGATGTCGCAGCCGTTCGACAGATCATCGCGTCGAACAAGGCGCTCCCGGGCGCGATGCTGCCCATCCTGCATGCCATCCAGGACCTGGTCGGCGCCATTCCGGCAGAAGCCGTGCCCATGATCGCCGATGCGCTCAATGTCTCGCGTGCGGAAGTGCACGGCGTTATCAGCTATTACCATCATTTCCGCCAGCATCCCGCCGGCAGGCAGGTGGTGCAGCTCTGCCGCGCGGAGGCATGCCAGTCGCGCGGCGCCAATGCGCTGGCGGACCATGCACGGCAGTCGCTGGACTGCGATTTCCATCACACCACGCAGGACGGCGGCATCACGCTGGAGCCGGTCTACTGCCTTGGCCTGTGCGCGGTCGGGCCCAACATGATGATAGGCGGCGATCTGCACGCCCGGGTCACGCCGGACCGCTTCGATGCGCTGGTGAGCGCGGCGCGGGGTGTGAAATGAGCATCACGGTCTACGTTCCCCGCGATTCCGTTGCGCTGGCGCTGGGCGCCGACGACGTGGCAAAAGCCCTGCTGGTCGAAGCGGCACGCCGCGGCGCCGACCTGCGCATCGTGCGCAATGGCTCGCGCGGCATGTTCTGGCTCGAGCCGATGGTGGAAGTCGCCACGCCTGACGGGCGCGTCGCCTACGGGCCGGTGACGAAAGAAGATGTGCGCACGCTGTTCGAGAATGATTTCCTGCACGGCGGCGGCCATGCGCTGGCGCTCGGGCCGACCGAAGACATCCCCTATCTGAAGAACCAGGAGCGCATTACCTTTGCGCGGGTCGGCATCACCGACCCGGTCTCGCTCGACGACTACCTGGCGCACGACGGCTACGCCGGCCTCCGGCGCGCGCTGGCAATGAATGCCGGCGACATCGTGCAGGAAGTGGTCGACTCCGGCCTGCGCGGCCGCGGCGGCGCCGCTTTCCCGACCGGCATCAAGTGGAAGACCGTGCTGGGCGCGCAGGCCGCGCAGAAGTACGTGGTCTGCAATGCCGACGAAGGCGACTCGGGCACCTTTTCCGACCGCATGGTGATGGAGGACGATCCGTACATGCTCATCGAGGGCATGACGATAGCCGGCATCGCCGTGGGCGCCACCGTTGGCTATATCTATGTGCGCTCCGAATATCCGCATGCGATCGCCGCCCTGAACGAAGCCATCGCCCACGCCAGCCGGGCCGGCTACCTCGGCGCCGACCTGCTCGGCTCCGGCCGCGCCTTCCACCTCGAGGTGCGCAAGGGCGCCGGCTCTTACGTGTGCGGCGAGGAGACGGCGCTGCTGGAAAGCCTGGAGGGCAAGCGCGGCATCGTCCGCGCCAAGCCGCCGCTGCCGGCGCTGCAGGGCCTGTTCGGCAAGCCCACTGTGATCAACAACGTCATTTCACTGGCCGCCGTGCCGCTGATCCTGCAAAAGGGCGGCGCGTTCTACCGCGACCTCGGCATGGGCCGCTCGCGCGGCACGCTGCCGATGCAGCTCGCCGGCAACCTCAGGCATGGCGGGCTGGTGGAGAAAGCCTTCGGCGTCACGCTGCGCGAACTGCTGTACGACTTCGGCGGCGGCACGGCAAGCGGCCGGCCGATACGCGCGGTGCAGGTCGGCGGCCCGCTCGGCGCCTACATGCCGGCCTCGCAGTTCGACACGCCGGTCGACTACGAAGCCTTCGCCGCCATCGGCGCCACGGTGGGCCACGGCGGCATCGTCGCGTTCGACGACACCGTGGACATGGCCAGGCAGGCGCGTTATGCGATGGCATTCTGCGCAGTCGAATCGTGCGGGAAATGCACGCCCTGCCGCATCGGCTCGACCCGCGGCGTCGAGGTGATGGACGACATCATCGCCGGCCAGAACCGCCCGCAGCAGATCCATCTGCTGCGCGACCTGTGCGACCTGATGCTGACCGGGTCGCTGTGCGCCATGGGCGGCATGACGCCTTACCCGGTGCTGTCGGCGCTGGACCATTTCCCCGCCGACTTCGGCGACGAGGCCGGACCGGGCTCGACCCGGAAAGCCGCCTGATTGCAGCAGCACCACACCCATCTTCATCGTTCGGCAGGACGGAAAAGGAAGCGACATGAATGCAACTGATTTAAAGATCCCGGATTTCGGCACGCCGAAAAAAGAGTCCGACACGATGGTCACGCTCGACATCGACGGCGTCGAGATAAGCGTCCCGGCCGGCACCTCGGTCATGCGCGCCGCGGCGATGGCGGGCACCAGCATTCCGAAGCTGTGCGCGACCGACACCCTGGAAGCGTTCGGCTCCTGCCGCATCTGCCTGGTCGAGATCGAAGGGCGGCGCGGCTATCCGGCATCCTGCACCACGCCATGCGAGGCGGGGATGAAGGTGCGCACGCAAACCCCGAAACTGCAGGAGATCCGCAAGGGCATGATGGAGCTCTACATCTCCGACCATCCGCTCGACTGCCTGACCTGCCCGACCAATGGCAACTGCGAGCTGCAGGACATGGCGGGCGTCACCGGGCTGCGCGAAGTGCGCT
The DNA here is from genome assembly GCA_963522035.1 of uncultured Noviherbaspirillum sp. Taxonomy (GTDB): domain Bacteria; phylum Pseudomonadota; class Gammaproteobacteria; order Burkholderiales; family Burkholderiaceae_D; genus Noviherbaspirillum_A. The sequence continues at coordinate 10,958 of CAUQYP010000107.1, read as the reverse complement.
ATGGCTACGAGGGCAAGAACCACCTGAAGGCGGCCAAGGACGAGTCCAATCCGTATTTCACGTTCGACCCGTCCAAGTGCATCGTCTGCAACCGCTGCGTGCGCGCCTGCGAGGAAACCCAGGGCACCTTCGCGCTGACCATCGACGGCCGCGGCTTCGATTCCCGCGTGGCGGCGAGCCAGAACGAGAAATTCCTCGACTCCGAATGCGTGTCCTGCGGCGCCTGCGTCGACGCCTGCCCGACGGCGACGCTGACGGAAAAGACCATCATCATGATGGGCCAGGCCGAGCACAGCAAGATCACCACCTGCGCCTACTGCGGCGTCGGCTGCTCGTTCCGGGCCGAGATGAAGGGCAATGAAGTGGTCCGCATGGTGCCCAACCACGACGGCCACGCCAACCATGGCCACGCCTGCGTGAAAGGACGGTTCGCCTGGGGCTATGCGACGCACAAGGACCGCATGCTCAAGCCGATGATCCGCAAGCAGATCACCGACGCGTGGCGCGAAGTGTCGTGGGAAGAAGCGGTCGGCTACGCGGCGTCCGAGATGCGCCGCATCCAGGCCAAGTATGGCCGCGCGTCCATCGGCGGCATCACCTCCTCCCGTTGCACCAATGAAGAAACCTACCTGGTGCAGAAGCTGGTCCGCGCTGCCTTCGGCAACAACAACGTCGACACCTGCGCCCGGGTCTGCCACTCGCCGACCGGCTACGGCCTGAAGCAGACGCTGGGCGAGTCCGCCGGCACCCAGACCTTCGACTCGGTGATGAAGTCCGACGTCATCATGATCATCGGCGCCAACCCGGCCGCCGCGCACCCGGTGTTCGCCTCGCAGATGAAGCGCCGCCTGCGCCAGGGCGCGAGGCTGATCGTCATCGACCCGCGCACCACCGAGATGGTGAAGTCGCCGCATGTGCAGGCGGACTACCACCTGAAGCTCATGCCGGGCACCAATGTCGCCATCGTCAATGCGCTGGCCCATGTGATCATTACCGAAAACCTGCACCGGCCCGAGTTCATCGCGGCGCGCTGCGACGTCGCCTCCTTCGAGGAATGGAAGGCATTCGTCTCGCTGCCCGAGAATTCCCCGGAATCCGCGGAAGCCGTCACCGGCGTCCCCGCGGCCGACATCCGCGGCGCGGCGCGGCTCTACGCCACCGGCGCGAACGGCGCGATCTACTACGGCCTGGGCGTGACCGAGCATGCGCAGGGCTCGACCATGGTGATCGGCATCGCCAACCTCGCCATGGCCACCGGGAACATCGGCCGTGAAGGCGTCGGCGTGAACCCGCTGCGCGGCCAGAACAATGTGCAGGGCTCGTGCGACATGGGGTCATTCCCGCACGAGCTGCCGGGCTACCGCCACGTGTCCGACACCACCGCGCGCACGCAGTTCGAAGCGGTGTGGAACTGCGAGCTCGACCCCGAGCCGGGCCTGCGCATACCCAATATGTTCGACGCCGCGCTCGACGGCACCTTCATGGGGCTGTACTGCGAAGGCGAGGACATCGTCCAGTCCGACCCCAACACGCAGCATGTCACCGCCGCGCTGGCGGCGATGGAATGCATCGTGGTGCAGGACCTGTTCCTGAATGAAACGGCCAAGTACGCCCATGTCTTCCTGCCCGGTTCCTCCTTCCTGGAAAAGGACGGCACCTTCACCAACGCCGAGCGCCGCATCTCGCGCGTGCGCAAGGTGATGCCGCCCAAGGCGGGCAAGTCGGACTGGGAAGTCACCGTCATGCTTGCCAATGCGCTCGGCTACCCGATGCATTACCGGCATCCGCGCGAGATCATGGACGAAATTGCCGCATTGACGCCGACCTTCAGCGGCGTGAACTACCAGCGCATCGACGAACTGGGCGGCAGCATACAGTGGCCCTGCAACGACCTGGCGCCGGCAGGCACGCCGACCATGCACGTGGATGAATTCGTGCGCGGCAAGGGACGCTTCATCAACACGAAATTCTTCGGCAGCGGCGAGAAGATCACGCGCAAGTTTCCGCTGATCCTGACCACCGGCCGCATCCTGTCGCAGTACAACGTCGGCGCCCAGACCCGCCGCACCCACAACAATATGTGGCATGGCGAGGACCGGCTCGAGATACACCCGCATGACGCGGAAGAGCGCGGCATCCGCCAGGACGACTGGGTGGGCATCGCGTCGCGCGCCGGCCAGACCGTGCTGCGCGCCGAGATTACCGGGCGCGTCCAGCCGGGCGTGGTGTACACCACCTTCCACTTCCCGGAGTCGGGCGCCAACGTCATCACGACCAATTCGTCGGACTGGGCCACCAACTGCCCGGAATACAAGGTCACGGCGGTGCAGGTGATGCCGGTGACGCAGCCTTCCGAGTGGCAGCGTTCATACGACCGCTTCAACACCGCGCAGCTGGACCTGGCCAACGCCCGGCGCATTGCGCAGGAGGCCGACGCAGCGGCCGGCGGCAATTAGGGCAAACGCGACCATGATGAACGCCTCGACTCACCAGGCATACGACGCGCTGGCCCGCGTCCCGGTGGAAAAATGGCACGCGGGCCGCGGCGTCTTCTGCGACGACGACGTCGCGGAGGAAGTGCCGGTGGCGCTGGAATACAACGGCATTTCCCATGCCGTGATGCTGGCTTCCCCCGACGACCTGGAAGACTTTGCGCTGGGCTTCTCGCTCAGCGAAGGCATCCTGGAAAACCGGTCCGAGCTGTTCGACTGCGAGGTGGCGCCGACCTGCGACGGCCTGCAGGTCCGGATGCGGATAGCCTCCGGACGGTTTGCCGCGCTGAAGGACAGGCGCCGCAGCCTGACCGGCCGCACCGGCTGCGGCCTGTGCGGCGCCGAGACCCTGGCGCAGGCGATCCGGCGGCCGCCGCCGACGGACGGTGCCGCGCTGTTTTCCGCGCAGCGCATCCACGACGGCATGGAAGCCATGAAGCTGGGGCAGCGGCTGCAGCGCCAGACCGGCGCCACCCATGCGGCAGCCTGGATGCAGGCCGACGGCGCGATCGCACTGGTGCGGGAAGACGTCGGCCGCCATAACGCGCTGGACAAGCTGATCGGCGCCATGTCCCGCCGCCGTCTCGACTTCAGCAGCGGCGCCGCCCTGGTCACGAGCCGCGCCAGCTATGAAATGGTGCAGAAGGCGGCGACGCTGGGCATCGGCCTGCTGGCGGCCATCTCGGCGCCGACCAGCCTGGCGATCCGGCTGGCGGAACAAGCCAATGTCACGCTGGTCGGTTTCGTGCGGCACCAGAGCCTGGTGGTTTATGCGCGCTCGCAGCGGCTTGAACGCGACAATCCGTAAAAAGGCAGTTCGACAGGGGAATAGTGACATGCGCAATAACGTGGACAACCTGGTAACGATGGCAAACCACATCGGCGATTTTTTTGAAACCATGAAGGACCGCAGCCAGTCGCTGGAAGAAATTGCCAGCCATCTGAAGCGCTTCTGGGAGCCGCGGATGCGCTTCGCGCTGCTGCAGCATGTCGAGCAGCACGGCGGTGCAGGCCTGAACGACATCGTGCTCGATTCCCTGCGCATGTATCAGGCCAGCCTGATGCCGGGCGCCGCGGCGATGCGTGGCAGCCAACCGTCCGCCTGATCGGATCGCGCGTGCAGGGAGTGGCCTTGCCGACGGCCGGGGAACGGCCACCGCCGCCGCCGGCCACACTACAATGGCGGCTTCCTGAACGACCCGCATCGCCTCCATGGCCCGCCTTCCTCGCCTCGTGGTTCCCCACCAGCCACATTACGTCAGCCAGCATGGCCACGACGGCCAGCCGGTTTTTCGCGACAGCGAGGACTATGCCGCCTATCTCGGCTGGCTGCGCGAGGCCGGCAGGAAGTTTGGCGTGGGCATCCATGCCTACCTGCTGCTGCCGGAGGAAATCAACCTGCTGGTCACGCCGTCGGACCAGGACGGGCTGGGCCGGATGATGCAATGGACCGGGCGTTACTACGTTCCCTGGTTCAACCGGAAATACGCCCGCTCGGGCACGCTCTGGGTCAGCCGCTACAAGGCCACGGTGGTCGACGCCCAAAGCCATTTCCTGGACTGCTGCCTATATATGGAGATGCGGCCGGTGCTGCTGGGCGCCGCCGCCGACCCGGCCGACTACCGCTGGTCGAGCTATACGCATCATGCCGGCATGGCGGCTGACGGGCTGATCGCCGACCACCCGCTGTACTGGGCGCTCGGCAATACGCCTTTCGAGCGGGAAGCGGCATACCGGCGCCTGATGGAGCGGGGCATGTCAAGCAACGAGATTGCCCGTCTGGAACGTGCGGTGCAGGCGGAGTGGGCCCTGGGTCCGGATGCTTTCCGCAGCGACCTGGAGAAACGTGCACAGCGCCGGGTAGGCCCAGCACGGCGGGGAAGACCGCCCAAAAGTCCGATTGGCGCACCAAAATGACTCTGTCACCAATTAAAATGGTCATTGGTAGCGCATGATTTTAATTCGACTCTGACCCCAATTTTTCCTGTTGAACTATCTGATTCCTTGCACTATTCTGCAGGGTCAAACTTTTCAGCAGTGAGGAAACCCCATGCACGCGCAAGGTCTTTACGATCCAGCCAATGAACATGACGCCTGCGGCGTCGGCTTCATCGCCCACATCAAGGGCACCAAGAGCCATTCCATCGTCGAGCAGGGACTGCTGATCCTGAAGAACCTCGACCACCGGGGTGCGGTCGGCGCGGACAAGCTGATGGGCGACGGCGCCGGCATCCTGATCCAGCTTCCCGACCAGTATTACCGCGAGGAAATGGCCAAGCAGGGCGTGAACCTGCCGCCGCCCGGCGAGTACGGCGTCGGCATGGTGTTCCTGCCCAAGGAAGCCGCCTCGCGCATCGCCTGCGAACAGGAAATCGAGCGCGCGGTGCTGGCCGAGGGCCAGGTCGTGCTGGGCTGGCGCGACGTGCCCATCGACATCGAGATGCCGATGTCGCCCACCGTGCGCCAGAAAGAGCCGGTGATCCGCCAGATCTTCATCGGCCGCGGCCAGGACATCATGGTGACCGACGCGCTGGAGCGCAAGCTGTACGTGATCCGCAAGTCGTCCGGCCACGCGATCCAGGCGCTGAACCTGCTGCATGGCAAGGAATTCTTCGTGCCGTCGATGTCCGCCCGCACCGTGGTCTACAAGGGCCTGCTGCTGGCCGACCAGGTCGGCGTCTATTACAAGGACCTGCAGGACGAGCGCTGCATTTCCGCGCTGGCGCTGGTGCACCAGCGCTTTTCCACCAACACCTTCCCGGAATGGCCGCTGGCCCACCCGTACCGGCTGCTCGCGCACAACGGCGAGATCAACACCGTCAAGGGCAACTTCAACTGGATGCGCGCGCGCGAAGGCGTGATGAAGTCGGCCGTCATGGGCGACGACCTGAAGAAGCTGTTCCCGCTGATCTATGAAGGCCAGTCCGACACCGCCTGCTTCGACAATGCGCTGGAACTGCTGGTCATGGCCGGCTACCCGATTGCCCAGGCCATGATGATGATGATTCCCGAAGCCTGGGAAAACCACACGCTGATGGACGACAACCGCCGCGCCTTCTACGAATACCATGCGGCGATGATGGAGCCGTGGGACGGCCCGGCCGCGATGGCCTTCACCGACGGCCGCCACATCGGCGGCACGCTCGACCGCAACGGCCTGCGCCCGGCGCGCTATATCGTCACCGACGACGACCTGGTGGTGATGGCCTCCGAGTCCGGCGTGCTGCCTATCCCTGAGTCCAAGATCATCAAGAAATGGCGGCTGCAGCCGGGCAAGATGTTCCTGATCGACCTCGACGCCGGCCGCATCATCGACGACAAGGAACTGAAGGACACCTACGCCAACGCCAAGCCGTACAAGCAGTGGATCGAGTCGGTCCGCATCAAGCTCGACGACCTCGACCTCGACGCCGAAGCCGCCGTGCCGGTTTCCGAAGTGCCGCTGCTGGACCGCCAGCAGGCCTTCGGCTACACCCAGGAAGATTTGAAGTTCCTGATGTCGCCGATGGCGGTGCAGGCCGAGGAAGCCACCGGCTCCATGGGCAACGACTCGCCGCTGGCGGTCATGTCCAATAAGAACAAGACGCTGTACCACTACTTCAAGCAGCTGTTCGCGCAGGTGACCAACCCGCCGATCGACCCGATCCGCGAAGCCATGGTGATGTCGCTGGTGTCCTTCATCGGCCCCAAGCCCAACCTGCTCGACACCAACAACATCAACCCGCCGATGCGGCTGGAAGTGTCGCAGCCCATCCTCGACTATGCCGACATCGCGCGCCTGCGCGACATCAGCCGCCACACCGGCGGCAAGTTCCGCTCGCACGAGCTGGACATCTGCTACCCGCTGGCATGGGGCAAGGAAGGCATCGAGGCGCGCCTGGCGTCGCTGTGCGCACAGGCAGTGGACGCGGTGCGTTCCGGCCATAACATCCTGATCATCTCCGACCGCAGGATCGACGGCGACAATGTCGCGATTCCCGCGCTGTTGGCGACCTCGGCGATCCACCTGCACCTGGTCAGCAAGGGCCTGCGCACCTCCACCGGCCTAGTGGTGGAAACCGGCTCGGCCCGCGAGACGCATCACTTCGCGCTGCTGGCAGGCTACGGCGCCGAAGCCATCCACCCGTACCTGGCGATGGACACGCTGGCCGACATGGCGCGCGGCCTGCCGGGCGAGCTGTCGGCAGAGAAGGTGATCTACAACTTCCAGAAGGCAGTCGGCAAGGGCCTGATGAAGGTCATGTCCAAGATGGGCATCTCGACCTACATGTCCTACTGCGGCGCGCAGATCTTCGAGGCCATCGGCCTGAACCGCGCGCTGGTCGACAAATACTTCAAGGGCACCGCGTCCAATGTCGAGGGCATCGGCGTGTTCGAAGTGGCCGAGGAAGCGCTGCGCCTGCACCGCCTGGCTTTCGGCAGCGACCCGTCGCTGGCCAATGCGCTCGACACCGGCGGCGAATATGCATACCGGGTGCAGGGCGAGGACCACATGTGGACCCCGGACGCGATCGCCAAGCTGCAGCACTCGGCGCGCGCCAACAACTTTTCCACCTACAAGGAATATGCGCAGATCATCAACGACCAGTCGCGTCGCCACATGACCCTGCGCGGCCTGTTCGAGTTCAAGCTCGACCCGGCGCTTGCGATCCCGCTGGAGGAAGTCGAGCCGGCCAAGGAAATCGTCAAGCGCTTCGCCACCGGCGCGATGTCGCTCGGCTCGATCTCGACCGAGGCGCATGCGACGCTGGCGATTGCGATGAACCGCATCGGCGGCAAGTCCAACACCGGCGAGGGCGGCGAGGACGTGAACCGCTATCGCCAGGAGCTGAAAGGCATTCCGATCAGGCAGGGCGACACGCTAGCCTCCATCGTCGGCCAGGAGCAGATTGAAGTCGACATGCCGCTGCTGGCAGGCGACTCGCTGCGCTCGAAGATCAAGCAGGTGGCGTCGGGCCGTTTCGGCGTCACCGCCGAATACCTGGTCTCCGCCGACCAGATCCAGATCAAGATGGCGCAGGGCGCCAAGCCTGGCGAAGGCGGCCAGTTGCCCGGCCACAAGGTATCCGAGTACATTGCCCGCCTGCGCTTCTCGGTGCCGGGCGTGGGCCTGATCTCGCCGCCTCCGCACCATGACATCTACTCGATCGAAGACCTGGCGCAGCTGATCCACGACCTGAAGAACGTGAACCCGAAGGCGGCCATCTCGGTCAAGCTGGTGTCCGAAGTGGGCGTGGGCACCGTGGCCGCAGGCGTGGCGAAAGCCAAGGCCGACCACGTGGTGGTGGCCGGACACGACGGCGGCACCGGCGCCTCGCCGCTGTCGTCGGTCAAGCATGCCGGCACGCCGTGGGAGCTGGGCCTGGCCGAGACCCAGCAGACGCTGGTGCTGAACCGCCTGCGCAGCCGCATCCGCGTGCAGACCGACGGCCAGATCAAGACCGGCCGCGACGTCGTCATTGCCGCGATGCTGGGCGCCGACGAAGTAGGCTTCGCCACCGCGCCGCTGGTAGCCGAGGGCTGCATCATGATGCGCAAGTGCCACCTGAACACCTGCCCGGTGGGCGTAGCCACGCAAGACCCGGTGCTGCGCAAGAAATTCACCGGCAAGCCCGAGCACGTGGTCAACTTCTTCTTCTTCGTCGCCGAGGAAGCGCGCCAGATCATGGCGCAGCTGGGCATCCGCACCTACAACGAACTGATCGGCCGCACCGACCTGCTCGACAAGTCGCGCGCCGTGTCCCACTGGAAGGCCAAGGGGCTGGACTTCAGCCGCATCTTCCACCAGCCGGAACTGTCGGACGACATTCCGCTGTACCAGGCCGAGTTCCAGGACCATGGCCTGGAAAGCGCGCTCGACCATAAGCTGCTGGCGCAGGCAAAACCGGCGCTGGAGCGCGGCGAGCGGGTGTCCTTCATCTCGCCGATCAAGAACCTGAACCGCACGGTCGGCGCCATGCTGTCCGGCCAGGTGGCGATGAAGTACGGCCATGAAGGCCTGCCGGACGACACCATCCATATCCAGCTGCACGGCACAGCGGGCCAGTCGGCCGGCGCCTTCCTGGCGCACGGCATTACGCTGGACCTGATCGGCGAAGGCAACGACTACGTCGGCAAGGGCCTGTCGGGCGGACGCATCATCGTGCGTCCCAACACCGAGTTCCGCGGCCGCGCGGTCGACAACATCATCATCGGCAACACCGTGCTGTACGGCGCGATTGCCGGCGAGGCCTTCTTCAACGGCGTTGCCGGCGAACGCTTCGCGGTGCGCAACTCGGGCGCGGTGACGGTCGTGGAAGGCACCGGCGACCATGGCTGCGAGTACATGACCGGCGGCACCGTGGTGGTGCTGGGCCAGACCGGGCGCAACTTCGCGGCCGGCATGTCGGGCGGCATCGCCTACGTGTACGACGAGGAAGGCGACTTCGCGAAGAAGTGCAACATGTCGATGGTGGCGCTGGATTCGGTGCAGTCCACGGCTGACCAGGAAGCGAAAACCCCGCGCGCCACCTGGCACAGCCAGCTGCGCGGCGGCGCCAGCCAGAGCGACGAGGCGATCCTGAAGGGCCTGATCGAGCGCCACTTCAAGTACACCGGCAGCACCCGCGCGCGGGCCCTGCTGGACGACTGGGCGCATGCCCGCGCGAAGTTCGTCAAGGTCTTCCCGACCGAGTACAAGCGGGCGCTGGCCGAGATGGACGCCGCGCGCATCGCCCGGGAATCCCGCGACAAGGCCATTGCCTGACAACGACAGTGCCGCGCAGCCTTCGACGAAGGCCGCGCGGTCGTAGAGCATATTGAGGAAGCGAGTACAAAGACATGGGTAAAGTCACCGGATTCATGGAGTTCCAGCGGCTGCAGGAAGCAGCGGAACCGTCCACCGAGCGCACCAGGCATTACAAGGAATTCACGCTGCGCCTGTCGGACGACCAGGCCAAGGTGCAGGGCGCGCGCTGCATGGACTGCGGCATCCCGTTCTGCAACAACAGCTGCCCGGTCAACAACCTGATCCCGGACTGGAATGACATGGTCTACCGCGGCACTTACCGCGAGGCGCTGGACAACCTGCACCTGACCAACAACTTCCCGGAGTTCACCGGCCGCATCTGCCCGGCGCCGTGCGAGGCCGGCTGTACGCTCAACATCAACAACGACCCGGTCGGCATCAAGTCGATCGAGCATTTCATCATCGACAAGGGCTGGGAAAACGGCTGGGTGGTGCCGCGTCCGGCTGAAAACAAGACCGGCAGGAAGGTTGCCGTGGTCGGTTCCGGCCCAGCCGGCATGGCCGCCGCACAGCAGCTGGCGCGCGTGGGCCACGACGTCACCGTGTTCGAGAAGAATGACCGCATCGGCGGCCTGCTGCGCTACGGCATTCCGGACTTCAAGATGGAGAAGTCGCACATCGACCGCCGCGTCGAGCAGATGAAGGCCGAGGGCGTGACCTTCCGCACCGGCGTGCTGGTCGGCAAGGATTTTCCAAAGAACGTGACGAACTGGGCCACTGAGACGATTTCGCCGGAGCAGCTGCAGCAGGAATTCGACGCTGTCGTCATCGCCGGCGGCGCCGAGCAGCCGCGCGACCTGCCGGTACCGGGCCGCGAGCTGCAGGGCGTGCATTACGCGATGGACTTCCTGCCGCTGCAGAACAAGGTCAACGCCGGCGACGAACTGAAGGACCAGATCAAGGCGACCGGCAAGCACGTGGTCGTCATCGGCGGCGGCGACACCGGTTCCGACTGCGTCGGCACCTCCAACCGCCACGGCGCCGAATCGGTGATCCAGTTCGAACTGCTGCCGCAACCGCCGGAAGAAGAAAACAAGCCGCTGGTATGGCCCTACTGGCCGACCAAGCTGCGCACCTCGTCGTCGCACGAAGAGGGCTGCGAGCGCGACTGGGCCGTCGCCACCAAGCGCCTGGAAGGCAGCAACGGCAAGGTCGAGAAGCTGATCGCCGCCCGCGTCGAATGGAAAGACGGCCGCATGCAGGAAGTGCCGGACTCCGAGTTCGAGCTGAAGGCCGACCTGGTCCTGCTGGCCATGGGCTTTGTGTCGCCGGTGCAGCAGGTGCTGGATGCGTTCGGTGTCGACAAGGATGCGAGGGGGAATGCGCGTGCCAGCACGGACGGGGATGCCTGCTACAAGACGTCGGTGGACAAGGTGTTTGCGGCGGGGGATGTCCGGCGTGGACAGTCGCTAGTGGTGTGGGCGATTCGTGAGGGGCGGCAGTGTGCGCGTGCGGTTGATGAGTTTTTGATGGGTTCGTCGGTTTTGCCGAGGTAAAGGGGTTTTTGCCGGGCAGCGGCGCATGTCGTTGCCCGCGCAGCGACAGTTGCGGTTGCTGTTGCTGTTGCCCTTGACGTCCCGCGCAGCGACAGTTGCAGTTGCAGTTGCAGTTGCAGTTGCAGTTGCAGTTGCAGTTGCAGTTGCTTTTGACGCGGTTTTTGACGTGGATCCCCGTTAGAC